>CANQOT010000004.1 GCA_947625555.1 uncultured Clostridia bacterium | reverse complement strand
GTGCGTTCTATGGTTGTAACGGGCTTGAAAGTGTGACGATTGGGAGCGGCGTGACCTCGATCGGAATTTATGCGTTCTGTGGTTGTAACGGGCTAAAAACAGTTTATTATAAAGGAATAGCCGAAGAATGGGGAAATATTTCTATCAACGGCTATGGCAACTCCTACTTAACTTCTGCGACGCGATATTATTTCTCAGCCGAAAAGCCGACGGCGGAGCAATGGCAAGAGAGCGAAAATTGGTGGCACTACGCCGAAGACGGCACCACGATCGTACTTTGGACAAAAGACGAATAACTCGGCACAGCCGAAAAAAACAAGGAGAAATGATTATGCAAAAGACCGCTTTTGGAGAAATCAAAGATAATTATAAAATTTTTATGGAAGAGTGGAAAAACGAGCATCATCGGTTTCGTTCATATGACCCCTGTAAAGAGTATTTCGACACACATTACGGAAATAAATTAACATCAGACGAGAAAAACGAGTTCTCCTTACGACTTTTTAATTATCTTGCAAGTTGGGGAATGTTTCGCGGTAATGATTGGTTTATTTGGAAATCGTATAAGGTTTTTGAGGGGATCACGGATTCGCTTTTTAATACTGACTACTTAAGCATTAAAGACATCGACCCGTTGGACGATCATTTTGACCTGGACCAATATATCGTCAAGGTTGAGAGCCTATATACTGACATTCAGACGTCACTTGCTGAAATATTGAAGGACGATGATAAAAAATATCCGCCACATGAAGCAAAAGAAAATCGAGTATCCCCTTTGATGACTTGTAAAATTCTCATGGGGACTTATGGGTGCGTGATTGCTTACGATAGCTATGACAATAAGGGCTTGCGTGCATTAGGAGTAAAGACGCCAAATAAATTAGACTTTAGTACTCTTCTGACGAAAACTTATGATATTATCCACGACAATAAAGATTTGTTCAAAGATATCATGGGAGATATGAAAACATATATTGACCCAGAAACGAGTAAACCCGTCAATTACACCGTGTTCAAAGTCCTCGATATGATCTTATGGGAATACGGTAAGAAGCAGGATGATGAAAAAAAGGCAAAGAAAAAAGCAGCAACAAATAGGAATTCATAACGTTTCCGCAAGAACGGAAAAGCCGTCTCACAAAGGAGACGGCTTTTCTTTTATTGCTTCTTCTTGGGACAGGTGAGGATGTAGTAGCACACCCCGAAGATGACGATCCCGAAGAGGAAGATGATGGGCACTGCAATGAAGGTCGCAAGGTCGGAAGCCGAGGCGAAGTCGATCTTTGCCGAGAGTGCAACGATAAAAGTTATCACGATGCACAGGCAATATCCGACGACGGCGTTGATGATCGCGGGGCCTTTCCTTCGGATGGAGCGCGCGCCGTAGCGGTTGGCATAGGCGAGCCCCGTCACGAGGAGCACGACGATCCCGATCGCCCAAATGAGATAGGGGTAAAAGACAGGAAGGCCATACTGCTTTCTTACCGCCATGACGATCGCGCCCTCGACGATGCACACGAAGAGGAGAACGATCGCGGAGAGGAAGAGCATCTTGCCCTTATGGACGGTATTCACGACGTCGGTCTCCACCTTGGCGGGAAGTTGGCCGCCCGTCGTCGTCACCTTGATGCCGTCGTGCGCCGCGCGGCTTTCGAGGTCGTGGAAGTCGATCCCGTCGAGCGAACGGGCGCGGGGGGCGGGTTCACCCGTCCTCTCGCCCTGTACGGCGCCCGCATAGATATTCTGCACGACGGTGCGGTATTTTTGCGGCGCGGCGGCGTCCTCGGACGGTTGCTCGGGCGCGGTGAAATAAGCGGCGGGCTCGGGTTCGGGGCGGGAAGGGGAGTTGACGAGGTCGAGGTAGTTCTTATGCAAGATCTGCTGTTCGCGCTGGCGGAAGATGGCCTCCTGCTCCTGCACGATCCTGCGTTCCTGTTCGGCGAGCTCCTGCGCGTGCGCCCTGCGTTCGGCGTCGATCTGCTCGTCGCGTTGGCGCAAAAGTTCGGAAAAGCGCGTTCTTTCTCGATTATAGAAGGCCTCACGCTCGGCGAACTGCTGTTCACGCTCCTCGATGATACGCCGTCTTGCGGCTTCTTCCTCGTCGAGGATGCGTTTGCGCTCCGCTTCTTCGGCGGCAAGGCTGGTTTTCTTCGCAGCTTCTTCCGCCTCGTAAGCGCGTTTTTTCTCCGCTTCCTCGGCTTCGAGAAGGGCTCTTCTCGCCTCTGTCTCCTCATCGAGAATGCGGCGGCGTTCGCTCTCTTCCGCTTCGAGGGCGGCGCGGCGTGCGGCTTCTTCCTCGTCCATCGCGCGCTTGCGCTCTTCGAGGCGTGCGGCTTCTTCGGCGAGATCGGCCGCCTTTTGCGCCTGTTCGGCGTTGGCGGATACGATCTGCTCCGAGCGCATGGCTTCGAGGCGTTCCCGCTCGGCGGCGAGGGCCTGTTCGCGGGCGGTGATCTCCTCCTCGCGCCAAGCCTGTTCGGCCTCGATGGCGTCGCCGCGCATCTTCATTTCCGTCTCGAAATTCTGCCGTTCCTCTTCGAGCGCCTTGCGCTCTTCTTCAAGTGCGGCCGATTTCGCTTGAAATTCCTCTTCGAGCGCGGTGTTCTTCTGCTCGTATTCCGCCGCGAGGTCGGAAGTCTTTTGCTCGAACTCCTCGGCAAGGCGGACCCGTTCGGCGGAGTCGTCGAAAACGGGCTCGTAGTCGAGTTCGTCGTCCTCGCCCTCGCGGGAGGGGACGCGGGAAGTGGAGCTGCGCAGAACACGCATATCGACGGCAGTAGGGGCGGGGTTGTTGAAGTCGAAATCTTTATCCGAGATCAGGGAATCGATGACGGTGCGCGAATATTCCCACTCCGATTGATTTTGTTCGGAGACGGCTTTGCCTTCGTCGGTGAGGGAGAAATACTTCCTCCTGCCGCCGGCGACCGAACCGCCCCAATACGAGGTGACGTAGCCGTTCTTTTCCAGACGCTTCAACGCGCTGTAAAGGGAGGGCTCTTTGATGGAATATTGCCCGTGGCTCTTGCGTTCGATCTCGGCCATGATCTCGTAGCCGTACTTATCGCCGTCGTAGAGGGCGCGCAAAATAATGGTGTTGATGTGCCCGCGGATAAGGTCGGAACTGATGGATTTTTCGTCCTTGTTTTCGTCCTTCGGCTCGATCTCTACATCGGGGCTTGACTCATCGTCCATGACTTTTCCTCCTTTGTTTTCCTTATTATACCATAGTCAGCACTTTTTGTCAATAGTTGAAGTACTATGTCAGACATAATTTTTGAAAAAAATCCATATTTTTTCATATTTTTATATGCCGAGACATACAACACCTTGATGGGCACACTGCGGGGAGCACTATTGATTGTGGGTGGGGCGATCGGCGCGGGATTTATCTCGGGCGCAGAGCTCGTCCGCTTTTTTCCGTCGGCAGAATACTTTGCACCCGTCCTTTTATCCGCATTTTTGTTTTGTCTTTTCTCCTCGCTCTGCCTCTTTCTCGGGAAGAAATACGGGGGATACCGCGGGGCGCTCGAAGCGCTCTTCGGCAGGGGGGCGGGCGCCGCGCAGACGGCCTTTTCTCTCTTCGCCCTCATTCCCTGCGCCGCCATGCTCGCAGGGCTCGATTCCCTTCTCCCCGATCTTTCGCCTCTTCTCTCTCTCGGCGGTCTTGCTCTCTCCGTCGCCGTGCTTGCAAAGGGGACGAAGGGCGTCTCCATCCTCAACACCCTTTTGGTGCCTCTTCTCATCGGCTTCGTCTTTTTGTACGGCGGAAACGATATCGCCCGTCCGTCTTTTTCGATGCACGGCGCGCTCGGGGGCGCGTGTTATGCCGGATTGAACGCCTTCCTGATGACGCCCGTCCTACTCGATGCAGGCAGGGATATGAAGCATGCCTTCGCGCCCGCATTGCTTGCTTCCGCCCTCGTTGCGGCCGCTTCGCTCGCCGTCCTCGGCTGTGTGCATGCGGCGGGGGAGGACGCCCTTCGCGCCGAGATGCCCTTTTTGTATGCGATGCGGGGGAAGAAGATCTTTTCCGCCCAAGTGGCGCTGGCGATCCTTACGTCGCTCGCCTCGTCGCTCTACCCGCTACTCTCGGTATGCGACTGCGTCCATGGAAGAAAAAAGATCGCCGCGAAGATCGTGGTACTCTCCGCGGCGTTTGCGCTCTCCCGCGTGGGACTTGCGGGGATCGTAAAGTATTTTTATCCCGTCGAAGGGGCGCTCGGGATCGCTTTTTCAGTCCTCGGCGTTCTTCACGAGAAGTTTTTCGAGAAGCACCACGAGGAAGTACATCCCCGCGGCAAGCACGCAGAGGATAAAGGTCGCGCTCATCACGAGGTCGAGGCGGAACACCTGCCCGCCGTACACGATGAGGTAGCCGAGCCCCGCCCGCGAGACGATGTATTCGCCCATGATGGAGCCGATCCACGCCATGCCGACGTTGACTTTGAGCATGGAGATGAACGAGGGCAGCGAGGAAGGAACAACGAGTTTTGTGAGGATCTGCACTTTGCTCGCGCCCATCGAGCGAAGGAGCAGGATCTTATTCTTATCTGTCTCGATGAAGGCGGAGAGCATGTGCATGATCGCCACGATCACCCCGACGATCACCGTCATAAATAGGATCGCCTTGCTTCCCGTGCCGAACCATATGATGATGAGGGGGCCCAACGCGATCTTGGGCAGGGCGTTGATGACGACGATATAGGGTTCGAGGACCTTCCGCACCGTCTCGCTCCACCAGAGCGCGAGGGCGACACAGTAGCCCACGGCGACGGCGATGACAAAGCCGACGAGGGTCTCCCACAGCGTCGTCCCGATATGGTAGAAGAGGGTGCCGTCGCGGTAGAGCGAGGCGATCGTCTTTGCGATGCGGGAAGGGGAACTGACGAGGAAGGCGTCTACCCAGCCGAGCGACGTCGAGAGTTCCCATAGCCCGAGAAGGAGGACGAGGAGCCCGATGCGGAGCGACCAAACGAGGGCGACGCTACGCTTTCTTTTTTTAAGATATTGCCGATGTTCTGCGGAAAATTGCAACTTTTTCTGCTTTTTCATGCGTTTAACTCCTTCCATAGTATTTCGAACCAGCCCGAAAAGCCGCTCATTTCGCGCCTTCTCATCGGGTTTTTCTCTTCGCCGAAATCGAGCGCATGCTCAAAGGTGACGCGGGCGGGACGGCGGGAAAGGACGAGGACACGGTCGGCGAGCGAGATCGCCTCCGAGATATCGTGCGTGATGAGCAGGGCCGTCTTGCCCTCGCTGCGGATGATCTCGGCGACGTCCTCGGTCACGTTGAGGCGCGTCTGGTAGTCGAGCGCGGAGAAGGGTTCGTCGAGGAGAAGGACGTCGGGATCGGTCGCGAGCGTCCGGATGAGCGCCGCCCGTTGCCGCATCCCGCCCGAAAGTTGGGAGGGATAACTCTGTAAGAAGTCGCCCAGCCCGTATTTTTTTGCGAGCGTGCGTGCGCGTTCGCAGTTTTCGGGCGTCTTTTGCCGCTTGATCTCGAGGGGCAAAAAGATGTTTTTCTCGATGGTCCGCCAACGGAAGAGCTCATCTTTTTGGAGCATGTAGCCACAGCTCCCGCACCGTTCGACCTCGCCCTCCGAAGGTTTCAGAAGTCCCGCCGCGAGGGAAAGGAGGGTCGTCTTTCCGCAACCGGAGGGGCCGATGACCGCCACAAATTCTCCTTCGGATACGGAAAACGAGAGGTGTTCGGCCGCCTTTGTCTCGGCGCGCGGCGTGTGATAGATGAAGGATACATCGGAAAACCGCAACATTTCCTTTTTCATATGCAAACCTTCCGTATTTCAGATGTTGGTTATTTTTTGAGGGACGCGTACACTTCCTTCACATAGCTGTTGTCGACGAAGAGGGAGAAATCCGCCCGCTCGGGAAGTTCGCCCGCCGATTGGATGATGTCTTGCAGCCGCTCGAAGCTCTCCTCCGTCATCGCCATATCCGTTGCCCACGAGTCGATACGTTGATAGTTGCGGATGCTCGTTGCGAGCGATTGGACCGAGGTATCGGTGAAGTGTTTGACGAGATAGGGGGCGATGGTCTCGGGCTCGTTGGTCTGCGCGAACTCCACCGCGCGCAACATGGCGCGCAAAAAGCCCTTTGCCGTATCTTCGTGTTTGGTGAGCCACGACCGTTTGGCGATGAAGCTCGTATAGGGGACGACGCCGCTTTGATCGCCCACGGCGGCAACGATGAAGCCCTTGCCCTCCGCCTGTACTTCGGAGGCGGTCGGCTCGAACATCGTGCAATACTCCGCCGTTCCTTCGATGAAGGCTGCCGTCATGTTGTTAAAGGAGACGTCGAAATTGAGATTGATATCGGCATCGGTCAATCCGTGTTCGCGCAGGATGTATTCGAAGGTCATCGCGGGGACGCCGCCCTGCCGGCCCGCAAGGATCTCCTTGCCTTTGAGGCTTTCCCATGTGAAGGTGGCGGCCTCATCCTTGCGCGAGACGAGGAAGGAACCGTCGCGCTGGGTGAGCTGGCCAAAGACGGTGGGAATATCGCTCGTGCCGCCGAGCGCCACATAGAGCGCCGCTTCAGGGCCGCAGAAGCCGATGTCTGCACCGTTCGAAAGGACGGCCGCCATCGTGTTGTCTGCGCCGCCGCCGTTGGTGAGCTGTATCTTGATGCCTTCTTCCTCGAAGTAGCCGAGTGAATCGGCAAGGTACATCGGGGCATAGAAGATGGAATGGGTCACTTCGTTGAGTTTGACGGTCGTTAGGCCGTCGCCGTTTCCGCCGCAGGCGGAGAGGGGAAGGAGCGAAAGAAGAGCCGCTCCGAGAATTGCAAAAGTTTTTTTCATAGTTCTCTCCGTGAAAATTGGAATAATATATCTTATGTGCACGGCCGTTTAATTGACAACGAAAAAAAAGGAGGTTATAATAAACAGGTATTATATTTTCGAGAGATGGATTTTATGAAAGAAATGCGGACAACGTACGATCCCCGTGAGTTTGAGGATAAGGTCTACGCCGGGTGGATGGAGAGCGGAGCTTTTTCTGCCAAGATCGATCCCGATAAAGTGCCGTTTACCGTGATGATGCCGCCCCCCAACGTGACGGGGCAACTGCACATCGGCCACGCCATGGACGAGACGATGCAGGATATCGTCGTCCGCTTCAAGCGCATGCAGGGTTATTCCGTCCTCTGGCAGCCCGGCGTCGATCACGCATCGCTCGCGACCGAACACAAGATCGTCGAAAAACTCCGCGAAGAGGGGACGACGAAGGAAGAACTCGGCAGAGAGGAATTTTTGAAGAGGGCGTGGGCGTGGAAGGAACAGTACGGCGGCAGGATCGTCGGCCAGCTCAAAAAGCTCGGTTCCTCCTGCGATTGGTCGAGGCTCGCCTTCACCATGGACGAAAAGTGCTCCCGCGCCGTGCGCGAGGCCTTCTTCCGTCTCTATGAAGCGGGGCTCATCTACCGCGGCAGCCGCATCATCAACTGGTGCCCCGATTGCAAGACCGCGCTCTCCGACGAGGAGGTCTCGTGGTCGGAGGATGCGGGCCATTTTTGGTACTTCAACTATCCCGTCGAGGGCTCGGAGGAAGTTATCACCATTGCGACCACCCGCCCCGAGACGATGCTCGGCGATACGGCGGTCGCTGTCAATCCCAAGGATAAACGCTATGCTGCCCTCGTCGGAAAGACGCTCATCTTGCCCCTTGTCGGGAGGAGGATCCCCGTCGTCGCGGACGATTACGTCGATCCCGCATTCGGTACGGGCGCGGTGAAGATCACCCCCGCGCACGACCCCAACGATTTCGAAGTGGGCCTTCGCCATAAGCTCCCCATGATCCGCATTCTCAACGACGACGGGACCGTCAACAAGGAGGGGGGGGAGTACGAAGGGCTCGACCGCTACGAGGCGCGCAAACGCATCGTGGAGGATATGGATGCCCTCGGCCTTCTCGTCAAGGTGGAAGATCATACGCACAACGTGGGGCACTGCCACAGGTGCAACGCGACGCTCGAACCCCTCGTCTCCAAGCAGTGGTTCGTCTCTATGCAGACGCTCGCCAAGCCCGCCATCGACGCCGTCGTCAAGAACAAGACCAAGTTTACGCCCGACCGCTTCGCCAAAATTTATTATAATTGGCTGGAAAATATCCGCGATTGGTGCATTTCCCGCCAACTTTGGTGGGGGCACCGCATTCCCGTCTGGTATTGCGAAAAATGCGGCGCGGAAATTGTCACCCCCAAGGACGACCCGACCGTCTGCCCGCACTGCGGCTGTACGCACCTTTCGCGCGATGAGGACTGCCTTGATACATGGTTCTCGTCCGCGCTTTGGCCCTTCTCCACGCTCGGCTGGCCCGAGGAGACGCCCGAATTTAAGTATTTCTATCCGACGGACGTCCTCGTTACGGGCTACGATATCATTCCGTTCTGGGTCATGCGCATGATGGTCTCGGGCCTTCGCTATACGAAGAAGGTCCCGTTCCGCGATGTGCTCATCCACGGCCTCGTGCGCGACGAGAAGGGAAGAAAGATGTCCAAATCGCTCGGCAACGGCATCGATCCGCTCGAAGTCATCGAACAGTACGGCGCCGATTCGCTCCGCCTTGCCCTCATTTCGGGTGTCGCTCCCGGCAATGATACCCGCATGTCGGCGGCGAAGTTCGAGGCGGCGCGCAACTTCCTCAATAAGATCTGGAACGCTTCTCGCTTCGTCCTCATGAATGTGAAGGAAGAGGAGGTCCCCGCGGATCTTTCCGCCATCAAATTACAGCCCTCCGACCGCTGGATCATCTCCCGCCTCATGACGACGGTGCGCGAGGTCACGCTCGCCCTGCAAAAATATGATTTAGGCATTGCGGCGGATAAGGTGATGTCCTTCGCGTGGGACGACTTCTGCGATTGGTACATCGAGCTCTCCAAGCCCGCCCTCTACGGGACGGATGGGGAGCGCAAGCGGCAGACCCTCGGCGTATTGCTCTTCGTCTTGAAGAATACCTTGAAACTTCTCCATCCCTTCGCGCCCTTCATTACGGAGGAGATCTGGGGCTACTTGCCCGGAGCGGAGGGGATGATCATCACGGCGGAATTTCCCCGCTACAATTCCCGCCTTGCCTACCGCGAGGAGGCAAAGGCCTTCGAGGGCGTGATCGAACTCATCAAGGCCGTCCGCGCCATCAAGGTCGCGACGGCATGTCCGCCCGCGAAGAAGGTACATGTCTATCTTGTGGCGGAGCCCGCGCAACTCGTGAGCGCAAAGAGGCTCGTCGGCGTCAACAAGCAATCCATTCTCCGCCTTGCGGGCGCGAGCGAGATCGAGTTCGCGGAGAGCGGTGCAGCGGCGGGGGACAAGGCCGTCTCGCAGGTTTCGACCATCGCCCATATCTTCGTTCCGCTCGGAGAGCTCGTCAACCTCGAAGAGGAGCGCGCCCGTCTGCAAAAAGAGCTCGAGCGCGCAGAGGGCGAGATCGCCCGAGCGGGCGGCAAGCTCGCAAATCAGAACTTCGTGACGAAGGCGCCCAAAAAACTCGTGGACGACGAGCGCGCCAAACTCGAGAAGTTCCTCGACATGAAAAAGAAGCTGGAAGCACAGATCGCATCCTTGTAATCTACCCTGCACCTTGCCCCTTGGGAAGGTGCGGTTTTCTTTTGCGTGAGCGGCCTTTGCGTATGGCGGGGCGGCTTCTGAAAAATATGTCTGAACGTTGACATTTTCGGAATAATTTGGTATGATGAAAGGGAAGTATCTATGGAGGAAACCATGAAAGACTTCATCGTAGACGACGAGGCGTCCCTCGAAAAATTGCTCGCGAGAGTCCGCGCCGCCCAACGTAAGTTTGCGACCTATACGCAGGAGCAGGTCGACGAGATCTTTTACCGCGCCGCGCTTGCCGCAAACAAGATGCGCATCCCGCTCGCCAAGATGGCGGTGGAGGAGACGGGCATGGGCGTCGTCGAGGATAAGGTGATTAAAAACCATTATGCCTCGGAATATATTTATAACGCCTATAAAGACACCAAGACCTGCGGCGTCATCGAACACGACGAAGGATTCGGGTTCACGCGCATTGCGGAGCCCATCGGCGTCATCGCCGCCATTATCCCGACGACCAATCCCACATCTACCGCCATTTTCAAGGCGCTCATCTGCCTGAAAACGCGCAACGGCCTCATTATCTCGCCGCACCCGCGGGCAAAAAAATGCACCATCGAGGCGGCGAAGGTCGTGCTTGAAGCGGCCGTCCGTGCGGGCGCGCCCGAGGACATCATCGGCTGGATCGATTATCCCACCGTGCCGCTTTCGGGCATCGTCATGCGCGAAGCGGATATGATCCTCGCGACGGGCGGTTCGGGCATGGTGAAAGCGGCCTATTCTTCGGGAAAGCCCGCCCTCGGCGTCGGCGCGGGGAATACACCCGCCGTCGTCGATCGGTCGGCCGATATCCGTCTCGCCGCTTCTTCTATCTTGCATTCCAAGACCTTCGATAACGGCATGATCTGCGCTTCCGAACAGTCCGTCATCGTGCTCAAAGACGTCTACGACGCCTTCAAGGCGGAGATGGCGTTGCGCGGGGCATACTTTCTTACGCCCGAAGAGACGGAGAGGGTGCGCAGGACGATGTTCATCAACGGCAGCCTCAACTCGAAGATCGTGGGGCAGACGGCAAAGACGATCGCCGCGCTCGCCGGGTTCGACGTGCCCGCAGAGACGAAGGTCCTCGTGGGCGAGGTCGAGAGCGTGGATTTCAGCGAGGAATTTGCGCACGAGAAACTTTCGCCCGTTCTGGCGATGTACAGGGCGGAGACGTTTGAGGAAGCCGTCGCAAAGGCCGAGCACCTTGTCGAGGACGGCGGCCTCGGGCATACCTCTTCGCTCTTCATCGACGTCCACGCCAATCCCCAAAAGATCGAATATTTCCGCTCCGTCATGAAAACGTGCCGCATCGTTTTGAACACGCCTTCGTCGCACGGCGGGATCGGAGACCTCTATAATTTCAAATTCGCGCCGTCGCTGACGCTCGGTTGCGGCTCGTGGGGCGGGAACTCCGTCTCCGAGAACGTGGGCGTCAAACACCTTATCAATATCAAAACCGTTGCGGAAAGGAAGGAAAATATGCTTTGGTTCAGAACACCCGAAAAGGTCTATTTCAAGCGTGGCTGCCTCGGCGTAGCCCTCAAAGAACTCGGCGGGGAATACGGCAAAAAGCGGGCGTTTATCGTCACCGATAAGTTCCTCTTCGAGAGCGGCTTTGTCAAGCGCGCGACGGATATCCTCGACAGCGTAGGCATCATCCACGCGACGTTCGCGGGCGTCACACCCGATCCTACACTCGCCTGTGCCAAGGAAGGGCTCGCGCAGATGCGCGAGTTTGCGCCCGACGTCATCATTGCCATCGGGGGCGGGTCTCCCATGGACGCCGCCAAGATCATGTGGGTGATGTACGAGCATCCCGAGGTGGACTTCGAAGACATGGCGATGCGGTTCTGCGATATCCGCAAGCGCATCTACAAGTTCCCCAAGATGGGCGAAAAGGCGCTCTTTGTCGCCATTCCCACGACGGCGGGCACGGGCAGCGAGGTCACGCCCTTCGCCGTCATCACAGACGAGACGACGGGCAACAAATACCCGCTTGCGGACTACGAACTCATGCCCAATATGGCCATCGTCGACGCCGATCTCATGATGAACATTCCCAAGGGGCTCACGGCGGCGTCGGGCATCGATGCGCTCAGCCATGCCTTGGAGGCCATCGTCTCCGTCATGGCGACAGACTTCACCAACGGCATCGCGAAGGAAGCGATGAAGCTCATCTTCGAGTTCTTGCCCCGCGCCTATCAGGGCGGTGAAAACGATGCAGAGGCGCGCGAGCGCATGGCCAATGCCGCAACGATGGCGGGAATGGCGTTCGCAAACGCCTTCCTCGGCGTCAGCCATTCGATGGCGCACAAGCTCGGGGCATACTTCCACATCGCACACGGCGTCGCAAACGCCCTCATGCTCGAAGAGGTCATCCGCTTCAACAGCGCCGAGGCGCCCACGAAGATGGGGACCTTCCCGCAGTACGCCTATCCGCAGTGCAAGGCGCGTTACGCCGATGCTGCCCGCTATCTCGGCCTCAAAGGGGAGAGCGACGATGAACTCGTCGAAGCGCTCATCAAAAAGGTCAACGGGCTCCGCGCCGCGATCGGGATCCATGCGACGATCAAGGAAGAACTCGAGGGGAAGGTCAGCGAAGAGGAGTTCCTTGCGAAGCTCGACGAGATGTCGGAGGCCGCCTTCGACGACCAGTGCACGGGCGCCAATCCCCGCTATCCGCTCATTGCCGAGATCAAAGAGATGTACCTTAATGCCTATTACGGCAGAGATCAGCGATAAAAAAGGGCGCAAACTGCGCCAATAAATACATTTTACGAAGTACTATGCGTGACATAATACATGAAATATTACAGAAAAAAGCGCCTCAACCGAGGCGCTTTCGCATTTCTTCCGTTATTCGAGGGGGATCACATCGATCTTGATCTTTGCGACGACGCCCTCCATGAACCGCACTTCGGCATCGTAGGTGCCGACGTTTTTGATGGTTTCCTTCGTCGTGATACGCTTCTTATCGACCTCGTAGCCGAGCTCGGAGAGGGCGGAGGCGATCTTATCCGATGTGACCGAGCCAAACACCTTGCCGTTCTTGCCCGTACGGATGGCGACGGTGACGGTGTTTCCGTTGAGTTTGGCGGCCTGTTCCTTTAAGGCCTTCACCGTCTCCGCTCTATGGAACGCGTCGGCATTGCGACGCTGTTCGATCTCGTTGATGCCGCTCGCCGTCGCGATATCGGCAAGGCTGCGTTTGAGGAGAAAATTCTTTGCAAATCCGTCGGACACTTCGACGATCTCGCCCTTTTTGCCCGTACCTTTCACGTCTGCTTTGAGGATAACTTTCATATTTTCCCTCCTTTTTCGTCATTTTACAAAATTTCCGCCCCGATGTCAAGATATTTTCCGATAAAAATGCCGATACTGTATGCAGAAGGAGGGCAGCCATGAAAGAGGTAATGAACAGCGGCGTCACCTGCGGGGTGACCGAGTGCGCGTTCAACTGCGACGGCATGCGCTGCAAGCTCGATAAGATCCACGTGGGCAACACCTGTGACTGCGAGCATTGCACCTGCTGCGACAGTTTCCAAAAGAGATGAGGAAGGGGAGAGCGCAAGCTCTCCTTTTTCCGTATAATTTTTGCTGCGCTGCACAAACTCGAAATTGCAGCGGGGAACCGCTTTCAAATAGAGTTTTTGCCTTGCTCTCCGGGCGGGGCAAAAACGCGGAGAGGTCGCAAGAGGTTGCGGCCTCTCTTGCCGTTTTGGGCATGCAGAAGGCGCTTTTCGCATAGAATACCCCGTATGAAAGCGCGAAAATTCTTCCGTATCCTTCTTTCGGCGGTACCGTTTGCAATCATTGCGGCCATCGTTTGCGCCGTGATATTTTTTCCCAAGGCCGAAGCGGGCGCGGCGGAGCCCAAACGCGTCGTGACGGTCTGGAACGTCGATACTTTCGAGGGCGGAAAGGGCTCGCGTACCAACTTTTTGCGGCAGGTGGCGCGGCGCGTTGAAAAAGAGCGCGAGGGCGTCTATTTTCTCGTCGCGAGCTACACCCGCGAGGGGGCAGAGGCGGCGATCGCAGAGGGCAACCTACCCGATCTTCTCTCCTTCGGCGTGGGACTCTGGGCCTCGGCCGAACGCAGCGAAGTCCTTCCGTACAGCTTTGCGGGCGGCGAGATCGCGGGCAAATGCCGCGCCGTGCCGTGGTGTATGGGCGGGTATTTCCTCTTCTCGATCTCCGAAGATTTCGAAGAAGAGGGCGTATGCGCCATTTCGGAGGGGGGGTGTAACCTCGGCGTCCTCGCGGCGGCATATGCGGGCGTGAAGGGGGAACCATGCGGATCGCAGGCCGCCGATACGGGCTTTTTGAGCGGGAAATACCGCTATCTTTTGGGAACGCAACGGGACGTCTGCCGCTTTGCAACGCGCGGGGCGACGGTCTATTCCCGTCCGCTTACGGGCTACAACGACTTGTTCCAATACATCTCTCTCACGAAAACGAGCCATAGGGAAGATGCGCTTGCATTTTTAGAGGAACTGCTCTCTGCGGAGACGGAAGAACTTCTTCCGACGATCGGCATGGAGGCGGTGAAAACGGACGGAAACGTGCGCACGCCCTGCGTCTTTTCCGACGGCGCGGCGCTCTCCCGTTTGCGCGAGATCGCCACAGAGGAAGTCGATACAAAAATTACCGATAAATTTCTGAAAACCGTTTGAAATCAGACGTAAAATATGGTAAAATGAAAGGAGCATCGCTTTGGACATCGAAAAGTTCCTCGGTGACCGTATCCACGGGCTTGACACCGAGGCAAATTTTTCCTTTGCGCGGCATACGACGATCGGCTGCGGCGGGATGGCGGCCGTATGCGCCTATCCCAAAACGGAGGAGGAGCTCATCGCCCTCCTCGCGCTGTTGAAAAGAAGGGGCATTCCGTATTGTTTTTTGGGTGTGGGAGCCAATGTTCTCCCCGCAGACGGACGCTTTGAAGGTGTAATTGTCAGATTCACCCGCTTTTCGGCGCTCAGCGCGCAGGGGACGGACATTTTTTGCGGCGCGGGCGTGACGGCGGGGGCGCTCTTGCGGTTTGCGCAGGCGCGCGGGATCGGCGGTCTGGAATTTCTGACGGGCATTCCCGCCTCTCTCGGCGGCGCGGTCGTCATGAACGCGGGCGTAAAAGAGGGGCATCTTTCCGACGTCGTGCATTCCGTCGCCGCCGTCGAAGGGGGAAAGGCGCGCATCTTTCGATTGAATGAATGCGGCTTTTCCGAAAAATACAGCGTCTTTCAAAGCGGCATCGCCGTGACGGGCGTACTCCTCAAAGGCCGCCCTGCGTCACAGGCGGAGATTGCCGAGAAGAGGGGCTATTTCCGCGCAAAACGCGCCCGCCTTCCCAAGGGTCGAAGCATGGGCTGCGTGTTCGTCAACCCCGAGGGCGGCTTTGCGGGAGAGCTCATCGACCGAAGCGGGTGCAAGGGGCTTTCCGTCGGCGGGGCTTTCGTCTCCGAAGAGCATGCAAACTTCATCATCAACGGCGGCGCGACGTCCGCGGACATCGCAAAGCTCATCGACCTCGTCAAAGAGCGCGTCTTTGCGGAGACGGGCATCCGCCTTCGCGAGGAGATCATGCGCCTTCCATAGCGCACCAAGGCACTTATGAAACTTACGGCAGATTTTCACACACATACGCCCTATTCGCACGGCAAGGGCACCGTGCTCGAAAATGCCGCCCGCGCGAAGGAGCTCGGGCTTTGTGCCGTCGGGATCACCGACCACGGTTTTTCGCATAAGTGTTTTCCCATCAAGCGGAAGGAGGTCCCAAATCTTATCCGCGATTGCAGGCAGGCGCAGGAGCAGACGGGGATTCGCGTCCTCGTCGGCATGGAGAGCAATATCCGCGGCGTTTCGGGGCTGTGCGATCTGACGGAGAAGGACTACGAGAACTTCGACCTCTTCCTTGCGGGTATCCACATCATCATCCGCTACGAACATTTCTCCGACCGTAAACTCGGATGGGGAAATTGGCTGCGCAAAAAATTGGATATGAAGCCTTCGGCCTCCCTTGTCAGGGAGACGACGAGGGCCTATATCAATACCATTGAAAAGAACCCCGTCGACATCATCACGCACCTCAATTTCGAGTGCAGGGCAGATGCGGTGGAAGTCGCCAAATGCTGCCGCGATTACGGCACATACCTTGAAATCAGTTCGAAGAAGGCGCACCTTACCGACGAGGAACTTGCCGCCGCCGCCGCGACGGGCGTGAAGTTCGTCATCGGCTCGGATGCGCATTCGGTCGATCGCGTGGGCGATACGCTCCGCGCGGCCGAACAGATCGCACGGGTGGGGATCGATGCGGGGCAGATCGACAATGTCGACGGCAGGTATCCCACCTTCCGCTTTGCGGAATATAAGAAGCACATGTAAGGGGGCGGCCATGAATTTTTCCGGCGAGATCAGGCGGGAACTCATCAAGACGCTGCCGCCCAAACGTTGTTGCCAAATTGCCCTCCTGCGGGCCTTTCTCGATACGAGCGGCAGTGTGCGGAAGGGGGAAGAAGGCGGCGCGGAGTTTTCCTTTACGAGCGAGAACGAGCGCATCGCGGCATATATGCTCGGCGTCGTGGAAAAACTCTTCGGCGTCCCGATGACCGTCGCGGGGGCCGTGCGCGATCCCAAACACGGGAGGGACAAGCTCACCTTCCGCTTTGGCGGCGAGGGGGCGGAAGAGGCGGTCGCAGAGGTTGCGGCCCTCGCCCCGGCTCCCTGTTGCATGCAGGCGTACTTGCGCGGGGCCTTCCTCGGCAGCGGCAGTTGCACCCTCCCGGGCGGGGATAAAAAGACGGGATATCATCTCGAATTTGTCTTTCGCTCGCGCGCACAGGCGACGGCTCTCCTCGATATCTTGGACGAGCTCCAACTCATCGGCAGCATCGTGCAAAGGGGGGAAAAATACGTCGTCTACTGCAAATCGCGCGAGGCGATCGCCGATTTTCTCTCCGTCGTGAGAGCGGAAAGCGCGTTGAATACGCTCGAAAGCGTCTCCGCCGCACGCGAGGAAAACAACCAAGAGAACCGCGTTCTCAACTGTCTGGCGGGCAATGCCGACCGCGCCGCAACGGCGAGTGCGGAGCAGACCGTCGCCTTTGAATATTTCAAGAACAAGGGCATGCTTCCCGCTTTGCCCGAGGCGCTCCGCATTGCGGCGGAGGGGCGGCTCGCCTATCCGACGCTCTCGCTTGCGGAACTTGCGGAAAAGCTGGGGCTTTCCAAGAGCTGTCTCAACCACCGCATCCGCAAACTCATGAAAATTTACACGGAAAACTTATGACGGATTTTGTGCATTTACATCTTCATACCGAATACAGCCTACTCGACGGCGCGGTCAAGGTGGACGATCTCGTCCGCCACTGCGTCAAGAACGGGATCGATACCGTTGCCGTGACCGATCACGGCAATATGTACGCTTCCCTCAAATTTGCCGAGAAGTGCAAGAAGAATAAGATCAAGGCCATCATCGGCTGTGAGTTCTATGTCGTCGACGACTATAAAAAGCACATCGACCAACATGCCGATCACCTCATTCTCCTTGCAAAGAATAAGGCGGGGTATATCAACCTCGTCCAGCTCGACAGCCTTGCGTTCGTGGACGGGTATTACTATCGTCCGCGCATTGACTATACCGTCTTAAAACAGCACACCGAGGGGGTCATCTGCCTCTCGGCCTGTCTTGCGGGGCGCATTCCGCGTCTCCTCATGCAGGGGGAATACGAGAAGGCGAAGGCCTTCGCGCTCTCGATGAAGGAGGCCTTCGGCGAAGATTTTTATCTCGAGATCCAAAACCACGGCATTCCCGAACAGCAACAGATCTTGCCGCTCATCGTGCAGATGTCGCGGGAGACGGGCATTCCGCTCGTCGCCACCAACGACGTCCATTATCTCCGCAAGGAGGATTGGGAGATGCAGGACGTCCTGATGTGCATCCAGACCAAGCGCACCCTCGACGATCCCACCCGCATGAAGATGCAGACGCACGAGTTCTACATGAAGTCGGGCGACGAGATGGCGGCCATCTTCAAGGACTACCCCGAGGCCATCTCCAACACGCGCGTTATCGCCAACAAGGTCTCGGATACCGATACGCCCTTCAACTTGAAAGAGGACGGCTCGCCCGTCTACGATAAGACGCTCATCCCGCTCTATACGGCGGACGACGGCACGCCCTCGCCCGAATATCTCACCCGTCTGACATGGGAAGGGCTTCCCAAGCGCTATCCCGTCGTCACCGAGGAGATCAGAAAGCGGGCGGAATACGAGCTCGATATCATCATCAAGATGGGGTTTGCCGATTACTTCCTCATCGTTTGGGACTATATCAACTGGTCGCGCCTGCACGATATCCCCGTGGGCCCGGGGCGGGGCTCGGGCGTCGGGAGCATCGTCGCCTATGCCATCGGCATCACGAACGTCGACCCGCTGCGTTACGACCTTCTTTTCGAAAGATTTCTGAACCCCGACCGCGTCTCCATGCCCGACTTCGACGTCGACTTCTGCACCGAACGCAGGGGAGAGACCATCGAGTATGTGAGGAGGAGATATCACCCCGAAAATGTGGCCCAGATCGTCACGTTCGGAACGCTCAAATCCCGCGCCGTCATCAAGGACGTCGGGCGCGTCATGCGGGTGCCGTATTCCGAAGTCAACCGCGTGACCAAGGTCATGGACGGCAAATCTTCCATTCGCGAGCTTTTGGGCCTCGACCTCGACGAGCTCCGCGCAAAGGTGGAGAAGGCGCGCAAGGCGGCCGACGAGGCCTCGCGGACGTCGCCCGACGACGAGGCGAAGATCGCCGACCTCAAAGGCAAGTACGACGAGGCGGTGAAGAAGCTGGGCGAGACCGAGGGGAAACGCAACTCCGAATTTATCGAGATCTACGAATCGGACGAGCTCCTCAAAGAAGTCATCGATATGGGCCTCAAACTCGAAGGCATGCCGCGCAACACCTCGATGCACGCGGCGGGCGTCGTCATCTGCCGTAAGAAGATCGCGGATAACGTGCCGCTTTCGAGGAACGGCGAGGACATCACGACACAGTTCGACATGAAAGAGGTCGAGTCCATCGGCATGCTGAAAATGGACTTTTTGGCCCTCGCGACCCTGACGGATATAAAGAAGGCATGCGACTATATATATGAGGACACGGGCAAGCGCATCGAATTCGGGCAGGGGTGCGACGACCCCAAGGCCTACGAGCTCATCGCGGAGGGAGATACCGACGCGGTGTTCCAGCTCGAACAAGGGGGGATGAAGCGGTTCATGAAACAGCTCCAGCCCACCTGCCTCGAGGACCTCATCGCAGGGATCTCGCTCTACCGCCCGGGGCCCATGGATTTCATTCCGGCCTATCTGAAAAACAGGGAGGATCCCTCCCACATCAAGTATCTTACGCCCCTTCTAAGACCCATTCTCGAAAAGACGTACGGCGTCATCATCTACCAGGAGCAGGTCATGCAGATCTTCCAGAATCTTGCGGGCTACTCGCTGGGACAGGCCGACCTCGTCCGCCGTGCGATGGCGAAGAAGCATCTCTCCGAATTGATGGCGCAGAAGGATAAATTCATTCACGGCGACATCGATAAGGGGGGGAACATCACGGGCTGCGCCGCCAAGGGGATCCCCGAGGACGTCGCAAAGGAACTCTTCGCCCAAATGGAGAGCTTTGCATCCTACGCCTTCAACAAATCGCACGCGGCGGCATACGCCGTCGTCACCTATCAGACGGCCTACCTCAAAAAGTACTATCCCAAGGAATTTTTGGCGGGTGTTCTCAACAACCGTATCGGCAAGATCGAGGAGATCGCGAAGTACGTCGTCTACATGAAGGAGAAGAACATCCCCGTCTTTCCGCCCGACGTCAATGCGTCCAAGGCTTACTTCTCCGTTCAGGGGGGCGGCATCCGCTTCGGCCTTTGCGCACTGCGCGGGGTGGGGCTCGCCGCCATGGAGAGCGTCATCGAAGAGCGCGAAAAGCACGGCAAGTTCAAGGACTTCTCCGATTTCCTTATGCGGTGCACCAAGTTTGTCAATAAACGCATGGTGGAGAGCCTCATCTTCGGCGGCGCGTTCGACAGCATGGGCCACCGCCGCGCCCAGTATAATGCCGTCTACGAGGAGATCATGCGCCGCGTCGCGGGCATCGACAAGCAAAAAACCAGCGCGCAGATGAACCTCTTCGGCGATATCATCACGGAGGAAGCCCCCGAAGTCGTTTATCCCGACCTTCCCGAATGGGACACGGCCGACCTTCTTTCCAAGGAAAAATCGGTGCTCGGCGTCTATGTCAGCGGGCACCCGTTCGCCGCGTTCTCCCATGCCTTCCGCGAGTGTACCTTCAACTGCGGCATGCTCGCCGACTACGAAGAGGACGAGGAGACGGGGGATCGGACGTACCATCAGATCAAAGAGGGCGATACCGTCTCGATGGGCGGGCTCGTGGCGTCCGTCAAGAAGGTCGCGACCAAGGGCGGAGCGTTCATGGCGTTCATCACCATCGAAGATCTCTACGGCAGCATCGAATGTATCGCCTTCCCGCGCATCTACGAAAAGGCCCGTTCCTTTTTGAGGCAGGACGCCGTCGTCCGCATGACGGGCAAGATCGACATTCAGCCCGAAAAACTGCCCGCCATCATCGTGGACATTCTCGAAGAATATGTTCCCGCGGAAAATACGCCCGCAACGCCCGCCGCGGAGGAGGAAAGGGAGAAAGTTCTTTGGCTCGACGCCCGCAAAATGGACGAAGGGGAGTTCGAGGAACTTTTGGAGGCCCTTTCGGAATATGCGGGCAATACCAAGTCCAAGATCCTCTACGGCGGCAAACGGTATGAATATTCGGTCAATTTGAGCCGCGCACTCATGGCGGAACTGCGCACCTTCCTGCCCGAAAGCTGCATCAAAGTCGTGTGAGTTTTGCAAAGATTATCCAAAAAAAACAAAAAATCCTCTTCCATTTTCGGGTGGAATCTGCTATAATCATAAATCGGTAACATTTTGAGAGGAAATCATCGGAGGAACTATATGAAGCGTATCGGATTACTTACGAGCGGCGGCGACGCCCCCGGTATGAATGCGGCCATCCGTGCGGCCGTCAGGACTGCGGTCCACTACGGGATGGAAGTCTACGGCGTCATGCGCGGCTATGCGGGGCTCATCGATGACGAGCTCGTTCCCATGGACGCGGGCTCCGTCTCGAATATCGCTTCCCGCGGCGGCACCATCCTTCGCACGGCGCGCTGCCTCGAACTTTTGGAGAAAGAGGGGCAGGACAAGGCGGCCGCAACGCTCAGAAAATACGGGATCGAGGGGCTCGTCGTCATCGGCGGCGACGGTTCTTTCATGGGCGCCAAGATGCTTACGGAACAATACGGCGTCTCCACGATCGGCATTCCCGGTACCATTGATAACGATCTCGAATATACCGACTACACCCTCGGGTTCGATACGGCTGTGAATACCTGCATCGATGCCGTCGACAAACTTCGCGATACGATGGAATCGCACGAGCGCGTCGCCGTCGTCGAAGTGATGGGGCGCCATTGCGGCGATATCGCCCTCTATACGGGGCTCGCGACGGGCGCGGACACAGTCGTCCTCCCCGAAGCTCCCTATGATATCGGGGAGATCGCCGCTCGCATCGAAAAAACGCGTGCGGCCGGCAAACACTGCAACATCATCATCGTAGCGGAGGGCGTCATGAGCGGCGAAGCATTCGCAGAGCGCATCCGCTCCCTCGTGAAATACGATGTCCGCGCGACCAATATCGGGCATATCCAGCGCGGCGGGATGCCCACCATGGCAGATCGCGTGCTCGGCGCCCGTCTCGGCAACAGGGCGGTAACGCTCCTTCACGGCGGAGCTGCCAACCGCGTCGTCGGCATCCGCAAGAACGAGATCGTCGACTTCGATATCATCGAGGCGGTCTCCATGAAGAAGCGCTTCGACAGCAAACTCTACGAAACATTGCAAACGATCTCGATGTGAGAGGAATGGCATGATTTTAACCGTCTGCATGAGCCCCAGCGTCGATGTCACCGTCGAGGTGGATGCGCTCAACATCGGCAAGATGAACGTCGTCAAAAGCAAGTCGCTTTCCTTTACGGGGAAGGCGATCAACGTTGCGATCGGCGTGAGCCGCCTCGGATACGAGGCGAAAACGACAGGCTTTATGTACCGCGAAAACGGCGCCTCCTTCGAGGCCGAACTCGCTCAGGAAGGGGTTCCCTCCGCCTTCATCTGGAATGAGGGCCGCGTCCGCGAGAACTATAAGGTCATCGACGATAAATCCATGCTCACCGAGATCAACGACGTCGGCGCCGTCGTCAAGCCCGAAAAGCTGAACGAACTGCTCTCCGCCGTCAAAATGCTCTCGAAGGAAGCGAACGTCACCGTCGTCTCGGGCGGATTGCCCCGAGGCGTGGACGTTTCCTACTATCGCGATATCCTGTGTGCGGTCGATAAACGGTCTCTCCGCATTGCGGATACCGAAGGAGCAAGGCTGTTTGCGGCGCTCGATGCGGGGGTGGATCTCGTCAAACCCAACCGCGAGGAGCTCGAACACTCTCTCGGAAGGGAACTGAAAGACCGTAGCGACGTGCTCGCCGCGTGCGGTGAACTTTTGGACCGCGGCGCCCGTACGGTGCTTCTCTCCCTCGGAAGGGACGGGGCCGTCATCACGAACGGCACGGAGAGCTATTATTGTAAGAGCATCAACGTCGCCGTCAATTCCACGGTGGGCGCGGGCGACGGGATGGTCGCGGCCGCCGCCATCAAGATGCAGAAGGGGGCGGGCCTCGCCGAGATCCTTCGGGCGGGCGTGGCCGCAGGCACCGCCACCGTGACCACGTACGGCACCGTTTCCTTCACAAAACAGAAGTACATAGAGATCTACGACGGCCTCACCGTATCCAAGTTTTGAGCGTCCTTTTCGTGGCTCTTTGCGTGTAACTTTTGCGCCTTTCGTTTCACACGGCAAAATTCGCTAAAATTCCGCACAACCACAAGATGTAGTGGTGTGCGGAAAATTTTTTACCAAAATATGGGGGAAACCCCTTGACATTTGGAATAGGCCGTTGTATAATGGGAACGTTCCCTTCGAAGGGGACGCTTTTTGTCTCTCCTTCGCCGCGGAAGAGGGGGAGACGCCCAAAAAATCAAAAGGACCAACCAAGGAGTATCGAGATGAAGATCATCAAGCGGAACGGAGCGGAGGTTGCCTTCGATATCCGTAAAATCATAAATGCCGTGCAGAAGGCGAACAACGAAGTGAGCGAGGCGAACCGCCTCACCGACGAGCAGATCGAGCTCATTGCCGACCGCGTCGCCGGCCTTGCGAGCGATCTCAACAGGGCCGTGAACGTCGAGGAGATCCAGGACTATGTCGAGAACCAGATCATGGATCAGAAGGCGTTTGCCGTGGCCCGCAAATATGTCACATATCGCTATGCCCGCGCGCTCGCCCGCAAGAAGAATACCATCGACGATCAGATCCTGACCCTCATCGAGTGCAACAACGAAGAGGTCAAGCAGGAAAACTCCAATAAAAATCCCACGGTCAACTCCGTGCAGCGCGACTATATGGCGGGCGAGGTCTCCAAGGACCTTACGCGCCGTATCCTCTTGCCGCGCGAGATCGTCGAGGCGCACGATCAAGGGCTCATCCATTTCCACGATATGGATTATTTTGCCCAGCATATGCACAACTGCGACCTCGTCAATCTCGAGGACATGCTCCAAAACGGCACGGTCATCTCGGGCACCTTCATCGAGAAGCCGCATTCCTTCTCCACGGCGTGCAACATCGCGACGCAGATCATCGCGCAGGTCGCTTCCAACCAATACGGCGGGCAGAGCATCTCTTTGACCCACCTCGCGCCCTTCGTCGATATCAGCCGCCAGAAGATCCGCTCCGAAGTTATGGAGGAGCTTCGCGACGTCGCCGTCATGCAGGAGACCATCGATAAGATCACCGAGCGCCGTCTCCGCGACGAGATTCGCAGGGGCATCCAGACCATCCAATATCAAGTCGTCACGCTCCTCACGACGAACGGGCAAGCTCCCTTCGTCACCGTCTTTATGTACCTCGGCGAGGCGCGCAGCGAGCGGGAACGCGACGATCTCGCCATGATCATCGAGGAAACGCTCAACCAGCGCATCCAAGGCGTGAAAAACGAAAAGGGCGTATGGGTGACGCCCGCCTTCCCCAAGCTCATCTATGTGCTTGAAGAGGATAATGTCCGCGAGGGCAGCAAGTATTGGTACCTTACGGAGCTCGCCGCAAAGTGCACGGCCAAGCGCATGGTGCCTGACTATATCTCCGAGAAGAAGATGCTCCAATTCAAGGTCGACAAGAACGGTGAGGGGCACTGCTACACCTGTATGGGCTGCCGCAGCTTCCTCACGCCCTATGTCGACGAAAACGGCAAGCCGAAGTACTACGGCCGCTTCAACCAGGGGGTCGTCACCATCAACCTCGTCGACGTCGCGCTCTCTTCCAAGGGCGATATGGACGAGTTCTGGAAGATCTTCGACGAGCGCCTCGATATCTGCTACCGCGCGCTCTTGTACCGTCATAACAGGTTGAAGGGCACGCTCTCCGACGCCGCGCCCATCCTTTGGCAGTACGGCGCGCTCGCCCGCCTCAAAAAGGGCGAACCCATCGATAAACTTCTCTATGGCGGATATTCGACCATTTCGCTCGGCTATGCGGGGCTCTATGAGTGCGTCAAGTACATGACGGGCAAGTCGCATACCGATCCCGAGGCCAAGCCCTTCGCGCTCTCCGTGATGCAGCACATGAACGACAAGTGCAAGGAATGGAAGGCAAAACATAACATCGACTTTTCGCTCTACGGCACGCCTCTCGAGAGCACGACCTATAAGTTTGCAAAGTGCCTGCAACAGCGGTTCGGCATCATCCCCGGCGTCACCGATAAGAACTACATCACCAACAGCTACCATGTGCACGTCACCGAGAAGATCGACGCGTTCACCAAGCTCAAATTCGAGAGCGAGTTCCAGCAGCTTTCGCCGGGCGGCGCGATCTCCTATGTCGAAGTGCCCAACATGCAGGATAATATTCCCGCGGTGCTCGCCGTGATGCAGTACATCTACGAGAATATCATGTATGCGGAGCTCAATACCAAGAGCGATTTCTGCCAGGTCTGCGGCTACGACGGCGAGATCAAGATCGTCGAGGAGGACGGGAAGCTCCTTTGGGAGTGCCCGCACTGCCATAACCGCGACCAGAACAAGATGAACGTCGCCCGCCGTACTTGCGGCTACATCGGCACGCAATACTGGAACCAGGGCCGCACGCAGGAGATCCGCGACCGCGTCCTTCACCTGTAAGACGGGCGGGGGGATCCCGCGAAAGAAACGAAACCATGAACATTGCCGAGATCAAAAAGACGGATATTGCAAACGGAGAGGGAGTTCGAGTATCCCTCTTCGTTTCGGGTTGTACGAGGCATTGCAAGAATTGCTTCAACGCCGTCGCATGGGATTTCAGCTATGGGAGGCCCTTCGATGGGGCGTTCGAGCAAGAGGTGATGGAAGCGCTTGCCCCCGACTACATCGCGGGGCTTTCCCTCCTCGGCGGGGATCCCTTCGAGCCCGCCAACCAGAGGGGACTGTTGCCCTTTTTGAAGAAGGTCCGCGCGCGCTTCCCGCAAAAGACGATCTGGTGCTATACGGGTTACACCTTCCGGGACGGGGGGATCGCCGAGCCGCATGCGAGCTGCGAGGTCACGCGCGAACTCATCGCCTGCCTCGACGTTTTGGTGGACGGGCCCTTCGTCGAAGAGTTGAAGGATATCCGCTTGAAATTCCGCGGTTCCTCCAACCAGCGCGTCATCGACGTCAAACGCACTTTGGAGCAAAATAAAGTAGTACTCTATCTGACATAGTACTTAACATAATCCCAAAAAACATAGAAAATATCCATAACAAGGAGAGAAACATGAACAAATTACAACTTCGCAGGTATGCAAAGCTCCTCGCCAAGACGGGCATCAACGTGAGGAAGGGGCAGTGGGTCGTCGTTCAGGCCGAGCTCGACCAGCCCGAGTTCGTCGAGATGGTGGTGGAAGAACTCTACCGCGCGGGTGCGGGAAAGGTGACCGTCGAATGGTCGCACCAAAACCTCGTTCCGCTCCACTATAAATATCAGAAGGAAGCGACGCTCGAAAAGATCGAAAAGTGGGAGATCGCCAAGCTCGAACACCGTGTCGAAGAGCTCCCCGCGATGCTCTACCTCGAATCGGAGGATCCCGACGGGCTTGCGGGAATGGATCAAGAACTCTTCACGCGGGTCCGCAGTGCGCGCTCCAAGATCATCAAGCCCTTCCGCGACGAGATGGAGAACAAATATCAATGGTGCATCGCGGCCGTCCCCGGCAAGGCATGGGCGAAGAAGGTGTTCCCCGATCTCAAACTCGGCAATACCGCGGTCGACGCCCTTTGGGACGCCATTTTGAAGGCCTCGCGCGCCGACGGGCCCGATCCCGTGCGCGCATGGCTGCACCATAACGACGAACTCGCCGCAAAGTGCGACTACCTCAATAAGCTCAAACTCGTCTCCCTCGAATATAAATCCAAAAACGGCACCGATTTCAAGGTGGGGCTCATCGAAAACAGCGTCTTTTGCGGGGGCGGCGAGGAGACGGTGGACGGGAAGTACTTCAACCCCAACATTCCCTCCGAGGAGATCTTCATCTCTCCCAAGGCGGGCGTTGCGGAGGGCATCGTGCATTCCACCAAGCCGCTTTCCTACCAAGGCGAACTCATCGAGGACTTCACCGTCCGCTTCGAAGGGGGTAAGGCCGTCGAGGTCAAGGCGAAGAAGAACCAGCACCTTCTCGAAAAGATGATCGCGATGGACGAGGGCGCCTGCATGCTCGGCGAATGCGCGCTCATCGCATACGATTCTCCCATCAACAATTCGGGGATCCTCTTCTATAACACCCTCTTCGACGAGAATGCCAGCTGCCACCTCGCCCTCGGCAGGGGCTTCAACGAATGCCTGCGCGGCTACGAGCGCATGTCGAAGGAGGAGATCAAGGAAAAGGGCATCAACGACAGCGTCATCCACGTCGACTTTATGATCGGCTCCGAGGACCTCGAGATCGTCGGCGTCACCAAGAGCGGCGAGCGCGTGCAGATCTTCAAGGACGGGAACTGGGCGTTTTAAGGTCGTAAGCACGATCGTATCCCGAGGATATCACGGCGGAATTTTATTCCGCCATGATTTTTGTTGAAAAAGATGTTTGAATCGCCCTTCAAGAGGGGTATATACAAGACGAATAAAATCATATCAGAGGCTTTACAATGATCAAGATCGACATTTTTTCGGGTTTTTTGGGCGCAGGCAAGACGACGCTCATCAAAAAGCTTATCCAAGAGGCCTATCGGGGCGAACAGGTCGTCCTCATCGAAAATGAATTCGGCGAGATCGGCGTAGACGGCGGATTTTTGCAGGATGCCGGGATCAACATCACCGAGATGAACTCGGGGTGCATCTGCTGTTCGCTCGTCGGCGATTTCTCCAAGGCGCTCAAAGATGTGGCCGAAAAGTTCCACCCGCAGCGCATCATCATCGAACCCTCGGGCGTCGGCAAACTCTCCGACGTCATCAAGGCAGTCCGCCGCGCCGATGTTCCCGATAGCAAGCTCAACGCCTTCTGCACCGTCGTCGATGCGAAAAAGTGCAAGATGTACCTCAAAAACTTCGGCGAATTTTTCCTCGACCAGGTGGAAAACGCAAGCTGTATCGTCCTTTCGCACACCTCCGACAGGAACAAGGTGGAGGAGGCCGTCGCCCTTCTCAAAGAGCATACCGCGGTCACCATCATCACGACCGATTGGGAGAAGCTCTCGGGCAAAGATATCCTTCTCGCGATGCAGCAGACCCAATCCCTCGAGGCCGAGCTCAAACGCCTCGCCGAAGAGGAGCAAGAAGAAGAGCACGAATGCCATCATCACCACCATCACCATCATGATGACGAAGAATGCGGCTGTCACCATCATCACCACGATGACGATGATGACGACGATGACGATGATGAGGAGGATGAGGACGATGACGATGACGAACATGAACATCATCACCATCATGAGGAGGGGGAGTGCGACGACCCCGATTGCGAATGCCACCACCATCATCACCATCACCACCACCACCATGCCGACGAGGTGTTCACGAGCTGGGGAAGGGAGACCGCGAAGATCTTCACAAAAGAGGGCCTCGAAGAGATCCTTACCGCCCTCGGCACGGGCGAATACGGGCAGATCCTCCGCGCAAAGGGTATCGTAGACGGGGGAGAGGACTGGTTCTATTTCGACTATGTCCCCGGTGAACCCGATATCCGCACCGGCGCTGCCGCCGTCACGGGCAGGTTGTGCGTCATCGGTTGCGATCTGAACGAAAAGAAGCTCGAAGAGCTCATTTTAGGCTGATATGGCAAAGGAAATTCCCGTTTATCTCTTCCTCGGATTTCTCGAATCGGGGAAAACCAAATTCATTCAGGAGACGTTTGAGGACCCGCGCTTCGACGAACCGCGCGAGCGCACCCTCCTTCTCGTGCTCGAAGAGGGGGAAGAAGAATACACTCCCTCCCGCTTTGCCGTGAAGGACTTCGCGATCGAAACGCTCTCGCAGAGCGAACTCTCTTTGGATACGCTCACCGCCCTCATGAACAAGCACAGGCCCGGGCGCGTCGTCGTCGAATACAACGGCATGCTCACCCTCGATAAATTCTTCGAGGCGATGCCCGACGGCTGGCTCATCGCACAGGTGATGACCTTCTTCGACGCCAACACCTTTTTCGCCTACAATCAAAACATGCGCCAACTCGTCTTTGATAAGGTGCAGTATGCGGATATGGTGGTGTTCAACCGCTTCAAGGGGGAGTTTGTCAAGGAGGAATTTCACAAGATCGTCCGTGCGGTATCGCGGCGCCCGGGGATCGTCTACGAATACCTCGGCGGCAAGGCGGAATACGACGACATCGTCGATCCGCTTCCCTTCGATATCGATGCTCCCATCATCGAGATCGCAGATAAGGATTATGCCTTTTTCTACCGCGACCTCGTCGAAGATATGCAAAAGTACGAGGGGAAGGTCGTGCGCTTCAAGGGGCTGGTCGCCACCGACCGCAGGATGAAGCAGGGGACCATCGTCGTCGGCCGCCATGTGATGACGTGCTGCGAGGCGGATATCGCATACAGCGGGCTCGTGTGTCTGCATGCCTCTTCTCTCCCTCTCCGCACGCGCGATTGGGTGACGGTGACGGCGAAGATCTCCATTGCCTATCATTCCATCTACGGGCAGGAGGGGCCCGTGCTCAAAGCGACCGCGCTCGACTATGCGTCCCCGCCCGAACAGGAAGTCGCGACTTATTTCTGACAGGATAATTTTCCCGCCCATGGGCGGGATTTTTTGTAAAATCTTAAAAAAATTTGTGAAAAAATTTGATTTTGGATATTTACATTTCTAAATCGATATGTTATAATATTTGCGACATAATATGCGGAGGTATCGCATGAAAAAACTCATCGTGTTTTATTCCCTCGGCGGAAATACACGTGCCGTTGCGCGCAAGATGGCGCAAACGCTTAAAGCAGATATTTTAGAAATCAAGACCGTCAAGACCTATCCCGACGATTACGATGTTCTTTTGGGCCTCGGCCAGCGCGAGGTCGCAACGGGGTATATCCCTCAACTCAAACCTTACCGCATCGATTTCTCCAAATACGATGCCGTTCTCATCGGTACGCCCGTGTGGTGGTCGTCGTTCGCTCCCGCGATCAAGTCCTTCATCGTCGCCAACAAGTGGAAGGACGTCAAAGTCTATCCTTTCGCCACCAACGAGGGGACGCTCGGCCATACGCCCAGCGATTTCCGCAAGGCCCTCCGCGGCGCGACCGTTGCCCCCGTTCTCAACGTCAAATTCAGCGATGGCAAGATGGCCACGCCCGAGAATGACATCAAGGAATGGCTTTCCCTCATTCAATAAGCGCTCTTCACGATAAATTTGCGGCGCAGTACGGCGCGAGCCGTGCCGAGGAAATTGCGGCGGTTTGCGACCGCCCTGTTTCTTTGCGCATCAACACCTTGAAATCGAATGCGGAAGAGGTCTGCACGGCGCTCAAAAACGCGAAGATCTCCTTCACCGCCGTCGGCTGGGACCAAAACGCCCTCATCCTCGAAGGCGCCGCCGAACGTGATATCCAATGCCTTCCGATCTATTCGGAAGGCAAAATCTATATGCAGAGCCTTTCTTCCATGCTGCCGCCCCTGTTCCTCGATCCCAAGGAGGGGGAGAGCGTACTCGATATGACGGCCGCACCCGGCGGAAAGACCTGCGAGATCTATGCCCTCTCCGCGGGGAAGGCGCTCATCACGGCGTGCGAGCGCGACAAGATCCGCTTTGAACGGCTCAAATTCAACTTGGAGAGGCAAGGGGCGACCCGCGTCACGGCCATTTTGTGCGACGCCGCGACGCTCGACGACTTCTTTTCCTTCGACAAGATCCTCCTCGACGCGCCCTGCACGGGCAGCGGAACGTTGACGAAAAATTCGCCCGTCCGCTTCTCGGAAGAATATCTTGCAAAGTGCGTCCACATGCAGGAAAAACTCTTGCGGAAGGGGCTGAAACTCTTAAAGAAAGGGGGAACGCTCGTCTATTCGACGTGTTCCATTTTGAAGGAAGAAAATTGGGAGCTTTTGGAACGCGTCCTGCCCGCTATGGGGGCAACGATCGTGCCCATCGAACCCTTCGGGGGCATTCCGACGCTTCCCTCCAAAGAGGGCACCCTCACAGTCTGCCCGACTTCGCTCTACGAGGGCTTCTTTGTCGCCAAAATCGAAAAATAAACGGGAATGATGTTCACTCCCGTTTTTTTATATCGCCATTCGAGAGTTACTTCGCAAAGATGAGCATCTTCTTGGTGGAAAGATCCTCGCAGCTGCGCTTGAAAGGCGCAAGGAATTGCACGACGACAAATTCGTACTCTTCATATCCCTTCACGCCATGGCACACTTGGCCGTTATATTCGTTGCCTTTCCCATCGGGGAAGTAGGGCGTCTCTTCGTAGGGCACGATTGCGATTTCGTATAGGGACGCATGGCGGAGCTTTGCATCGGACTTGCAGTTCCGAAATCCCGCCGCTTTGAGCGCCTTTTTGATTTTCCTTAAATTTGCCTTTTTTACGATCTCGCTTAATTGTTCAATATCCATATTTATGATTTTATCATCCCATACTCGCTCCTGTCAAGCGCCTTTTGTTTTAGACCGCCCGCTTGATTTTTGTGCCGAATTATGATATGATGATTTCAAGAATACGGCAGTCGGGAGTGTTTATGAGAACCAAGTCGATTTTATCATCCTGCATCACGTTTATCGGGGCAGTTTGTATAGGAATGTCTCTTGCTCTTTCGGAGCTCTATCCCGAAGCAGAAGAATTTTTTGAGTTGCCCCTGTGGCTTAAAATCATGCTGATCGGCGGAATATGTCTTTCAATTTTGGGGCTCATTTTGAGTTTTGTGTTCAAAAACAGGACGAACACCTTCAAATTTGCGCTGTTTATCGAGGGCGGCATATTCTTGCTCGGTGTTGTGTGTGCGACTTTTGCCCTTACCCGAACAGAGGCTCCCTTCAAAACCGTGATTGTATCTGCGGCTCCCGTCCTGCTCACCGTGGGAGCGTTGTGTTTTCTTTCTACGCTCATCGGGGTATGTAAGAAAGGAAAAGGAAAGTGATAAAAAAGCACTCTTTTGGAGCAGTGGAATTTTGAGCTTACAAAAAACTTTTGTGAAAGAGAGAGGAGACAGAAGAAGTCGAAGAAATCAACACGGAAAGATTATGCGATTGGGAAAGAGGAAAAGAGGAAAAAATGAAAAAGACGAATAAATTTGCCGTTGTCGCCTGCACGGCGGGCTTCGTTTCAGCGTTATGCACGCTTCTTTTTATAATAGTTTTGTGGAACACCGCAGTCGCAGGATTATATCAGCTGTTCGCCGGACGGGCCTTTGCGGTGGTCGTGCTATACCTCTTTTGTGTGGGTTTTACCCTGCTTCTGCTTCTTACTTCCGCCATTGGGATTTTGATATTCACCGTTTTGAAGCGACGCAAACCCAATCGTATCTTTTTGGGGGTAAGTATCGCCGCGGCGGCGCTGAACATCGCGGCTCTGCTCGTCTTACTTGTTCCGATGCTTTCCTCATGGACATCCGAATACGGCGTTCTTCTGCTCGTCTTTGCAGCGATAGCACCGTCGGTAGCTTGTGCCTCGGACGTCATTTTCGCCGGGTTTGCGATCGCCGCACTGCGCACAGAGACCCGCCTTTGCAGGGCTGAGCGCATATTGATCGATAAGGGACAATTATAACAATAAATTTCAATTTCGCGGAGGAATTATGCCGTCAAGCAAGGAATATTTGAATTTCATTTTAGAGCAACTTTCGGACTTAAAGGACATTACCTACAAGCCTATGATGGGTGAATTTCTGATTTACTATCGCGGCAAACTTGTCGGTGGTATCTACGACGATAGATTGCTCGTAAAACCCGTGAAATCCGCTTTATCCTATTGCCCCCCAAGCGGAGTATTCCTTGCCGTATGAGGGTGCAAAGGAAATGCTACTTGTGGACAACGTGGACGATAAGATTTTTTTGACAGGACTATTTGAGGCAATGTATGACGAACTGCCAATGCCAAAAATGAAAAAGCGGTAAATTTCAATTTAGCGAAGTATTAAAGGCGAGGGCGGTTTGCCCTCGCTTTTAGAATGGAAAAAGACCAACCTAACTTGGTTCGAATTAGGTTGGTCGTGGTGCCGGTGATCACTTCGCCCCAAGGGGCTCGAGAGCTTCGGACGGCAAAAGGGCAGCCTGCATTTTTTTATTTGTTTGGTTTGCCGTCCTCGCGCGGGGTCGAACGAAGTTGTCCGATCCCTTCACGGCACCAAAAAACGACCCTTATGGGGTCGTTTTTTGGTGCCGGTGATCGGGGTCGAACCGATACGGTATTTCTACCACAGGATTTTGAGTCCAGCGCGTCTGCCAATTCCACCACACCGGCGAACACTAAAAGTATATCGAAAGTTATGAGAAAAATCAAGCGATTTTTCAGATAATCTTGCAAAAATATTGCAGCCATGATAAAATGGGAGTATGGACAAACTTGTATTGATCGACGGCAACAGCCTTTTGAACCGCGCCTTCTATGCGATGAGCGTATTCATGACGAAGGGCGGCATCCCGACGAACGGTATTTTCGGGTTCATCAAACTCCTCCTCAAAATCGCGGACGAAGAGCGGCCCAAGTATCTCGCGGTCACGTTTGACCTGCATGCGCCGACCTTCCGTCACCTCATCTACAAGGACTATAAAGCGACGCGCAGACCGATGCCGCAGGAACTCGTCGTGCAAGTTCCTCTCCTCAAAGAGCTGTTGCGCGCGATGGACATCTGCATTGTGGAGCGCGAGGGCTTCGAGGCGGACGATCTCATCGGCACCATCTCCCGCAAGTTCAATAACGTGCACATCCTCATCTATACGGGGGACCGCGACGTTTACCAGCTCGTCAAAGAGAACGTCGACGTTTGCTTTACGAAGCGGGGGGTGAGCGAACTCGACCGTCTGACGGCGGATAACTTCTTCGAAAAGACGGGGCTCGTTCCTTCGCAGATCATCGAGGAAAAGGCGCTCATGGGGGATGATTCCGATAATATCCCCGGTGTGGCCGGCATCGGCCCCAAGGGCGCGTTCAGTCTCTTGCAACAATATGGCGATATCGACGGGGTATATGCCCATCTCGACGAGATCGGCGGCGCCCTGCACGATAAATTGGTAAAGGGGAAGGAGCAGGCCTACTTCTCCCGTCAGCTTGCCACCATCGATACCAACGTCCCGCTCTCGATCGAGTTGCAGGAATGCGAACTGCATATTCCATTTTCCGAGGAGGCCCGCGCCTCTTTCGCACGGCTCGAATTCCGTTCTCTCGTCAATTCCGAATACTTCGCGGCCGAACGTCCCAATACGGAGAGGGCGGAAGAGATCACCGATCTTTCCGTTCTCCTGCCGATTGCGAAAAAGGCGGAAGAAGTTGCGGTCTATCCCCAAAAAGATGCCATCTACTTCTATATGTGCGGCATGAATTACCGCATCAGCCTCCACACAAATTTCCTCACGCCGGGATTTTTCATCTCCGATCTTCGGCCTCTCTTTCATGCGATCTTTTCGGGAGACAAGCGCGTGATCGTGCCCGACGCCAAGACCTTTGCGCACACCATGGGGGAAGTCGGCCTCAACGTCAGCTGTACCGCCCTCGAGGATGTCGCACTCTTGCGCTATCTCTCCGATTCCAAACTCAAATCCGTTTCGCCGGGGGATATCGTAGCCGAATATTCGCTGCCCGATGACTGTTGCGCCAAGGCCCTTCTCCTTGCCTATGAAGAGGCCGTAAAGATCGCACGGGGCACGGCGGAGGAAAAACTCTACAACGAACTCGAACGGCCCCTCGAAGATGTGCTCTTCGAGATGGAGAAGCTGGGCGTGCGGGTCGACCTTACAAAATTCCCCGAATTTTCCGAAAAATTCGAGAGGGAGCTCAACGACCTTTCCAACCGTATCTACGAGCTTGCGGGCGGGACTTCCTTCAACCTCAATTCGACCTCCCAACTCTCCGATATCCTCTTCGAAAAGCTCGGTTTGAGCACGAAGATGACAAAAATTACTCGCAGGGGCACCTATTCCACCAATGCCGACGTGCTCGAAAAACTCGCCGAGGACCACGAGATCGCGCGCCTTATCCTGCGCTATCGCGAGATCCAAAAACTGCAATCCACCTACATCGACGGCATTCGGCCGCTTGCCGTGAACGGGATCGTGCATACGACCTATAACCAGACCGTGGCGACGACGGGGCGGCTTTCGAGCGCCAACCCCAACCTGCAAAATATCCCCGCCCGCACGGACGAGGGTAAGGAACTGCGCAAACTCTTCATTGCGCGAGAGGGGAATATCCTCGTCGACGGCGACTATTCGCAGATCGAACTCCGCCTTCTCGCCCACTTCTCGCAGTGCAAGGCGCTCGTCGATTCCTATCGGAAGGGAGAGGACGTGCATGCGGCGACGGCCTCGCGCGTGTTCGGCGTCAAGATCGAAGATGTAACGCCCTTCATGCGCAGGCGCGCAAAGACGGTGAATTTCGGCATCATCTACGGTATGAGCGCCTTCGGCCTCTGCAAGAGTCTGGGCTGTTCCTCCTCCGAAGCGCAGGAATTTATCGATCGATATTTCGAGTTCCACCCCGAAGTCAAGTTCTATTTGGACGAAAGTATCCGCAAGGCCAAAGAGGACGGCTTTATCCGAACCATTCTCGGCAGAAAGCGGTTCATTCCCGAGCTCAAATCTTCGAAATTCGCCACCCGCTCCTTCGGCGAGCGCGCCGCAATGAACATGCCCTTACAGGGGAGCGCGGCGGACATCATCAAGCTCGCCATGCTGCGCGTTGCCACGCGCCTGAAAAGGGACGGCTTCCGCTCGAAGCTCGTTTTGCAGGTCCACGACGAACTCGTGCTCGACTGCCCCATGGACGAGGCGGAGCGAGCCGCCGCAATGCTCAAAGAGGAGATGGAGGGGGCGATCTCGCTCAATGTGCCCCTCACCGCCGATATCTCGATGGGGAAGAGTTGGTATGACGCAAAATAAGTTGATCGCCGTGACGGGGGGCATCGGCAGCGGAAAGACATCCTTTTGCGATACTCTGCGGGAGCTCGGCTATCCCGTCTTTTCGTGCGACGAGATCTCGCATGAACTTTGGCAGGACGCAAACTATCTTGCGGGATTGGCCGCGCGCTTCCCCCAATGCACCGAAGGCGGCATCGTGCAGAAAGAGCTCCTTTCCGCCCTCGTCTTTTCCGATGAGGACGCCCTTCGGAATTTGAATGAATATGCCCATCCGCGCATCATGGAGACGCTTTTGAGCCGCATGCGGGCCCATCCCGTCGCGATCGCCGAAGTTCCGCTCCTCTTTGAGGGCGGATTTGAAGATCTGTTCGAAATCGTCGTGATCGTAACGAGGGAAAGAGGCGCGAGGCTCGACGCTGTCGCCCGCCGCGACGGCCTGACGGAGGGGGAGATCGAGGCGAGGATGCGCGCGCAGACAGAACGCGCCGCTCCCAAGGGGAAAAAGTTCATCGTCGTCGAAAACGACGGAACGCTCGCGGAGCTGCGTCAAAAGGCGGCGCAACTCGTCCGCCGTTTGGGAATATGAGAGGATTTTCACAAATCTCATGCAAAAGTCTTGACGAACGGCCGAGAAAGGGCTATAATATACTGGAACATAGGGGAGTAGTTCAATGGTAGAGCAACGGTCTCCAAAACCGTCTGTTGCGTGTTCGAGTCGCGTCTCCCCTGCCAAAAAGACCTGCGAAAGTGGGCGCAAGAAAAGCCGTCGCAAACTTGTGACGGCTTTTGTGTAAAAAGTGAGGTACCATGGAGCATAGAGGAACAAAAATATTGGAGACGGCGCGTCTTATCCTGCGCCCGTGGAAGGAGAGCGATGCCGAAGAAGCGTTTGCAAATTGGATGAACGACCCCGAAGTCACCAAATTTCTTACGTGGACGCCGCACGGCGATATTTCCGTTACGCGCGAGCTTCTTCAAATCTGGGAAAAAGAATATGCCTCTCCCGCCGTCTATCACTGGGCGATCGTCCTCAAAGAGGGCAATGTCCTCATCGGGGACATCTGCGTCGTGCGCGTGGACGCTTACCAAGAGCGCGGCGAGCTCGGTTACTGCATGGGCAAGGCTTGGTGGGGAAAGGGCATCATGACGGAGACGCTCTCCGAAGTTTTGCGTTACTGCTTTGAGGAAGTGGGATTCTACCGTATCGACGGGACGCATGCGGCGAAAAATATCGGCTCTTCCCGCGTCATGGAAAAATGCGGCCTGCAATATGAAGGGACGCGGAGAAGGTATATTCGCCTTCTTTCGACGGGGGAACGCGTCGATATCGTTCAGCGCGGCATACTGCGCGAGGAATATTTCGCGAACAGGGCTACTTCGGAGAAGAAAACCCGAGAAGGGGAGCAAAAGGGCGTCACGCTCTATACCGACGGCGCGTGTTCGGGCAATCCGGGCGCGGGTGGCTGGGGGTGCATCCTTCTCTATGGCGAACACGAGCTTCCGCTCTCGGGCGGCGAGAAAGAGACGACCAACAACCGCATGGAGATAATGGCCGTCATCGCAGGGCTCGAACGGCTCAAATTCCCCTGCGCCGTGACCGTTTACAGCGATTCCGCCTACACGGTGAATGCCTTCAACGAGGGCTGGGTGTATGCGTGGGAGAGATCGGGGTGGAAAAAGGCGGACAACAAGCCCGTGCAAAATGACGACCTGTGGAAAAGGCTCCTATCCCTCACGCGAAAGCATCAAGTCACATTTTGCAAGGTCAAGGGGCATGCGGACGACGCGCTCAATAACCGCTGCGACGCCCTCGCCCGCGCCGCCATTCCCAAGACGGAGCCGCCTGCGGGGGAAGGTGGGGCGGAGATATGTCTCGATACAAATAATTCGCCCAAAGATGATGTATAATATAGGATAGATACATGGAGAAAGACGAGACCAAAACCCACGTAGCCCTTTGGCGCGTCTTACATTGCGTCGGGATCGCCGCGGCCGCCGCTGTCACGGAGGTCTTTTTGGTTTTGTCCCTCAATTTTTACCACGGGAGCTGGAAGGAAGTCTATTGGCTGCTCGCCGTCATCGGCGGGACCGTTTTGAACGGAGCCGTCCTCATCACCGATCTTGTCTGTTATTTCCTCAATAAAGAGGTCGTCTATAAATTCTGCATCACCCTCTATGTGATGGCCGTATTCTTCACCGTCGTCGCGTATGCGCTCATCCGCACGGGATTTTTCGCCATCATGCGCGACGAGGAGAAACTCGAGGACTTCTTGCGCAGTTCGGGTTGGTGGATGTATGTCATCTTCGTACTTTTGCAATTCCTGCAAGTCGTCGTGTTGCCCATTCCGAGCACGGTGACCGTCGTCGCGGGCGCGGCTCTTTTCGGGCCCCTCATCGGGAGCCTTTTGAGCCTTCTCGGCATCGTCCTCGGCTCCCTCGTCGCCTTCCTCATCGGCCGCTATGCGGGCACCCGCGTCGTTTCGTGGCTCATCGGGAAGGATACCCTCGAAAAATGGCTCAAAAAGATCAAGGGGAAGGATAAACTGCTCCTTTCGGCAATGTTCCTTTTGCCCGTCTTTCCCGACGACGTCCTTTGCTTTGTGGCGGGGATGTCGTCTATGTCGCTCATATTCTTTCTCGCCGTTATCCTCATCTCCCGCGTGCTCGCCATCTTCACGACAAGCTATTCCATCACCCTCATTCCCTTCAACACATGGTGGGGGATCACGATCTGGGCCATCCTCTTCGTGCTTGTCGTCATCCTGTTTGTGTTCCTCTATAAGAAGTCGGACGCCATTCTCGGTTGGTTCGAGAAAAAATTCCACCGCGAGACGCGCGTCAAGGAGAAAACGGAACGCGATGAATTTACGATGGAGGTCGTCGACCCCAACGGGGCCATCGTCTCGAAGGGCGTCAAAAAGAATGACACGCCGCCGCATGACCGAAAAGATGACGTTAAAAATGAATGAACGCCGATCGCCGCCCGCCACAAAGTGCGGGCGGCATCCTTTTATTACAAGACCCGCTATTTTGTGTCAGTAAAAAATATTTCGCGGAAAATATTGGAATGCCCTTGCTTTTTTGGGGGGAAACGGTGTATAATGGTATGCGGTAGAAATTGGTGTTTTTATCGAGAGTGAGGTAACTATGGATCGGATCACATTGCTCAGTGAGAGGAAGAAAGTCTTGAAGGATGCGGGCAAGGGCGTACGGGCGGAGATCGCCTCCCTCGCTGACGAGGGGAGCTTCGTCGAGCTCGCCGCATTCAGCTATTCCAAGGACGAACTCTTCGGGGAAGAAGCGCAGGGCGAGGGCGTCGTCACGGGCTATTGCACCATCGGCGGCTATGCGTATTATCTCGTCGCGCAAAATTTCGAGGTCTCCTTCGGCGGGCTCTCCAAGGCGAACTGCGATAAGATCGTCAAGACGCTCTCCGCCGCGGAAAAGAATAATACGCCCGTTGTCTATCTCCTTCATTCCCACGGCGTGCGCGTGGGCGAGGGCGTGAACGTCCTCGAGGGCATCGGCGCTCTCCTTCTCAAAGCGTCGCAGCTCAAAGGTTCCGTCTTGCAATTTGCCATTGTGGACGGCGAGGTATTCGGCTCTTCCGCCGCGCTCGCCGCCCTGTGCGATTGCGTGCTCTTCACCCAAAAGAGTTCTCTCGCGCTCGCATCTCCGCTCGTGCTCTCCGCAAAGGCGGGCAAAGCGCTCAAAGCGGAGGAAGTGGGCGGATACTTTGCGCTTCACAGCGCCGTCCTTCCCGCCGTCGAGGTGAAGGATATGAAGGAGGCCGCATCCGCGATCTTGCATATCTCGGATATCGTCGGCCTTTCCATCGTCAATGCCGAACTCAACGAGCCCGCCCCCGCGCTCAATCAGGGCGTGACGGCGGAGGGCATTGCAACGCTCATCGAGGGGGGGATCGAACTCGGCGCCAACACTTGCCCCGAAGTCGAGACCGTCCTCGGAAGGCTGGGCGGCATCTCCGTCGCCGCCGTCATTATGAGCGGCGTCCGTCTCAACGAGCGCAACATCCGCAAGATCAAGCTCTTCGCGGAATTTGCCTCCTGCTACGGGCTTCCCTTCGTCACCTTTGTCGATTGTCTCGGCGCCGAGGTTTCGATGGCGGCCGCCGACAGCGCCCTTCTCAAAGAGATAGGGGAATATCTCTCCATGCTCGATACCATCGACACGGCAAAGATCGCCGTCGTCACGGGCAGGGCGGTCGGCCTCGGTTACAGCCTCTTTGCGGCGAAATCCGCGGGTTTCGACTACTCATTCGCCCTTGCGACGGCGCAGATCGCCCTCTTCGAAGCAGAGGCGGGCGCCGAGATCGAGTTCGGCGGTGCAGATGCGGAAAAACTTGCGAAAGTCTATGCCGAAGAGAACGCCGATCCCTTCCACGCAGCCAAGGGGGGCTATCTCGACGATATCGTAGAACCGCAGTTCTTGAAGCAATATCTCATTGCGTCGTTGCAGACGCGCATCGGGTGAGGACATGAAAGACCTCTTATTACTGTTCGACGGATTTCATATCGAGGGCGGGCTGGGCGCCGCGGCGTTCTATGCCGTATTCGGGCTTTTGTTTGTCTTTGTCGGGATCGTGCTCCTCGTCGCCATCTTCATGCTCATCGGCCTTCTCATGAAAAAGGCGGGGGCGAAGAGGGAGAAGAAGGAAACAAAGGCGGCGCCAGCCCTTCCCGGCGATCCTAAGATCGAAGAGGGCATCCCGCCCGAAGTCGTCGCGGCCATCACGGCGGCCGTTGCAGTCATTGTTGCGGGCGAACAGGCACAGTGCGACTTCGTCGTGCGGCGCATCAAAAGATTATAACGCTTCAACATCAATCGGGAAAAGGAGACGATACTATGCGTAATTTTATCATCACGGTGGACGGAAAACAATACGAGGTCGGCGTCGAAGAGGTAGGGGCTACCGCCTCTCCCGTCATTGCCGAAGCTCCCGCGGCCGACGCGCCTGCGGCAAAGCCTGCCGCAACGGGAAAGGGGACGAAGGTCCTTTCGCCCTTCCCCGGGCTCATCAAAAATCTTCTCGTCGCGAACGGCGCCTCCGTCAAGAAGGATCAACCCATCCTCGTCCTCGAAGCGATGAAGATGGATAACGACATCACCGCCCCCTGCGACGGGACGGTTTCCTTCAACGTCGCAAAGGGGGCCAACGTCGAATCGGATGCGGTCCTCGCTGTCATCGGATAATCGGAGATAGGTATGCAAAGCAGTTTGATCGCACTCAACATCGGGGATATCTTCTCCAATCTGTGGGGGTCGATGGGGCTTTCGCAAGGGGGCTGGCAGAATTATGTGATGCTCGCCATCTCCCTCGTGCTCTTCTTCCTCGCGATCGTGAAGAAGTACGAGCCCATGCTCCTTCTTCCCATCGCGTTCGGAATGTTCCTCATCAATCTTCCCGGGGCGGAGAGCATCCTCTGGGGAAAATATACCCCCGACCTCGGCTATACCGTCGGGGTCACGGCGGACGGCGCAAAGGAATTTGTGAGCGTCTACCAAAATGCCGCGGGCGAACTTATCTATCTCCGCGAGGGATTTTTGGACAGCGGCGCGGGGATCGTAAATTACTTTGCGAGCTTCGCGGATCTGCAAAACGGCATCGTTTCGCAGATGCCGTATGCCAACTTCGATTCTTTCTACTCGCTCTACGGATACATTCAGGGGACGGTCGCAAACGGCGTCACGACGTTTACAAGCAATTCGGTCATTTTGAGCGAGGCTTACGAAGCGGTGACGGACAGGGGACTTCTATGGTACCTCTACTACGGCGTGGATAAGGTCATCTACCCGCCGCTCATCTTCCTCGGCATCGGCGCCATGACGGATTTCGGTCCGCTCATCGCCAACCCCAAGAGCATGCTCATCGGCGCGGGCGCACAGCTCGGCATCTTCGTCGCGCTCTTCGGCGCGATCCTCATCGGCTTTACGGGTTCCGAAGCGGCGGCCATCGCCATCATCGGCGGCGCGGACGGACCCACCGCCATCTACGTCTCCAAGATGCTCGCCGAGAACCTCGTTCCCACCATCGCCATTGCGGCATATTCCTATATGGCGCTCATTCCCGCCATCCAAAAGCCCGTCATGCGGCTCCTCACGACGAAAAAGGAACGCATGATCCGCATGAAGCCCCTCCGGCAGGTCTCCAAGGTGGAGAAGATCATCTTCCCGATCGTCGTCACCTTGATCGTGGGGCTCCTGCTTCCCGACGCAATTCCGCTCCTCGGCATGCTCATGCTCGGGAATTTGTTCCGCGAATCGGGCGTTGTCGAACGGCTCTCTTCGCAGGCGCAGAACGGGCTCATCAACACCATCACCATCTTCCTCGGCATTGCCGTCGGGTGCAAAGCGAAGGGGAACATCTTCCTCACGCCGACCACGCTCGGCATTCTCGCGATCGGCATCTTCGCCTTCTATTGCGGGACGATCGGCGGCCTTCTCACCGCAAAGCTCATGTGCAAGCTCACAAAGGGAAAGATCAATCCGCTCATCGGCTCGGCGGGCGTCTCGGCCGTGCCCATGGCGGCACGGATCTCCGAAGATGTCGGCAGGGAGACAGATCCCTCCAACCACCTTCTGATGCACGCGATGGGACCCAATGTCGCGGGCGTCATCGGCTCGGCGCTCGCTGCGGGCATGCTGCTCGCATGCTTCGGGTAAACGCTCCGCGTCCCTTCGCCGAAGTCTGCAAAAAGGAGTTTTGATATGGCTAAAAAAGTAATGATCATGGATACCATTCTGCGCGATGCGCACCAGTCGCAGGCGGCGACGCGCATGCGCACCGAGCAGATGATCCCCGTTTTATCACAGCTTGATGAGGTCGGGTACTATTCGCTCGAAGGATGGGGCGGCGCGACCTTCGATACCTGCATGCGCTTTTTGAATGAGGACCCGTGGGAACGCCTTCGCACCCTCAAAAAGTATCTCAAAAAGACGCCCATCCAGATGCTGTTGCGCGGACAGAACCTCCTCGGCTACCGCAACTATGCCGACGATCTCGTCGATAAACTCGTCGAAAAGTGCTTCGAAAACGGCATCGGCGTCATCCGCGTATTCGACGCTTTGAACGATCCCCGAAACATCGAGGCATCGATGAAGGCCATCAAAAAGTACGGCGGTCAATGCGGCGGCGTGTGCGAGGCGGCCATTTCCTATACGACGGGCCCCGCGTACAGCCTCGAATATTTCGTGAACCTCGCCAAGACGTACGAGAGCATGGGCGCGGATAACATCTGCATCAAGGATATGGCAAATCTTCTGTTGCCGTTCGACGCCTACGAACTCGTCTCCGCCCTTAAAAAGGCGCTTCGCCCCGAGACAAAGTTGCACCTGCACACGCACAATACGACGGGTACGGGCGACATGGTCAATCTCATGGCCATCCAGGCGGGGGTGGATATCGTCGATACCGCGCTCTCGCCGCTCGCAAACGGCACCTCGCAACCCGCGACGGAATCGCTCGTCGCAACGCTCAAAGGGACCCCTTACGATACGGGGATCGACCTCGAAAAACTCATTCCCATTGCCGCGCATTTCAAAAAGGTCGCGGCCGAACTCGAAAAGGAGGGCTCTTTGAACCCGAAGGTGCGGCAGGTGGACGTCAACACGCTCATCTATCAGGTGCCCGGGGGCATGCTCTCCAACCTCATGAACCAGCTCAAAAAGGCGGGCAAGGAGGATAAACTTCCCGAAGTGCTCGCCGAGGTCCCCAATGTGAGAAGGGATTGCGGCTATCCGCCTCTCGTCACACCTTCTTCGCAGATCGTCGGCACGCAGGCCGTGATGAACGTCGTCATGGGCGAGCGGTACAAGATGGTCACGAAGGAGACGCGCGATCTGTTTGCGGGCAAGTACGGGCGCGTGCCCATGCCCATCAACGAGGAGGTCGCCGAGAAGGTGTTGAAGGGGGAGAAACGCATTACCTACCGCCCCGCGGACGACCTCGAACCCGAATACGAAAAACTCAAGGCGGAAGTCATCGAAAAGGGGTACTATACGCAGGAAGAGGACGTACTCTCCTACGCTTCCTTCCCCGAAGTCGCCGAGAATTTCTTCAAATGGAGAAAGGCGCGCGATAAGGGCGTGGATCAGGACCTCGCAAAGACGGGAGTCTATCCCGTGTAACCGACCGACAGAACGCAAAGGCGAGGGCATTGCGCCCTCGCCTCCTCATAAAATAAGGAAAAACCCATGCGCAAAGTGATCGTCGGCGGAGGGGCATCGGGGCTCATGGCGGCTTATGCGGCCGCATCGTGCGGGCACGAGGTCATCCTCCTCGAAAAAAACGAAAAACTCGGAAAGAAGCTCTATATCACGGGAAAGGGGAGGTGCAACCTCACCAACGACTGCTCGCCCGAGGAGTTTTTGCAAAACGTCGTCCGCGGTTCGAAGTTCCTCACGGGCGCCATCTACCGTTTTTCGCCCGAAGATACGATGCGCTTTATGGAAGAACACGGCCTCACGCTCAAAACGGAGCGGGGAGGGCGCGTATTTCCCGCTTCCGACCACGCGAGCGACATCACGAAAACACTCGAACGGGCGTGCCTCGAAGCGGGCGTCGATATCCGTCTCGGCACCGAAGTTTTGAAAATCGACGTTTCGGAAGGTACTGCGCGTGGCATAATTACCAAAGACGGGCGTATAGAAGCCGATGCCGTCGTGATCGCAACGGGCGGGCTCTCCTATCCCTCCACGGGTTCGACGGGCGACGGGCTGAAATTTGCCGTGCAGGCGGGACATCAAATCGTCGAATGTGTGCCGTCGCTCGTCGGGATCGAGGCGGACGGCGTGAGCGAGGCGCAGGGCATCACGTTGAAGAACGTCGTGCTCACGGCAAAACGAGGGGAGAAAACACTCTCCTCGCGCCTCGGGGAAATGCTCTTTACTCATTACGGGATTTCCGGGCCGCTCGTCTTGACACTATCCGCCGAGATCAACCGCTTGCCGCTCGAAGAGATCGGCCTTTCCGTCGACTTCAAACCCGCACTCGACGAGAAAAAGCTCGACGATCGGCTCGTAAAAGATCTCACGGCGCGCGCCAACGAACAGATGAAGAGCGTAATGCGCGGGCTTCTCCCCGCCGCAGTGGTGCAATTCGTCCTCAAAAGCGCCTTCGTCGATGCGGAAAAGCGCGCAAACGCTCTCACGAGAGAGGAGCGCAAGCGGCTCGTCGCCGCCCTGAAAGCCTTTCCGATCGCGCCGAAGGGACTGCGCGGATTTTCCGAGGCCGTCGTCACATCGGGTGGCGTCGCGCAAAACGAGATCGACCCCAAGACAATGGAGAGCAAAAAAGTAAAGGGGCTCTATTTCTGCGGGGAAGTCCTCGACCTCGACGCCTACACGGGCGGATTCAACCTTCAAATTGCCTTTTCGACGGGATATGCGGCGGGAATTGCAAAATAAATTACATTTTACAAAGTACTATGCGTGACATACTATTGTAAAATGACCTGTTGTATGCGCATATTTTTGTGCGCAACGCTTTGACTTTTCCACGCACATGCGCTATAATGTAAAAAAATTTACGGGAGAGATTTTATGGTAGTCATTCGCGGAGCGACCACGATAGCGGAGGATTCGCAAGAGGAGATCAAACGGGCGGTCGCCGAGCTGTTGGAGCAGATCGTCAGCTGCAATCATCTCATCAAGGATGAGCTCGTGAGCATCGTCTTTTCGAGCACCTCGGACATCCATTCCTATTATCCCGCCAAAGCGGCGCGGGATGCGGGATTTTCCAGCTGTTCGCTCTTTTCTGCAATGGAACCCGAGATTGAGGGGGGCCTCCCGCTCTGCATCCGCGTGATGATCTTCGTCGAAAAGAACATTACGCCCCGCCATATCTATCTCCGCGGCGCGAAGATCCTCCGCAAGGACCTTACCGCGATCTTCAATGTCGCCATCGACGGCCCCGCGGGAAGCGGCAAATCTACCGTCGCAAAACTTCTCGCGAAGGACTATAATATCTTGCACCTCGATACAGGGGCAATGTACCGCGCCTGCGCGCTCAAAGTGCTCGAAGCGGGCGCAGACGTCGAGGATGAGGCGGCCGTCGTCGATCTCATGCGCGACGCTTCCATCGACGTAGAATTCAAAAACGGGGCACAGAGAACCCTCCTCGACGGGGAGGACGTCTCGGAAAAGATCAGGCTCCCGCACGTCTCCATGGCGGCCTCCGCCGTCTCCAAGCACCCGAGCGTGCGCATGCACTTGGCCGAAAAACAGCGCGAGATCGCGCATAAGATGAGTTGTGTGCTCGACGGGCGGGATATCGGTACCTTCGTCCTTCCCGACGCCGACTTCAAATTCTACCTCACGGCGACCCCCGAAGTGCGCGCAAGACGGCGCTATGACGAACTTCTGCAAAAGGGCATCGAAGTGGACTTCGAAGCGCTCAAAAAGGAGATCGTCGCACGCGACGAGCAGGATATGAGCAGAAAGATCGCGCCCCTCAAACTCGCGGAAGATGCGACGCTCGTCGACACCTCGGATATGACGATCGAAGAGGTCGTCCGCTTCCTCAAAAGTAAGATGCAGGAGAAGATCTGATGGCCGATCAAGCTGCTTTCGGAGAGCCCAAAAAACTTACGCGTGCGGAGAAAAAAGCCGCGCGGAAGGCAAAGATCAAGCAAAAACGCCTCGACGCCAACCGCAAGCCCCGCACCTTCAAAGTTAAAAAGAACGGGCGGCACGTGAGCCCGTTCATGAGTTTTTTGCATGCTTTTCTCGGGTTCTTCCACATGATCTTCTTCCCGTACCGCATCCACGGGAACAAGAAAACGGGGGAAGGCGCGTGCATCTTCGTCGGCAACCACTATCACATGTTCGACGTGTTCTATCCCATCCGCACCACTTGGGAGGGCATCCATTATATCTGCAAAAAGTCCATTTTGGAGGCGCCCATCCTCTGGAAGTGGGGGGAGCGCATCGGCGCGATCGGCGTCGCGAGGGACGGTTCCGACGTCAGGGCCCTCATGGAGGCCGTGCGCGTGCTCAAAGCGGGGGATAAGATCTGCATGTTCCCCGAGGGGACGCGCAACCGCACGGGCGGCGATGAATTTTTGCCCTTCCAGGGGGGCGCCGCCATGCTCTCGGTCAAGACGAAATCTCCCATCATACCCTTCGTCATCATCGACCGTCCGCGCTTTCTGCGCGTGACGCACGTCGTGTTCGGCGATCCCGTCGAATTTCCCGATTGTTACGACCGCAAGGTCTCGCCCGAAGAATACGAAAAGTTGGATGAAGGTCTGCGCGACCGCATGTATGCCATCCGCGACCAATTCCGCGCATCGCGCAAAAAGGGAAAAAAGGATAAGAAGTGAAGGTCATCGTCTCCAAACACAGCGGATTTTGCAGCGGAGTGAAGCGCGCAGTAGAGACGGCGCTCCGGGTCCCGCCCGAAAATACCTATGTCCTCGGCGAGCTCATCCATAACGAGGCCGTCGTCGAAAAGGTCGCCGCCCGCGGCATCAAGACGGTGCAAAGCGTGGGGGAAGTCCCGCAGGGCGCTCGCCTCCTCATCCGTTCCCACGGCGCGCCCGCATCCGTCTTTGAGGAATGCAGGGCGAGGGGGATCGAGGTCGTCGACTGCACCTGCTCGTTCGTCGCGCGGACGCAGGCGATCGTGCGGGAAGAGAGCCGCGCGAAGAAGTGCATCGTCATTGCGGGGGATCGCGACCACCCCGAAGTGCAGGGGCTCCTCGGCTGGGCCGAGGGCGAGACGCGCGTCGTCGCCTCCGCGGAAGAAGATCTCGCCGATTTGAGCGGAAAAGAGGTCGCTTTGGTGGCTCAAACCACCTTTTCGGAGAAATTATTTTTCAAAATCCGCGAAAATCTTCAAAAAGTTAGCCTTAAAACACTTGTGATTTTTCCGACAATTTGTTATACTACTGCTTGTAGGCAAAGTGAAGCGGCCTATCTTGCGCGCACGTGCGATGCCGTGATCGTCATCGGCGGGCGCAAGAGCAGCAACACAAAACGTCTCGGCGAACTCGTATCGGCTCATGGGAAACCTGTATTTTTCATCCATGACGCAGATGCGTTCGAATATGAAAAAGTCAAATTTTTTGATAGGGTCGGCGTCATTGCGGGAGCGAGCACTCCCGATTGGGTCACCCGGGAGGTTCTTTTCAAGATGGCAGAAAACAAGGCGGAAGTACAGGAGACCGAAACCGTGATCGCGGAAGAAGTCAAGGCAGAAGAGGCAGCGGAAATCACCGCTCCTGCGGCTGAAGAAGTGAAGGAGCCGGAACTTGCTCCGGCAGCCGAAGAAGTCAAGGCGGAAGAGCCCGCGGTATCCAATTCCGCGATGGATAAAGTCCTTGCCGAGATCGACCGCGAAGAACGCTACAAGAAGGGCCAGATCATCAAGGTCCGCATCGTTTCCGCAACCGACGAAGGCATCTTCGTCTCCGGCTCGGGCAAACTCGAGAACAGCATCCCCAAGGCTGAACTCGACTGCGAGGAGTACGACCGCAAGGTATATGAGGAGAAGGCAAAGGCGGGCGAAGAGATCGAAGTCATGGTCACCGCCGTCCGTCCCACGCAGCTCTCCCAAAAGCTCGTGAGAAAGATCAAGGAAGAGGAAGCTCTCCTTGAAGATATCAAGGCCGGGAAAGAGTTCTCCGTCGTCTGTACCGACATCAACAAGGGCGGCCTTACGGCCGAGCTCGGCACCTACCTCGTGTTCGTGCCCCGCCGCGAGATCCGTATGGGTTATGTGGCCGACCTCGAAAAATACAAGGGCAAGACCCTTCGCTTGAAGCTCATCGAGATCCGCAGCGAACGCAGGAAGGAGATCATCGCCTCCCAGCGCGTCATCCTCGAAGCGGAGCGCGCAGAGCGCGAAGCGGCAAAGGCCGCGAAAGAAGAGAACTTCTTCTCGACCATCCAGGTCGGCGACGTCGTCGACGGCAGGGTGGAACGCGTGACCTCCTTCGGCGCATTCGTCTCCGTCAACGGGTTCGATTGCCTCGCGCACATCTCCGATTTGAGCTGGACGGGCGTCAAGGCCGTCACCGACGTGCTCGAGATCGGCAAACACTACGAATTTAAGGTCCTCAAAATCGACCCCGAAAATAAGAAGGTCTCCATCGGCTACAAGCAGCTTCAACCTCAGCCTTGGGATCTCGCCGCAGAGAAGTATGCCGTCGGCGATGTCGTTCACGGCAAAGTCGTCCGCATCGTTCCCTTCGGCGCCTTCGTCGAGATCGAAAAGGGCATCGACGGCCTCGTGCACGTCTCCCAGATCTCCCACGAGTGGCTGGAAAATCCCACGAGCGTCCTCACGATCGGCGAAGAGGTCGATGCGCAGATCCTTGCGTTCAGCCCCGCCGAACACAAGATCACGCTCTCCATCAAGGCGCTCCAACCCCGTCCCGAATACGAACCTCGGCCCGAACACGAGGAAAACCGTCCCGTGAAGGTAAAGAAGGGCGGCCGCCGCAATGTTCCCGCCAACGACGACGAGGAAGAGTACAGGGAATGGAAAGAGGGCACGTCCTTCGGCGCATCCATCTCCGAGCTCTGCAACCTCAACGACAAGAAATAATTTTCCGAAATTCAAAGAATCCGCTTGAAGGCGGATTTTTTTGTTTATATAAAACGAGGAAAAATCATACCCAAAAGGAAGCATTTTTATGGCAAGACAAGGCAATATCAAAATTTCCAGCGAAAACATGATGCCCATCATCAAGAAGTGGCTCTACTCCGAGAAGGATATCTTTCTCCGCGAGATCGTCGCGAACGCATCGGACGCCATCACCAAGCTCAAAAAGCTCGTCTCGCTCGGCGAGGCGCAGGAAGAGGGCGCCTACAAGATCACCGTCACGACCGACGAAAAGGCGGGGACGCTCACCGTCGAGGATAACGGCATCGGCATGACGGAAGAGGAAGTCGAGACATACATCACTCAGATCGCCTTCTCGGGCGCCGCCGATTTTCTCGAAAAATACGAGAAAGCGGGCGGGGAAGGCATCATCGGGCACTTCGGGCTCGGCTTTTACTCCGCCTATATGGTCTCGGACAACATCGAGATCTTCACCAAGTCGTATAAGGACGGAGCGCAGGGCGTGCACTGGGAATCGGACGGCGAGAGCACCTACACCATCGACGCGTGCGACAAGGAGACGCGCGGCACCAAAATCGTGATGCACATCGCGGAAGAAGAGAAGGAGTTTTTGAAATCGGGCAGGATCCGCGAACTCCTCGATAAATATTGCTCCTTTATGCCTTACGAGATCTATCTCGATCCCAAGGGGGAGGAGGATAAGCCCGTCAATACGCCCCTTCCGCTCTATGCGAAACAGCCCAAGGAATGCACCGAAGAAGAATACAAGACCTTCTACCGCGAGACCTTCCGCGACTACGAGGAACCGCTCTTCTGGATCCACCTCAATATGGAATATCCCTTCCGCGTCAAGGGCATCCTCTACTTCCCGAAGGTCAGAAAGAAGGTGGAGCTCGAACGCGGCAAGGTCAAGCTCTACTGCAACCAGGTCTATATCGCGGACAATATCAAGGAAGTCATTCCCGAATTTTTGATGCTTCTGAACGGCGTCATCGACTGCCCCGATATCCCGCTCAACGTCTCCCGTTCCTTCCTGCAAAATGACAGGCAGGTGCAGAAGATCGCGAAATATATCACGAAAAAGGTGGCCGATGCGCTCTGCGACCTCTTCCGGAACGACCGCGCAAAATACGAGGCGTGCTGGCAAGATCTTGCGACCTTCGTCAAATTCGGCTGTATCAAGGACGAAGAGTTCTATAAAAAAGTCAAGGATATCATCATCTACAAAAATCTCGCGGGGGAATACCGCCCGATCGAGAGCTTCTTCGGGGAGGAAGTTTCCGCCGAGGACGCGAAAAACGGCAAGGAACCGCAGGCCGTCTATTACGTCTCGGACGAGAACAAGCAGGCGCAATATATCGCAATGTTCAAGGAAGCGGGGCTTGACGCCATCCGCTGCGATACCTACATCGACCCGCACTTCATCAGCTATTTGGAATATAAAGCGCCCACCCGCGTAAGATTCCTCCGCATCGACGCCGACATCGCGGGGGCTCTGAAAGAAGAGGGGGAAGAGGACAAGGCCATCCTCGATCTCTTCCAAGAGGCTCTCAAAGAGAAAAAGATCACCGTCAAGACGGAAAAACTCAAAAACGCTGCGGTGCCCGCCGTCGTCAACGTCTCCGAATTTATGCGGAGGATGTCGGAGATGAACAACTTCTACGGCATCGACGCCGCGGAGCAGGAGATCACCCTCGTCGTCAACTCCAGCTGTGAGGCCGTACGCATGATAAAGGATGCGGGGGAGGAGCAAAAAAAGGCTGCCATCAACTATATTTATCTCCTCGCGCTCATGAATTACCGCCCGCTCAAACCCGAAGAACTGGCCGATTTCACCGCGGCAAGCACGGCGTTCATGCGGGAATATTTGAAAAAGAATTAAAAATTTTCGGGCGGAGTATTGACAAGTGCGCCCGTTACTGCTAAAATGTATAACGGTGCGCAGATATACAGGCGCACATGATAGGAGGTAGTATTGTGAACGGAACTGTAAAATGGTTCAATGACGGCAAAGGCTACGGCTTTATCTCCAACGATGAAGGCGGGGACGATATCTTCGTCCACTTCTCTGCCATCCAGGCGGAGCCGGGTGTGTTCCGTACGTTGAAGGAAGGGCAGAAAGTCACCTTCGAAGCGGAACCCGATCCCAAGGACAGCGGGAAACTCCGCGCCGTCAACGTTGTAGTTGTTTCGTAAAAATCAACGAGAACAGAAAAAAGCGCATCGCTCAAAGCGGTGCGCTTTTACTTTGATAGGGCTAAATCCGTTCAGTCGGCCGCCTTTAATGCGGCATATTGCGTTAAGATCGCATCGCGGATAAGTTCACGGGTCTCGGAATTGATGGGGTGCGCGATGTCTTTGTATTCTCCGTCGGGCGTCTTACGGCTGGGCATAGCGATAAACGTTTCTCCGTCGCGTTCGAAGATCTTGATGTCGTGAACGACAAAGCAACCGTCGATCGTGATGGAGGCGACTGCTCGGAGAATGCCTTCCGTATTCTGCACGAGGCGAATGCGAACGTCACCTATTTCCATATTTTTCCTCCTCTGTTCTATATTCAGTATATTATCATACTTCATTGAAAATTTCAATAGATTTATTAAAAAAACTTACAATTTTACAAAAAAAATATGATTTTCTCACATTTGAGGCGACCCCGTCATAAGATGAAGTATGTGCTTTGAAGATGCCGCTCTCCCGAAGAGCTTCTATTTCATCGGCATCGGCGGGGTCAGTATGAGCGCCCTTGCATGTATCATGCAGGACCGCGGAGCGCTGTGCCGCGGGAGCGATGCGGCAGAGGGAGACTATACGCGCATGCTCCGCGGGCGGGGGATCCCCGTCCATATCGGAGAAAGCGAGCAGATCACGGAGGAGTGCGTCGTCTATACGGGCGCCATCGGCGAAGGGCACCCGCAACTTGCGGCGGCAAAGAGGGCAGGGAAACGTCTGATGCCGCGCGCGGAGCTTTTGGGCAAGATCGCGGAGGGATATCCGCACGTCCTCTCCGTTGCGGGTTGCCACGGAAAGACGACGGCCTCGTGCATGCTTTCGCACGTTCTCCTTGCGGCCAAGAAACCCTTTACCTGCCATATCGGCGGGGAAGATCTCGCCTTCGGCAATTATTTTTCCTCGGGGAAGGAGTACTTCGTCACCGAGGCGTGCGAATTTCAACGCAGCTTTCTGGCGCTCAAAAGCGATATCGCGGTCATTTTGAACTGTGACCGCGACCATACCGACTGTTACCGTTCGGACGAGGAGCTTTTCGGCGCCTACCGAAGTTTTGCCGAACGGGCCGCGCACGTCATCGTCAATGCCGACGACGCACATGCGCGCGCAATTCCGCACACCCTCTCCTTTGGCCTGAATGCGGGGGAGATCAGGGCGGAGGGCATCCGCGCGGCGCACGAGAGATATGCGTTCACCGTCACCGAAGAGGGCAACCCCGTCGTACGCATCAAACTTCCCATTGTGGGAAGGGTGCACATCTATAACGCCCTCGCGGCGTATGCGGCGGCAAGACTTTCGGGGGCGAGCGGGACGGAGATCAAGGCGGGGCTCGAAGCCTTCCGCGGGGTGCGCCGCAGGTTCGAACACATCGGCGCGCTTTGCGGCGTGCCCGTCGTCTGCGACTATGCGCACCATCCGCGCGAACTTGCGGCGACCATCTCCACCGCAGGGCGCCTCTGCACGGGAACGCTGCGCGTAGTCTTTCAGCCGCACACCTACACGCGCACCCGCGATTTCATGCAGGAGTTCGTCTCCGTGCTCAAAAAGAGCGAAAAGCCCATCATCTATTCCACCTTTTCGGCGCGGGAAGAATACCTCTTCGAGGGGAGCGCCGCGGTCCTTGCGGGCAAGATCCCCGACGCGCGCTATGTGCAGAGCCCGATGCAACTCAAAAAACGGCTGGCGGAAAATCTCGCGCCGGGCGATCTCATCCTCGTGCTCGGCGCGGGGGATATCTACGGCATCGCAAAGAGCATTCTCGATTGATCCCGGGGCAAACGCCTCGGGACCATGTTTATATTCGGCGTAATTTTATAAAAAACTTTGGGAATCGCAGGAGAAATTTCCTCTCCGCTATTGAAACCCGCACATAAATATAGTATAATATGATTCGGTATATTAGCTTATATGGGGGATATACCAAATTCAAACCATATTCGGCGAAGGAGCATTTATGGCAAAAAACGAGAGGTACACCGACTTCCCGCTTCATCTCTATCATCAGGGAAACAACGACCGGATCTACGAGACTTTGGGCGCGCACAGAGAGACGCGCAACGGCGCGGAGGGCTACATGTTCCGCGTATGGGCGCCGCATGCGCAGAGCGTCTCCGTCGTCGGCGACTTCAACGGCTGGGATCGCAACAGCCATTTCATGGAGCGCATGATCGACGGCGAGACCTTCGAACTCTTTATCCCCGGTCTCGGCAATTACGATATCTACAAGTATTGCGTGACGACGGCGGACGGGCGGCAGCTTCTCAAAGCCGATCCCGTCGCCTTCCATTCCGAGACGCCGCCGTGGACGGGGTCCAAACTCTTCGATCTCGACGGGTTCCAATGGACGGACAAGGCTTACTTCGAAGAACTCGCTCAAAAGAACGTCTTTACCTCGCCGATCAATATCTATGAAGTCAACCTGCTCTCGTGGAAGAAGCACGACGGGGGCGGCTATTATACTTACAGGGAACTTGCCGACGTGCTCGTCGGCTACGTCAAGGAGATGGGCTACACGCACGTCGAGTTCATGCCCATCACCGAATATCCCTTCGACGGCTCGTGGGGCTATCAGGTGACGGGATACTTTACCGTGACTTCCCGCCTCGGCACCCCGCACGACTTTATGTATCTCGTCGACTGCTTCCACAAGGCGGGGATCGGCGTCATCCTCGATTGGGTGCCCGCGCACTTCCCCAAGGACGCGCACGGGCTCTTCGAATTTGACGGCCAGACGCTCTACGAAAGCGGGCAGTGGGACCGCATGGAGCACAAGAGCTGGGGCACCCGCCGCTTCGACTACGGCAGGAACGAGGTCGTCTCCTTCCTCATTTCGAGCGCATGCCTCTTCTTCGATAAATTCCACGTGGACGGCCTCCGCGTGGACGCCGTCGCCTCCATGCTCTATCTCGATTACGACAAGGGCCCCGGTGAATGGGTCCCCAACATCTATGGCGAGAACAAGAATCTCGAAGCGATCAACTTCCTGCGCAGGCTCAACGAGACGGTGTTCAAACGCTTCCCGTACGCCCTCATGATCGCGGAGGAATCCACCGCGTGGGGCGGGGTGACGAAGCCCGCTTCCATGGGCGGCCTCGGCTTCAACTTCAAGTGGAACATGGGCTGGATGAACGATGTGCTCTCCTACCTCCACGAGGACCCGCTTTACAGGAGATATCATCACAACAAGCTGACGTTCTCGATGATGTACGCCTTCTCCGAGAATTTCGTCCTGCCCATCTCGCACGACGAGGTCGTCTATGGGAAGGGTTCGCTCATCAATAAAATGCCGGGGAGCTACGAAGAAAAGTTTGCGGGCGTGCGTTCCTTCCTCGGCTACCAGATGGCGCACCCCGGGAAAAAGCTCAACTTCATGGGGTATGAATTCGGGCAGTTCGACGAATGGAACTACAATACCGGCCTCGAATTTTATCTTCGCGATCAATTCGAAAAGCACGGAAAGCTCGCCGTCTGCGTGAGGGAGCTCAACGAATTTTACAAGACGCACCCCGCGCTCTACGCCGTGGAGGACAGCTGGGACGGTTTCGAATGGATCTCTCCCGACGATGCGGACAGCAACATCGTCGCCTTCATCCGCCGCGACAGAGAGGGGGGCGAAGTCATCGCCGTCACGAGTTTTTCGGGCGGAGACTATTGGGACTACCGTCTCGGCGTCGAGAAAAACGGCAAATATAAGATCGTATTCTGCACGGACGATGTAAAATACGGGGGAGAGGGCAAGGTCAAACATAAGACGCTCACCGCCAAGAAGCAACCTTCGCACGGCAAGCCCTATTCTATCGAAATGCTCGTGCCGAAGTTTACGACGCTCTACCTCGTCCGCGTGCCCGATGCGCCCAAGGAGGAAGAGCCTATAAAAACGAAGGCAAAGAGAGCGTGACCCTCTTTGGACAGGTGAACTTATGTTGAGAAAGAAGGAATGTGTCGCCATGCTCCTTGCGGGCGGACAGGGGAGCAGGCTGTATGCGCTCACCAACAGCATCGCAAAACCCGCCGTGGCGTTCGGGGCGAAGTACCGCATCATCGACTTCGCGCTTTCCAACTGCATCAATTCGGGGATCGACACGGTGGGGGTGCTCACGCAGTACCAGCCGCTCGAACTCAACGAATATATCGGGAACGGCCAGCCGTGGGATCTCGACCGCGCCTTCGGGGGCGTCCACATTCTATCGCCCTACCAGGGGAAGAAGCGCTCTTCGTGGTTCGAGGGGACGGCGAACGCCATCTATCAGAATCTCGGTTTCATGAAGCGGTACGACCCCGACTATATCCTCATTCTCTCGGGCGATCATATTTATAAAATGGACTATGCGAAGATGCTCCGCGCCCACAAGGAGACGGGAGCGGACTGCACCATCGCCGCCATCGAGGTCCCCGTGAAGGAGGCTTCCCGCTTCGGCATCCTCAACACCAACCCCGACGGCTCGATCTACGAGTTTGAGGAAAAGCCCAAGACGCCGAAGAGCAACTTGGCCTCGATGGGCGTGTATATCTTCACGGCGGAAAAACTCTTCAAATATCTCGAAGCGGACGACGAGGATCCCGCTTCATCCAAAGATTTCGGCAAGGACGTCCTTCCCGCCATGCTCGCGGCGGGGGAGAAGATGTTCTCCTACCGCTTCGAGGGGTATTGGAAGGACGTGGGGACCATTTCCTCGCTATGGGAATCCAACATGGACCTCCTCGGAAAGGAGCCCGCCTTCGACGTGAGCGATCCCGAATGGAAGATCCACTCGCGCAACCCGCTCGCACCGCCCGAATATATCGGAAAGGGGGCCGTGCTCGATAACGCCATGGTCGCCCTCGGCTGCGAGATCGAGGGGACGGTGAAAAACTCCCTGCTCGCGGCGGGCGTCACCGTCGAAGAGGGCGCCGTCGTGGAAGATAGCGTCGTCATGGCGGGGACGGTCATCAAAAAGGGCGCCCAAGTTCGCTATGCCATCCTCGACGAGGATGTCGTGGTGGGCGAGGGGGCGACGGTGGGCGAGGCTGCCGAAAAGGTCTCCATTGCCGTCCTCGGCAGGGGAGTCAAGATCGCCGACGACGCATTCGTCGCGGGCGGAAAAATTCTCGATAAAGATTTTTCGGGGGAATGAGCTATGGCGTTTTCCACGGTCGGCGTTATCATTTCACACATCAACGACGATAATCTGCCCGAAATCTCGCGGCATCGCACGATGGCTTCCGTTCCCTTCGGGGGAAGGTACCGCCTCATCGATTTCGTGCTCTCGAATATGGTCAATTCGGGCGTCACGACGGTGGGCATCGTCGTCAAGAACAACTATCAATCGCTCATCGACCACCTCGGCAGCGGCAAGGAGTGGGACCTCGCGCGCAAGGACGGGGGCATCATCTTACTTCCGCCCTATTCCGACGAGACGGAGGCTCCCTATACCACCCGCCTCGAAGCCCTCATGGGCATCACGGGATTTTTGACGCACAGGACGGAGGAATACGTCGTCATCTCCGACTGCGACGGCATTGCCCATATGGACATCGCCGACGTCGTCCGCTATCACGAGGAAAAACAAGCCGATATCACGATGGTCTATCACGAGGAATCGCATGCAAGCTCCTCGTACTATATGACCCTTGCCCCCGACGAAGAGGGGCGCGTGCGGGAGATCGAGATCAATCCGCGCCTTCGCGGCAAGATGAACCTCTACATCAACGTCATGGTGATGAGCAGGGAGTTCTTGATCAACACCATCCACGACGCCGTGACGCGGGGCTATTCGAGCTTCGGAAGGGATATTCTCACCAAGAATGTGGATACCTTGCGCATCTTCGGATACCCGCATAAAGGGTACTTCGCCGCGGTGGATACTCTGAAAGATTACTATGCACGCAATATGGAGCTCCTCGATAAGACAGTGCGCGACGAGCTGTTCGGCGCCCGCGATATCTATACGAAGGTGCGCGATTCGGCGCCGACAAGGTATCTGGCGGGGGCGACCGTCTCGAACTCCCTCATCTCGGACGGCTGCGTCATCGAGGGAAGGGTGGAAAACAGTATCCTCTTCCGCGGCGTGAAGGTGGGGAAGGGGAGCCTCGTCAAAGACAGCATCATCATGCAGGATACCGTGATCGGAGGGAGCGTCTCGCTCGAATGCGTCATCACGGATAAGAATGCCGTCATCCGCGACGGCCGCAAGCTCGCGGGGTGTGAGGAACAGCCTTACTTCGTCCCGAAGGGCAGAATGCTTTAACAAAACCATGGGGGATCGTATGGACAACGCCAATCTATCGGATATCGAGATCGTTAAGGGAAAGCCGCAAAGCTATGTCGCCGCGCCGCCCGCGGAGGTCTTGGTAGAAGCGAAAAAGAAGGTACTCTTCGTCGCCTCGGAGGCCGCGCCCTTCATCGCAACGGGAGGCCTTGCCGAGGTCATCGGCTCGCTCTCCAAGGCGCTCGCAAAGAGCGACGTCTTTGACGTGCGCGTCATCTTGCCGCTCTATCAGGATATCCGTAAAGAGCACCGCAAGGATCTCCGCTATATCGGCAACCTCTATGTGCCGCTCTCGTGGCGCAACCAATATTGCGGAATCTTCGAATATAAGGCGGAGGGCGTGACCTATTACTTCGTAGACAACGAATATTACTTCAAGCGGCCCGGTTGTTACGGCTACTACGACGACGGCGAACGGTTTGCCTTCTTCTCGCGTGCGGTCATGGAGATCCTCGGCTTCATCGGCTTCTATCCCGATATCCTGCACTGCCACGATTGGCAGGCGGCGCTCGCGGCCATCTATCTGAAAACCGTCTACTGCCTCCGCCCCGAATTTCAGCATATCCGCGCGGTGTTCACCATCCACAACATCGAATATCAGGGGAAATATTCTCTCGATATCCTCGAAGATCTCTTCGGGCTTTCGTATCGCAATAAGAACCTCGTGGAATACGATAATTGTATCAACCTCATGAAGGGGGCGATCGAGTGCTCCGAGGCCGTGACGACCGTCTCGCCCTCCTATGCGGAGGAGATCAAACAGCCCTACTTTTCGTATGGGCTCGATCCCATCATCCGTCGCAACGAATTTAAGCTCACGGGCATTCTGAACGGCATCGACCCCGAATTTTACGATCCCGCGGCCGATCCCTCACTCTTTGCCAATTACGATGCACGGCATATAGAGAACAAGGCCGTCTGCAAGGCGGAGCTTCAAAAGATGTTCGGGCTCCCGCAAAAGCCCGATACGCCCATCGTTGCAATGGTCTCCCGCCTCGTCGCGGGGAAGGGGCTCGACCTCGTGAAGGATATCATCGAGCAGGCCCTCCGCGAAGATATGCAGTTCGTCGTCCTCGGGACGGGGGAATCGACCTACGAGAACTATTTTTCCGACCTCGCGCGCCGCTATCAAGGCAAGGTCGTCGCCGTCATCTCCTTCAATTCCGACCTTGCGCGGAAGATCTATTCGGGCGCGGACCTCTTCCTGATGCCGTCGAGAAGCGAGCCTTGCGGGCTTGCGCAGATGATCGCCTCGCGCTACGGCGCCGTCGCGCTCGTTCGGGAGACGGGCGGGCTCAAAGACAGCATCACGCCCTACGGCGCGGGGGGGAACGGCTTCACCTTCCGCGACTACAACGCGAACGACCTCCTGTATGTCATATGTGAGGCGCTCGCCGTCTACCGCGACAAGGCGGAATGGGCAAAACTTACAAAGAAGGCGATGGAGACCGACTTCACATGGTCGACCTCTTCCAAATATTACGAAGGGCTCTACCTCGGACTTCTCAAATAAGATCTCAATAAAAGGATAAAGATATGGATCAACTTACCGAACGGGATGCGGAAAAACTCATCGAGGGCAAACTTTCACGCTATTTCGGCGTGACCCCGCAGGAGGCGACGCGCGAACAGGTCTACAAGGCCGTCGTCATGAGCGTAAGGGACATCATGCTCGAAAAGCGTCAACGCTTCCACTTGAAAGTGAAGGGGACGAAGGCGAAGCGCGTCTATTACCTCTGCATGGAGTTTCTGATGGGGCGCTCGCTGAAAAACAGCGTGTATAACCTCGGCATCGAGGGGGCGCTCTCCAAGGCGCTCAAACAGTATGACCTCACGCTCGAAGAACTCTACGAAGAAGAGCCCGACGCGGGCCTCGGGAATGGGGGACTCGGCCGCCTTGCCGCCTGTTTTTTGGACGGTCTCGCCACGCAGAACTACCCCGCGATGGGATTTTCCATCTGCTATCAATACGGCCTCTTCAAACAGAAGATCGTCGACGGTTGGCAGATCGAATTGCCCGACGTATGGCTTCCCGGGGGCGAGGCGTGGCTCATGCAGCGCACGGATAAACAATTTATCGTCAAATTCGACGGCATCCTCGAAGAGCGTTGGACCGATCACGGCATGGAGATCAACTACCACGACGCAAAGGAAGTGGAGGCGCTCGCCTACGATATGATGGTCTCGGGCGCCGACAGCGAGGCGGTCAGCGTCCTGCGCCTGTGGCGTTCCCGCGCCGTCCATCAATTCGATATGCAGCGTTTTTCGCAGGGGGACTATACCGCCGCCATGCAGGAGGACGCCGACGCCCAGCTCATCTCCAAAGTTCTCTATCCTTCGGATAACCACTACGAGGGGAAGTCTCTCCGCCTCAAACAGCAATATTTCCTCGTTTCGGCGTCGCTGCAATGTATCGTCTCCGACCATAAGCGCCGCTACGGCTCGTTGAAGCTCCTGCCCAAGATGGCAGCCATCCATATCAACGATACCCATCCCGCGCTCGCCATTCCCGAACTCATGCGCATCCTCGTTGACGAGAACGGCTTCACGTGGGAGGAGGCATGGAACATCACGACCGCGACGTGCGCCTATACCAACCATACCGTGCTTGCCGAAGCGCTCGAAACATGGGCGGAGGACCTCGTCGCGCGCAGGCTCCCGCGCATCCATAGCATTTTGAAGGAGATCAACCGCCGCTTCTGCGAAGAGCTTTGGAACGCCTATCCCGGCGATTGGGACCGCATCTCCCGCATGGCGATCCTTTCGCACAACCTCGTGCATATGGCCAATCTCTGCGTGATGGGCTCCCACCATGTGAACGGCGTCTCCGAGCTGCACAGCCGCATCATCAAGGAGAGCATCTTCCGCGATTTCTACGAATATACGCCCGAAAAATTCACCAACGTCACCAACGGCATCGCGCACAGACGCTGGCTCAACCAAGCCAATCCCGAACTGTGCGCGCTCCTCGACGATACCATCGGTCCCGGCTACGCGAAGGATGCCGAAAAACTCGCCGGATTTGCAAAGTTTGCCGACGATAAGACGGTGCTTGCGCGCCTCGACGAGATCAAGATGCAAAAGAAGGTGCAGTTTGCGGAATTCGCACGGCGCACGCAGGGCGTCCTCATCGATCCCGCGACCGTGTTCGACGTACAGGCCAAGCGCATGCACGAATACAAGCGCCAGCTTTTGAACGTCCTGCATATCATCGGCGAATACAATGCCTTGAAGGACGATCCCGACCTCGACGTTCTGCCCAAAACGTATATCTTCGGCGCAAAGGCCGCCGCGGGCTACGAGATGGCAAAACAGATCATGAAGCTCATATGCTTTTTGGCGGAGGATATCAAGAAACATCCCAAGATCAACGAGAAGCTCAACGTCGTCTACATGGAGAACTACAACGTCACCATGTCGGAATACCTCATGCCGGCCTCCGAGATCTCCGAGCAGATCTCGCTCGCGGGGAAGGAGGCGAGCGGCACGGGCAATATGAAATTCATGATAAACGGCGCGCTCACGATCGGGACGCTCGATGGGGCGAACGTCGAAATGGCGGAGCGCGTCGGCAGCGACAATATCTTCATCTTCGGCCTCAAAGCGGACGAAGTGAAGGAGATCTGGGCGCACCGCTACGATTCGAGCGCATACTATAACCACAACGAGGGGTTGCGGCGGATCGTCGAATCGCTCATCATCGGCTTCAACGGCGCATCCTTTGCGGATATCGCAAACTATCTTCTCCGCAATTCGCCCATTGCCGATCCCTATATGTGCCTTGCCGACTTCGAATCCTATGTGCAGACGCAGAGCGCGATGTCCGAGCTCTACCGCACGGATAAGGCCGCATGGAACAGGAAATCTCTTTTCAACATCGCCGCGGCGGGCTACTTTGCTGCCGACAGGAGCATCCGCGACTACGCCACGAAGATCTGGGACCTTCATCCCATTGCAAGCAAATAATCCTACGACCGAGACTTACATATGACTTTCTATTACGACCCGACCGACCGACGCTGTAAGTCCACCACGGGAGCCGTCTCCCGCGGCAGCGAGGTGACCTTTCATATCTACCGCGACAACTCCGGCGGAGAAGCATCCTTCTCCGCCGAGGTATGTTATCTCGTACTCTATCAGGACGGCAGAAAGGAGACCATCCTGCCCATGGAAAAGACGGACGACGGCTTTTCCATCACCCTGAAATTCAACGCCGTCGGGCTCTATTTCTACTACTTTACCTTCCCCGACTTTGTCTTTTTGGGCTGTGCGAAGTTTCGCCGCGCCGCCGTCACCAACCATCCCATCAGCTGGCAGGTGACCGTCTGCGACGAAAATTACCGCACGCCCGATTGGTTCAAGGGCGGGCTCATGTACCAGATCTTTCCCGACCGGTTCAACAAGGCGGGGGAGCTGCCCGTTGCGCCCTACAAAGTTTTACGGGACGATTGGGGAGGTTGCCCGTCCTTCCGCCCCAACCAATACGGAAAGATCCTGAACAACGATTTCTTCGGGGGGAACCTTCGCGGCGTCATCGAAAAACTCGACCATCTCCAAAAGCTGCATGTGAGCGTCATCTACTTCAACCCCATCTTCCGCGCCTATTCCAACCACCGCTACGATACGGGGGACTATATGGAGATCGACCCGCTCCTCGGAACGGCCGAAAACTTCCGCGACCTCGTTTGCGAGGCGGAAAAGAGGGGGATCCGCATCATTTTGGACGGGGTGTTCAACCATACGGGCGACGACAGCCGCTACTTCAACAAATACGGCAGATACGATAGCGTCGGCGCCTACCAAAGCCCCGATTCCCCGTATGCGGGCTGGTATCACTTCCACCGTTTCCCCGATTCGTACGATAGCTGGTGGGGCATGGAGACCCTTCCCGCCGTCAACGAGGCGTCGGCCTCCTATCAAAATTTCATTTGCGGAGAGGGCGGCGTTCTCAAAACTTGGCTCTCGCGCGGGATCGGCGGATACCGCCTCGACGTCGCCGATGAGCTACCCGACTTTTTCCTCCGCCTGATCCGAAACTCCGTCAAGGAGAAAGACCCCGAAGCAGTCATCATCGGCGAAGTCTGGGAGGACGCCTCCAACAAGATCGCATACGGCTCGCGGCGGGAATATTTGCAGGGATATGAGCTCGACAGCGTGATGAACTATCCCTTGAAGGACGGCATCATCGGCTACGTTCTTTCGGGAAATTCCGACCAGCTCCGCGAGACGATCGCGATGCTCATCGATAATTACCCGAAGGAGACGCTCGATTCCCTCATGAATCTCTTGGGAACGCACGACACGCCGCGCATCCTTACCGTTCTCGGCAATCACTATTGCTCGAATAAGGAAGAGATGGCGACGACCTTCCTCTCCGAAGAAGATAAAAAGAAGGCGAAGAAGAAGCTCAAAATGGCGGCCGTTCTGCAATTTACGCTCCCGGGCGTCCCGAGCATTTACTACGGCGACGAGGCGGGAATGGAAGGTTACAGCGACCCGTTCTGCCGCAGGTGCTTCCCGTGGGACAATATCGACGAGAAGCTGCGCGCATTCTATCAAAAGCTCGGCGAGATCCGCATGGAAAAATTTCCCGAGATCTTCAAGGACGGCGACTACCGCGAGATCTACGCGGACCGCTCCTGCCTCGTCTACGAGCGCAGAAAGGGCGATAACGCCGTCTATATCTACTGCAACAACTCTCCCGAAAAATACGCGCTGCGTCTCGGCGGCAAATTCGTGGAGAACATCTCGGGCAAGACGCACAAAGACCATGTGGAGATCGGCCCGTATTCCTATGGGATCTTGTCGAGGTGCAAATAGTATGTCTGACGTAGGACCTATGCGTGACATAGTATTTATGGGCCGACGCAGTCCCGACGGAAAGATACGGGCAAAAAAACTGCCTGAAAGTCAAAAAAATCTACGGAAGGCCTGAACGAATATCGGGCACAAACGGTCAAAAAACGCAAAAATACGGTCAGAAAAAACGCAAAAATTTCGCGAAAAAAATTTTTTGTAAAAACGCACAAGAATGGGATAACCTATAAAAAAGCACAAAAAATAGGCAAAAAAAGCGAAATTTGCCCCCTTTTTGCCCCATACTATTCGTAAAAGCGGAATTTTGCGAATAGTTTAGTGTGTATCCCCCTCCATAAATTTCTCTCCGCCGTAGGGCGGATCTTTCTTTTTTTCGGAAAAATTCCCCTATGAACTCTTCGTAAAATTGACAAATCTCCCCTCGCTTGCTATAATAAAAATCGCTATGAAGGATTCGGGCAACTACTATCAGGATCGCAATCTGCAAAATCTCGATAAGATCGACTTACTTTTAGACGATCTCCCCTATTTTTGCGAAGATTTTTTCCGCGGCGTCGAAGGCAGGACGAGCGTCCTCACCCGCCTCAACTACGCCTACGATCTGCGCATCTTTTTTGATTTCCTCTGCAAAAAGAAATTCCGCGGCAAGAAGGAGATCCACGACCTCACGCTTGAGGACCTCGACGACGTCACGGATACCGACATCGAGATCTTCCTCTCCTATCTCTCCAATTACAGCTATAACGGCCGCCGGCTCTCCTGCGACGAACGCGCCAAGGCGCGTAAGCTCTCCACCGTCCGTTCCCTCTTCAAGTACTTTTTCAACAAAGGCCTTCTCGAAGTAAATAATACGGCAAAGGTCCCGACGCCCAAACTGCACGACAAAGAGATCATCCGCCTCGAAGGCAACGAAGTTTCCGAGCTTTTGGATACCGCCGAGCTCGGCCGCGGGCTCACCCGCCACATGGAGAACTACCACGCACGCACCAAAGTCCGCGATACCGCCATTCTCACCCTCTTCTTGGGCACGGGCATCCGTATCTCCGAGCTCGTCGGGCTCAATGACGAGAGCATCGACTTCAAGAACAATTCCTTTGTCGTCACCCGCAAGGGCGGGAACCAGGCCGTCCTCTATTTTTCGGAGGAAGTGGGCGACGCCCTCGGCGCCTATCTCGCCGAAAAGGAAAACGATTCCCGCATTCCGCAGGGCGAACATGCCCTCTTTTTATCCCTGCAATACAAGCGCATCACGGTGCGGGCCGTGGAAAATCTCGTGAAGAAGTACGCGAAGATCGTCTCCCCTCTCAAAAAAATCACGCCGCACAAACTGCGTTCCACCTACGGCACCGCCCTCTACCGCGAGACGGGCGATATCTACATCGTCGCCGACGTTTTGGGGCACCGCGACGTGAATACGACGAAGAAACACTACGCGGCCATCACCGAGGATAACCGCCGCGCCGTTGCGGGAAAGGTCAAACTCCACAGGGAGGACGATGAATGACGACAGAGCAGGTTTACATCATCCAACCTGTCTTTGGGGAGGACGCGGATATCTTGCACGACGAGGCCGTCGCCCTCATCGAGAGCGCGGGCGCAAGCTATTTGGGCTCCATGCGGCAGACCATCCGCGAGATCAACCCCGCGACCTTCATAGGCGAGGGAAAACTCGAGGAGATCGCGCAAGAGCTCGGCGAGACGAAGGCGACCGTCCTCTTCAACGGCGACCTCTCCCCTTCTCAGACGCTCAACATCTCCAAAGCGCTTGGCGACCGCAAAGTCATCGACCGCACGACGCTCATCCTCGATATCTTCGCCTCGCGCGCCGTGAGCAGCGAGGGAAAGGTACAGGTGGAGCTTGCCCAGCTCAAATACCTCTATCCACGCCTTCGCGGGAAGGGGTCGCAACTTTCCCGTCTCGGGGGCGGCATCGGTACGCGCGGCCCGGGCGAGAGCAAGCTCGAAACGGACAGGCGTCATATCCGCGCACGCATCCATGCGCTCGAAGAGAGGCTCAAAGAGACGGAGCAGCGGCGCGCATTGCAGACGGAACGTCGCAAGAAGGAGCGCGTCAAAACGATCGCCCTCGTCGGCTACACGAACACGGGGAAATCCACCCTTTTGAACGCCATGACGGGCGCGGACGTCTTTGTAAAAAATGCCCTCTTTGCCACGCTCGACCCCACCGCGCGCGCATTTGAGATCGAGGGCGTGCCCTTCCTCATGGTGGATACCGTCGGATTTTTGCAAGATCTTCCCCACGGCCTCATCGAAGCCTTCCGCTCCACTTTGGAGAGTGCCCTCAACTGCGATCTCGCCCTCATCGTTTGCGACGCATCGGGGCAATTCGGAATGCAACTTGATACCACCCTTTCAACGCTCAAAGATTTGGGCTTTTCTTCCCCCTATCTCATCGTCATGAACAAGTGCGACTTGGCGGAGGATACGCGCTTCCCGAAGGACTGCGTGCAGATCTCGGCAAAGACGGGTGCGGGCCTCGAAACGCTCAAACGGCGCATCTTCGACGCCTTGAAGGACGAATTTATCAAGACGACGCTCTTTATCCCTTACAGCGAGATGGCGGCATACAGCGCAACGCGACACCTTTTGACTGAGCGCACGGTCATCTACGGAGACGACGGCGCCTTCCTCGAAGTCATCATCCCCGCGATCTACGCCGAGAAATTCAAACAATATGCACAAAAATAACGCCGTCCTCGACGGCGTTTTATTTTTGTGATTATAATCATGAGATTGCCTTCCCGTTACGGAAACGGAAACCTCCCGCATCGACATTCACAAAGGGACAAGTTTCAAATGATTGTTTTTCCAACCCCTGGATGTCACGCGGGATTACAAGTTCGCGGAGGTTGCCGCATCCGAAAAATCCCCCCTCTGTCATGCGCTTCAAAGAATCCGGGAGGATCGCACGTTCAAGATGGCTACACCCATTGAATACGGCTTCACCCATTTCTTCCACTCCATTCGGAACGATACATTCCGTAAGCGAGGTACATTCCCTGAATAAGGCCTCTTCGAGTTTCTTCAAATGCTTCGGCAAAGTAATATTCTTCAATTCACGGCATTTTCGAAAGGCGGCTACGCCCAAGTATTCGATACTGTCGGGTAAAAAGATCCATTCGAGCGAAGTCATGCCGAAAAAAGCGCCCTCTTCCACTCGTTTTATCGACTGCGGCAGAACAATTTTCCGAACATCGCCGTTATCGCGAAAAGCATTCGGACCGATCGTCGTAACAACGCGGCCGATGATCACGGAAGGTACTACTACCGTTTGGGAAGTCCCTTGATATTTTGTAATAGAAATTTCGTTATTGTATAGCGTATAACGAAAATTATCATATATTCCGCTATCTGCAACGGCCCCCCAACCGAGAGCTTGAGAAACCATTTCAAGGATATGATCTGTTTCGCCCGCCGTTTCACTTCGGGGTATATATTTGCTTTTGTCGGAAAAAATCTTTTGTAATATTGCATCGCATTCACGATTTCCGCCGAGATAAGAAGAAAAGACCTTATCTCCGATATGAATGCCTACGATATTTGCGCTTTTTCCGAATTTTTTCCGTGCGTGCTCCAACTCCATGCAGACATTCGCTGAATTAGCCGAATTACGGCTGATATAAACAAAGACGCCGACGCAGTTGGGCTTTTCAAGAATGCAGAGAGCTTTTTCGTCCCAGGCCTCTCCGTTCAAAATCGAGCGATCGTACCAGAGCCGAACGCCGCAATGCTTTAATTGGACAAGGTCTGCGACGACTTGCGCAGAATCGCGATGCGAATAACTGATAAAAATAAATGGTTCGTCGCCGATGAATGCTTCGGGAAGATCATCCTCGATATCGTTGCCGCCCTCCCCTTGCAGCCCTTCCACGAGATCGGTAAGCGGGAATTTGTTCGGATACGTCGGAAGGCCTTCCTCATAGCCGACCGCCAGGATCGCAACGACCTTCCGTGAGGTTTTGAGCAGATCCGCTATCTCGCTCTCCGCACACTGTATATCGCATATGATCAAGCTTCCCAACCCTAAATCGGTCGCTTTCAGACACATATTTTCGAGACACGCGCCCATAGATAAGTACATGCTTTCTTTCGTCTCACTGAACCGAGGAGCAGTTACGGCAATGGCAGCAGGCGCTCTTTCAAGGATCTTTGCCGAAGCCTTAACGCTTCCTTGGTCCCTCATCCCTTCATCGGAATTGCACATCGCAAGAGAGATCCCCTTTCTTTCATCGTCAGAAAGTACAATAAATCTCCACGGTTGCGAATTTTTTGCAGAAGGAGCCATTCTTCCCGCATTCATGATATGCCAAAGCAGCGCAGGGGCTATCGGACGGCGATCAAAAGTTCTTACGCTGTGCCTTTGAAACAGAGCTTCATCGAAAAACATGCTCATATTTTCCTCTCCATAGAATGATTCGGCGGCTTCCGAAAGATCGCCGCCGAATCAGATAGGGTCCACAAGAGACTTGCCGCAAACTATTCCTTATATTCCTTCGGGTCGGTGATGACCTTATCGATCTTGATCGAGACGAAGTCCTTATCGGGCATGATGCACTTGCCGCAATTCGTGCAGGGCTTGCTCGGGTCGAGGTCGCACACCTCGCACTCCATGCAACCGTCGCACTCCTTCGTTTCGTCAAAAATACACATCTTGGTTTCCATATCTCCATTATAGTGTCTGCGCAAAAAAATTGCAAGAAATATAAAAATATTTTCAAAAACGTTGAAACAAACGTTTGCAATCTTGGCGGAAATGCGCTATAATGAAGATCGGAGGTGAGATATGCTCAATAAAAATAAACTCTTGGAAGCGCTCGACTACATCAAGCAGTATAGCGAGGACAACGGCTTCCCGCCCACCGTCCGCGATATGTGCCGGGACCTCGGCATCAAGTCCACGGCGACCGCATACGACTACATCAACCGTCTCAAAGATATGGGCTATCTCGAAAAGGCGCAGAATAAGAAGCGCGCTGTGGCGATCCGCAGCGAGAGCTCCGTGCGCGTCCCCCTCCTCGGCACGGTCACTGCCGGCCAGCCCATTCTCGCTACCGAGAATTTCGAGGGCTATTATCCCCTTCCCTCGGCGGAATTTCACGGCGACAACCTCTTTATGCTCCGCGTCAAGGGCGAGAGCATGATCGAAGCGGGCATTTTCGACGGCGATAAGATCATTGTCAAAAAGCAGGAGACGGCGGAAAACGGCGATATCGTCGTCGCACTCTTCGATCCCGACGGCACCGAACAGGGCGCGACGGTGAAGCGCTATTTCAGGCGGGACGGCAAAGTCATTCTCCACCCCGAGAACGCCGCCCTCTCCGATTTCGTCCTCGATTCCGACAGCGAGGCGATGATCATCGGCAAAGTCATCGGCCTCATGCGCACGCTATAAGAAAGTCATAGAAAATGCCCCGCTTTGAGCGGGGCATTTATCATAATTCAAAGGTTTTTTAAGTAGAAAACTTCTTCCTGCGACAGGCGGCGCACCTGCCCGCGGTCGAGGCCCGAAAGAGAGAGTTCGCCGATCTTGATGCGCTTCAAAAATTCCACCTGTTTTCCGACGGCTTCGAACATCTTTCTGATCTCGCGGTTCTTTCCCTCGGTGAGAACGACGTGCATTTTTGTGTACTTTTTATCCGTTTCGACGACGGATATCTTGCACTTCTTCGTCACGACACCCTTTTCGATCTCCACACCCGCGCGCAGACGGTTCAGATCTGCGGGCGAGATGCCCCCCTCGATGCGGACGAGATAGGTCTTGGGGATCTCGCTCTGCGGCGCGGTGAGGCGGTAAGCGAGCTCGCCGTCGTTGGTGAGGATGAGCATGCCCTCGGTATCGTAATCGAGCCTTCCCACGGGAAAGACCCTTCCCGCGCCCTCGGGAAGGAGATCCATGACCGTCTTGCGCGGCCTCTCCGTCTCCTCGTCCTGCACGGTGCAAACGCACCCCTTGGGCTTATTGAGCAGATAGTATTCGTATTTGACTTTGTGCGAGAGGATCTTCCCGTCGAGCTCGACGGTATCGTCCTCCCCCACTTCGTCGCCCGGCCGCGCGGGCTTCCCGTTGAGAAGGACCCGCCCGTCGGCAATGATCGCATCGGCGCCGCGCCGTGAAGCGACGCCTTGGTTGGCAAGAAATTTGTTGATCCGCATAACCCTTGCGGGAATGTTCCCGCGCTCCTTTCGTACGGTTACATGATATACAAATTCTGCGAAAAAATCAAGCTGTTTTCGAGGTAAATCTTCATTTGTCCCGCAAGACGGCCGCTCTCTTTGGGAAGCGGGTCCGCGAGCTCGTTCGCAAAGCGCAGCATGCGGAGTTCCGTTTTTTTCAAGGGATAGGCGAACCCGTATCTGACCGCAAACCCCTCCCAGGGCGCCGAAGCATCGCAGAGCGGGATCATGCCGTATTCCTCGTATGCGCAATCGAGCAATTCTGCCGTGCGCTCGTACATTTCGGGGCAGTTCAAAACGACGCAGACGAGCCGCATGCCCTCCCGCTCCGCACTCGTCACGAGGCACCTGCCCGCGGCGACGGTGAAGCCCGTCTTGACGCCCGTCGCACCGTCGTACTGCCAGAGCATCTTATTCTTGTTCTTCCAGCCGCGGGGCTCGTAATACTTACAGGAGACGATCTCGCGGAAGGTCTCGTTCTCCATGGCATATGCCGAGACGAGCGCAAGGTCGCGCGCCGTCGTATAGTGGCCGCCGTTCGGAAGCCCGTGCGGATTGCGGAAGGAACTGTGCTCCGCCCCCATCATCGCGGCGCGCTCCGTCATGACCTCGGCGAACCGTTCGACGCTTCCGCTATGGTGCATGGCGAGCGCCACGGCGCAGTCGTTGCCCGAGCGCAGCATGAGCCCGTATAAGAGATCGCGCACGGTGTATTCGTCCCCCGCTTTGAGGTAGACGCTCGAACCTTCCTCCCCCTCGGCCTCCTTGGGAATGACGACGATCTCATCGAGGTCGCAGTCTTCGAGGAGGATGATCGCCGTGAGGACTTTCGTCGTGCTCGCCATGGGCAGGCGTTCTTCCGCACCCTTCTCATGCAGAAAACGGCGCGACGTGACCTCGACAACGCATTCTCCGCGCGCCGCCGTCGCCGCATACGCCGCTGTCCCTTTGGGAAGGAAAATGAGAGTTAGCGCAAAGAAAAGGACGAGCGCAAGCGCCCATTTACTCCTCTTTCTCATCTTTTTTCACGAGCCGCTCCACAAGCTCGCCCGCCTTTTCGATAAGCCCGTCCAAGGGGTCGTCCGTGATGCGCACGACGCGGCACTCCTTCCCGTCGTCGATGAGGAAGCCCGCGGGCTTGATGTTGACGACCGTCCCCGCGCCGCCCGCAAAGGGAAAGCACTCGTCCTCCTTGACCGCTTTGACTTCGCCGTATTCGCCACCGCCCGAAAGATACCCCATCGTCACCTTCGTGAAGGGAATGATCTGCGCTCCGCTTGCGGAGAATACCGGCTTGCCGATGACGGTGTTCACATCTGCGAGCGCCGTCAGTTGCTCGGCTGTTTTTTCCATGATGCCGTCGATTTTTTTCTTCTTATCCAATTTATCAATGCCTCCAATGTTATTTTAGCGAGCGTCACGGCGAGAACGAGCCCGTTGAACGCGACCGCAGTCTGATTTGTCACCTTCAAGCAGGGTTCTTCGGAGAAGATGGCGCTGTTTTTCAAGGAGACGAAGGGATACCGCGTGCGAACAAACCCGTACACGCTGCCGAACGCCCCCTCGATCGCCGCCGCGACGAGGACCGCATAGATCTTGCCGACGCCGCCGATCTCGATGATCTGGTGTAGCCGCCAGAGCTGAAACCCCTTGGTGATCTTGAACTTCCTCCGCTTCTTGATAATATCGTCATAGGGCAAGAACAGGGCAAATTTCTTGGTGAGGTGGACGGCGATGCCGTCCTTCCGCAATTCCCCATAGCCGCCGAAAACGCGCAAAAACCGATAGAGACTGACGGAAAACCACAGTTTGTTGCCCCGCGCGTCCGCGTAGAAGTCCACATAGACGAACACAGGAACAAACAGCAGAAGAAGGCCGAAGAATGTTCCGTATATAAAAAATTCGTCCATACACCTAATATGGACGAATGTGAATTTTTTATGTAGTTTGAAGATGCCGTCAGGATATCTTGACGATATCGGTATCGTCGAGGCCCTTCAAGAAGTCGGGGATCTCGTAGCCGCCCTCGACGACCTGTTCCTTCTCCTTCTCCTTTTCCTGCTTCTTCTGCTGGGTCCTCGGCGTATCTTCGCTCCCGAGCGTGCTCGAACTCATGGAATCGATCTTGTCCCACTCCTCGCGATTGTAGAGGTAGGCATCCCGCTCCTCGTCGGGACGGGCGATGGCCTCCATGAGCTGGTCGTAATCGGGCAGGTCCTCGAGGGAAGTGAGCTTGAAACGCTTCAAAAATTCATCCGTCGTCGCAAAGAGCACGGGATGGCCGATGGCGTCCTTCCTTCCGCAGGGATAGATGAGTTTGAGTTCCAATAGGGCATTTACGCCGTAGTCGCTGTTCACGCCGCGCAAGACTTCGATCTCGGTACGCGTGATGGGTTGCTTGTAGGCGACGATGGCGGCGCACTCCAAGATGGTGCGGGTGAGCTCCTTCTCGCGGATGGGATTGAGAACGGCTGCGACCCCGTCCTTATAGTCGGGATTGGAGGCGAACTGCGCCTTCTTGTTGAATTCCAAGAGCAAGATGCCCGATTCGCCGCTGTACTTTTCGCGCAGCTCTTTGAAGGCCTTTTTCATCTCCCCGTCGGTCGCATTAAGTTTTTCCGCGATGTCGGCAACGGGTACGCTCTTTCCGGAGGCAAAGAGGATCGCCTCAATTATATTCGTCAATTTCTCCAAGATTCTCCTCCTTCGCCTCGGGGTTGTAGGTGATATAGATCTGCCCGAAAGCGTTTTCCTGCCGAACATGCAGGAATTGATGTTTCAAAAGTTCCAAAAGCGCCTGGAAAGTCGTCACGATCTCGCCGCGCGTATAGTCCTTGGTGAAGAGCTCCTCGAAGCGGACTTCCTTATTTCCCTCAAAGACTTCCAAAATGAAGGTGATCTTTTGGGAAACGGTGTACTCGTCGCGCGGGATCTCGCGGAATTCCTCGCCCTCCATATCCTCTTCATGCCGCACGAGGACGCGCTTGATCGCGTCGATGAGCCCGTCGCGGTCGAGGTTATCGAGGGTGAACACGGTGCGCGTCTCGCCCACGTCCTTATCGGGCTCCTTAAAGTAATAGCCCACCGTCTCGAGCTCTTTGAGCTTTGCCATCTCCTCTTTGATGAGGCGGTATTCTTCGAGGGCGCGGATGAGTTCGGCCTTGTCGTCCTCGATCTCCTGTTCGATCTCGGGATCTTCTTCGAGATTGGGAACGAGCGCCTGCGCCTTGATCTTGATGATGGACGCCGCAATGTTGAGATAGTCGGTGACCTTATCCACGTCGAGGTAAGGGAGGCCCTTCATATAGTCGAGGAATTGCTCGGTGACCTGCGAGACGAAGATATCCTTGATCTCGATCTCCTCGCGGTTGATGAGGTACAAAAGCAGGTCGAGCGGGCCCTCGAAATTGGAGAGCACCGTCGTATAATCGACGTTGGATTCGAACTTCGCACGGATGGCCTTATAGGGGTCCTCTTTGGCAGGCGGCGTCTCGCCGGAATCGTCGGGAGAATAGATCTCGGATGCGGGAGATGCCAAAGGGCGGGGCGACGGTTCCCCTTCCGCACGCTCCAAAAGCTCGTCCTCGCGCACCTCGACGGCGTCGTCGACGAGTTCAAAGACCTCTTCTTTCTTCGTCTCTTCTTTGGTGAGCTCTTCTACCATAACAACAAACTCCACACTTCACTGATCGACATTCCGAAAACGCGCCCCCAAATCGCAAGAATGGGGAACCCGATGTATTTGGTCGTAAACTTCATGATCCAGCCGAGGATATTGAACCAATCCATCTGCCAAATGCCGAAGCGTACAAACAGATTGCACAAAAAGCTCTCGGCAATGAGACCGAGCAAGATCCACTGCCCGTAGTTGCGCAAGAAACGATAGACTTTCCCCCGCCGTTTGTTCAAGGCGTCTACGATGCGGAAGCCGTCCAAGGGATAGAGCGGCAACAGGTTAAAGACGCAGAAGGAGAGGTTGTAGGAATACAGCAGCATCGTCAGATAGTACAAGAACTTATACAAGAACACGATGCGCGGCATGAAATTGATGACGACAAGGACGAGCGGATAAAAGACAAAGGCGAGGATATAGTTCAACACGATACCCGCGCTCGCCGTCAGCCCTAAACCCAAACGATACTTTTTGAAGTTGGCGGGGTTTATGGGGACGGGCCTCGCCCAGCCGAACCCGACGAGGGCAAAGCAGACGAGCCCCAAGGGATCGAAATGACGCAGAGGATTGAGCGAGAGGCGCTTGTTCCACTTGGGCGTCGGATCCCCGCACTTATACGCAACATAGGCGTGTGCAAATTCGTGAAGGGTCAGAACGACCGTCACGGCGATGAGGCTCGCCAAAAGCTCGATGAATTGATCCGCCATACGCGTCTATTATAATACCGCAACGCGAAAAAAGCAAGCAAAAGCGGAATATCTTGCAAAAAATCCCCTTCGATATCAAGATATAGTGGCTCCACCCGAAAGGTATGTCGGGCATACTATTTCAGGCGGTCGGGAATTGCGTCGCTGCGGACGAGATCTTCGTATGATTGCGGCCTTACGATATAATCCGCCCTACCGTCCTTCACCAGAATCGCGGGCGGGATGAGGTTGCGGTTATAATTAGATGCCATGGAGTAGTTATAGGCTCCCGTCGACAAAATGGCAACGATATCCCCTACTTTTGCCTTCGGCAGATTGAAATTCGTCCCGATGAGGTCGCCGCTCTCGCAGCACTTCCCCGCGATGGCAACGACTTCTTGGGGCTCCTCGGCGGCGCGGTTCGCAAGTACGGCGGTATATTTGGAGCCGTAGAGTGCGAAACGCGGGTTGTCGAACATCCCCCCGTCCACCGCAAGATATTTGCGGATGCCGGGGATCTCCTTGATGGCGCCCACCCGATAGAGCGTGACGCCCGCCTCACCGACGATGGAACGGCCGGGCTCCAAGAGGATGAACGGCTCTTTCAGGCGATACTCTCCGCACCCCTTCTTGACTGCGTCGAGGAGGGCCGAAAGGTAGTCACGGTAGCCCGCAACGGGAATTTTGGGATCCTCGTCGGTGTACCAAATGCCGAAGCCGCCCCCGAGATTGAGCTCTTCCGTCTCGAAGCCGAGCCTCTCTTTCATCTCGGCCATGAACTTCAAATTCTTCTCCACGGCGAGGACGAAGGACGCCTTTTCGAAGATCTGCGACCCGATATGGCAGTGGAATCCGCACAGTTTCAAGTGTTTTTTGGTGAGAACGTGCCGCACGATGGCCTCCGCAGCGCCGCTTGCGACGGAGAAGCCGAACTTGGAATCGGGCGTCGCCGTCTGCACATAGGCGTGCGTGTGTGCCTCCACGCCGGGATTGATGCGGATGAGCACCTTCTGGACGATGCCGCGCGCTTCCGCCTCCCGCTCGATGAGGTCGGCCTCGGAGAAGGCGTCGACGACGATGCAGCCGATATGCGCATCGAGGGCCTCGGCGATCTCATGCGACAGTTTGTTGTTGCCGTGCATATAGATCTTTTCCGCGGGAAAGCCCGCTTTGAGCGCCGTATAGAGCTCGCCGCCCGAGACGACGTCCACGCCGATCCTCTCCTGTCTCGCAATGGCATACATTGCCTCGCAGGAAAAGGCCTTGGAGGCATAGAGGACGCACCCGTGACCGCCGTATTCCTCCTCGATGGTATCGCGATAGACGGCCATCATATCGCGGATATGTTTCTCGTCAAAGACGTAGAGCGGCGTCGAAAATTTTTCGGCCAAATCGCAGGCGTCTGCGCCGCCGATTTCGAGATGTCCCTTTGCGTTGATTTTCAGTGTTTCTCTCGTGTTCATAATGGAAATATTATAACACCAAAGCGCCATTCGGTCAATAAAAAAGCGTGACATAAGGGGCAAACTTGCCTATTATGTCACGCATAGTACCTTGCAAATTTCTTACTGCCACGCTCTCGCCGTCTCGCGAAGGGCCTCCCACCAACTGTACCTTGGCGCATCTTCCGCCGCAAGCAGCTTCACCCGCGCGATTTCGACGTTATCCTTATAGAGAATGGCCCAACCGGCCTCGTCCCCTTTCATGACGGGCGCCCGCATCTTTTCGCAGATTTCGTATTCGAGACGGATATCCCCTTCTTCCCCGCGTTTTGCAAAGGTCTGCAAGGGCTTTTCGGCCGCGACGGCGACCGTTTTTTGCTTGCTCCCCGCGACCTCCACCCTCTCTTCGAGCGCCTCGCCCGCCTTTAAGAGGGTGCGCGTCTCGTATGCGGCGAAGCAATGATCGAACATCTTGCTCACCGCCCCAAAGCGCGATTTCGAATCTGATCCGCCGATGACGACGGAAATGACGCGCATATCCCCCCGCTTTGCCGTTGCGGCGAGGCAGAACCCGGCTTCATTCGTAAAGCCCGTCTTGCCACCGTCGCACCCTTTGTATTGGCGGATGAGCTTGTTCGTGTTGGTGATCGTCGTCGTTCTGCCGTCGGGATGTGCGAAATCTTCCAGCCAAATATGGGAAAATTCGAAATATTTCTTGTGCAAAATGAGGGCGCGGAGCATCGTGGCGACGTCCTTTGCGCAGGAATACTGCGGCTCCTTCGGCAATCCCGTACAATTTGCAAAGAGGGTGTTTTCTGCGCCGAGCTCCTTTGCGCGCTCGTTCATCTTCGCGACAAATCCCTCTTCGCTCCCCGCGATACGTTCCGCGAGGGCGACACAGGAATCGTTTGCCGAGCAGACTGCGACCGTTTTCATGAGCTCTTCGGCGGTATAGGAAAGTCCCGTATCGAGAAAGACCTGCGAACCGCCCATTCCTGCGGCATTTTCGCTCACCGTGATCTTCTCATCGTAGGAAAGCGTGCCGCTCTCCACGGCCTCGAAGGATAAAACGAGCGTCATGATCTTGCACATGCTCGCGATGGGCAGGCGCTTGGTCTCATCCTTGGAATAGACTTTTGTATTCGTCGCAAAGTCGCAAAGATATGCGGCCTTACAGTTCGGGGCGAGCTCCTCCGCACGGGCGGATATCGTTTTCATCGGTGCGGCCGCCGCGCATGCCGCGACGAACGCAAGGGAAGTACATAATAATTTTTTCATAACCGCAGTTTGTGCTGTTTTTCGTGATTATACGCATTTCAGAACAGATTTCCCAGCGGGTGAAAAATGGCAAGGAGCAAGATCATCTCCACGAGGCACACGGCGGCAACGAGAAGAAGGAGTGCGAGAAGATCGCGACCGAGTTCGCAAAGGTCTTGTTTCGCGAACCGAAAACATCGCGCCCTACCCACGGAGATCGACGTTCCGATCAGCAGGATGGCGTCGATCAGGAGGTGAATAGGAATATAGAGCACCAAAGCGACGATTGCGCCCGAAACGCCGTACACCCCGAAGAGCACCGCGATCTGCCCGCCGAACGTATAGGAACGGTATAAAATGACGGCCGTCGGCACCGCGATCGCCACGATATGTACGCCGCCCATGAGCGTGAGGACGAGAAGGAGCGCACAACCCGCCGTCCGTTCGAGAAAGATGACAAGAACGCTGCGGTCGGAATAGCATACCCGCGTGAGAAAGCGGTCGCAGTTGTTGAGATGAAATTCATAGAATGCGGGCGTCTTGACAAAGCAGATGCCGAGGATCATCCCCGCGAGAAAGACGACGCCGAAGATGATGAGCGCGCGTTTCTTTTCGATCGCACGGCAAAATAGGTCCTTTATAAAGAAAAGGTTCATATCTCATGATATGAACCATCTTTCCCGAAAATTCGACTTAATTCCCTATCATGTGTTCGATCCCGATGCCGTATCCCCGCGTGGGATCGTTCAAAAAGACATGGGTCACTGCGCCGATGAGTTTTCCGTTTTGCAAAATGGGACTGCCGCTCATGCCCTGCACGATGCCGCCCGTCTCGTCCAAAAGGCGTTCGTCCGTCACCTTGATGACAAAATTTTTGTTCTCCTTGTTGTTTGCGTCCACCTTGACGATCGCGATCTCGTACTTCTGCGGGCAGACGCCGTCCACCGTCGAGTAGATAATGGCCTTGCCGATGGTCGCCTCGGCGATGGGAGCCGCCTCCACAAGTTCGCAGCGGGAGAAATCGTAACCCTTTTCGAACGTGCCATAGAGGCCCGTCTCCCCCACGTTTTCGGCCTTGGCGAGCACGGTTTCGTTGACGAAGAGCCCCCTCAATTCCCCCGCCTTGCCGCGCGTTCCCTTCGCGACGCCGATGACGCTGCAAAGGTAAACTTTGGGGTCGGAGACTTCGAGCGCGTTATGATTTTCGTCACATACGGCGTGCCCGAGCGCGCCGAAACGATAGGTATTGCAGTCGATATATGTCACCGTCCCGATGCCGGCGAGCGTATCGCGGATGAGCACGCCGATCTTATAATTTCCGCTCTTTTTATCCTTGACGGGCACGAGCGGGACTTCGGCCGTATCGCCCTTCCTTCTGACCGCAACGAGGACTTCCTTCCCGCCGCAGCGCTCCAAAGCCTCGTTGAGATCGGAGATCGTCTTGATGCGGATGCCGTCTACCGCGACGATGGTATCTCCCACGCGGATGCCCGCATCTTCGGCCGGACGGTGCAGGCCGTCCTCCGCGGAAACTTCGGAGAGCCCGATGACCTCCGTGCCGCCCGCCGAGAGCATAAACCCCGCCGTCATCCCGCCGATATAATATTTTGCCGTCGCCGCCCGTGCCGAAATGCAGGGCAGGCCGCAACCGAAGGAAAAGACGGCCGCGGCAAGCAAAGCGGCAATAAAAAATTTCAGCTTACGCATGAAAACCTCCATGTACGGAAGTTAATTTGCGTAAGCCGACAAATTCTATTCGATTTTACAAAAAGGTATTACAGGGAGTTTTTGTATGCTTTCGCCTCGGCAAGAAGCTCCTCCGCGTGGGCGAGGACGTGGGCGCTCTCGGCGCCGCCCCCGATGAGGCGGGCAAGTTCCCGCGTGCGGGCCTCCCCCTTGACTTCGTGGATGCGGGTGAACGTTTTCCCCTCCGTCTCGCGCTTCTCGATGAGAAATTCGCGGTCTGCAAACGCCGCGATTTGGGCGAGGTGGGTGACGGCGATGAGCTGGACGCCCGCGGAGATCTTGCAGAACTTTTCCGCAACGACGCGCGCCGTCTTGCCGCCGATGCCCGCGTCGATCTCGTCGAAGATGTAGGTCCCGATGCCCGCGATGGAAGAGAGTTGCGCCTTGACGGCGAGCATGAAACGGCTCATTTCGCCGCCCGAGATGATCTTGCCGAGCTCCTTCAAGGGCTCTCCCGCATTGGCGGAAAAGAGAAATCTCACGCTCCCCAATCCCTCCGAGGTGGCCTTGGCTACATCTTCGGGGCCGTATTCGCCGAACTCCACTTCGAAGCGGGCGGATGGGATATTGAGGGTCGAAAGTTCGCCGATGACGCGCTTTGTGAACCCTTCCGCGGCCCGCTTTCTTGCGTCCGTAAGGGCAACGCATGCCTTAAAGAGCCCGTCGTCGAGAGCCGCAAGTTCCTGCGTGAGCCGCTCAAAGAGTTCCCCGCTGTGGATCAGAAGTTCGAGTTCCCTTTCAGCATCCTCCGCAAATTTGAGTGCGGCCTCCACGCTTCCGCCGTATTTCTTTTTGAGCGTCTTGATCTCGTCGAGGCGGGCCTCCACGCGTTCCGCTTCCCTCTCGTCGAGGTCGAGCCCGTCCGAAAGGTCTCCGACACTCTCGGCAATATCCGAAAGCTCGACGAGCGCGCCCTCCAACCGATCGGAGAGCGCGGCATATTCCGCATCATATTTTGCAATGGAAGAGAGTGCACGCGTGGCGCCCCGCGCCGTATCCGTGCTCCCGCCGTCCGCAAGGAGAAGATCGCGCGCCTCGGCAAGGCCTTCGCGGATGCGCTCCGCATTGCGGAACCGCTCGCGTTTGCCTTTGAGTTCCTCTTCTTCGCCCTCTTTCAACCCCGCGCGGGAGAGTTCGTCGATCTGGTAGCGTAAAATATCCATCCGGCGGTCGCGTTCTCCCTCATCGCCGCCGAGCCGCGAAAGTTCGGCGAGAATGCTCTTGCGCTGCGCAAGGAGGGCTTTGACTTTCTCCTTCTTCTCTGCGACGGGCGCGCCCGCAAGCGAATCCAGAAGTTTGAGCTGGTTGGACTCTTTGAGAAGGAAGAAATGCTCGCTCTGGCCGTGGACGTCGACGAGGAGAGAGGTGACGCGGCGGAGCATAGCGGCCGTCACGGGACAACCGTTGAGCTTCAACGTTCCCCTTCCGTCCGCTGTCAGTTCGCGCGAAATGATGAGCGTCCCCTCGGGCTCGATATCCAGTTCGCGCAAAACTTCGTCCACTGCCCGATCGTCGGCGGAAAATTCCGCGCAGACGGAGCACGCATCCGTTCCGGAGCGTATCATGGACCTGTCTGCCTTCGCGCCGAGCGCAAAATCGATGGAATCGAGAATGACGGATTTGCCCGCGCCCGTCTCGCCCGTCAGGACGTTGAGCCCTTCCGAGAACTCGATCTCTGCGCTGTCGATGAGCGCAATGTTTTGGATCGTGAGACGATTGAGCATACCTTAAACTTTGATGAGCGCTTCGAGTTTACTGCGTACGGTATTGGCTTCGGCGGCCGATTCGCAGACGACGAGCACCGCATCGACGCCCGCGATCGAACCAACGACCTCGCGATAGTTGAGTTTATCGATCGCCGCGCCCGCATTGCCGCCGTTACCGATGAGCGTCTTGACGACGATGAGGTTGCCCGCGACCCGTATGGTCTCGACGCAATCGCGGAGAAGGGTGCGCATCTTCTCGGAGATGCCGCCCTCCGTCTCGGTGATCGTCGCATAGCGGAAACGACGCTGATTCCCTCTGACCTTGAAGAGATGAAGTTCCTTGATATCGCGCGAAACCGTCGCCTGCGTTACGGTAAAGTTCTCCGCGGCGAGCTCCGCACAGAGCTCTTCCTGCGTTTCGATCTCCTTTTCGGCAATGATCTCGAGAATTTTTGCGTGCCTTGCGTTTCTCATCATACGATATTACCTCTTAAAATTTTAGTTGATTTTATTTGTGAGCCGGCGGAAAAACTCGCTGCGGCTCCGCGTAAGGAAGGTCGCCGACCTCCCCGAACGCTTTACGGAGAGTTTATCCCCCGCCATGACCTTTCCCAAAAATTCGCCGTCGCCGTACGCAAGAAGCGCATCCTGCCCCCCCAGCGTAAAGGAGAGCTCGCTCGTATCGGGATAGACGATGGGCCTTGATTTGAGTGAAAAGGCGCACACGGGCGTGAGCAAAAAGGCCGGGCAATCGGGGGTCACGATGCTCCCTCCCGCCGAGAGAGAATAGGCGGTGGAACCCGTCGGCGTCGCGACGATGAGCCCGTCGGCCGTAAAATCGCCCGCACTGCTCCCGTCGATGGTGACCGAGAGCTTCCCCGCGCGGATATCCTTCCCCTGCGAGACTTCGCGCAAGAGCGCAAGTTCATTCAAAAATTCCCTTTTGGCGCCGTTGAAGTCCACTTCGAGGAGGGTGCGCACGATGGTATCCGGGCATTCATCCAAAACGAGCTCGACGGCACGTTCCGCCTCGCCCTTTTCAAATTCGGTGAGAAAGCCGATGTGGCCGTAATTGACGCCGACGAGCGGGATCCCGAGGCGGGATGCGCGTTTGGCAGCATGCAGAACGCTGCCGTCGCCGCCCAATACGATGAGACGGTCTACCCCGCCGATCTCTTCGGACGGGGAGAAAACGACGCACGTTCCGCCCGCCTGCCCGATCAGGGCGGCAAGGTGTGCGGGCGCCGCATCATCTACCTGCTTCGCATTGTAGGTGATTCCGACTTTCATAATTGCATTATATACGGTTATGTGAATAAAATCAAGTATTTTTCGTAATTTTTTTGAAAAAATTCAAAAAATATTATTTGATTGCATGAAAAATTTATATTTTTCAATCGGCCGCGCGCCCTTTTGAAGGAAGAGGATATATTCGAGATTCTTCCCCTCGACGACGGGCGCATTCACGATGCCCTGCGGGGCAAGATCCATGCCGCAAGCAAACTCGTAAAACGCATCCAAAAGGGGCGCATGACGGGTGCGTGGCAGGATGCCGCTCTTGCCGAGCCCCACGCCCCCGCACTCGAACTGCGGTTTGAAGAGTAGGAACGCTCTGCCGCCTTCGGGGAGGATCTTCGCGATGGCGGGAAGGACGAGGCGGAGGGATATAAAACTCAGATCGGAGACGACGTCGTCGACGGGCTCGGAAAAACTGCTCCTTTCCAAATAGCGTGCATTCGTCCTATCCATAATGGTCACGCGCGCGTCTGCTTTTAATTCAGAGGCGAGCTGGTCCTCGCCCACATCGACGCAAAAGACGCGCTTTGCACCCCTTTTCAGAAGACAATCGGTGAATCCGCCCGTGCTGGCGCCGAGGTCCGCGACAACTTTCCCCTCCACATCGGCATGAAAAAAAGAAAGACCGCGTTCGAGCTTCTTTCCGCCGTTGGAAACAAACCCGTCCCCCTCCAACATCGTGAAGCTGTCCGTCTCCTTCACCTCGTCGCTCGGAGAGAGCGCCTTGCCGTTGCGCAAAATGCGCCCCGCCGCGAGTGCTTCCTTCGCCTTGGTGCGCGAAGAAAACTTATCCGCAAAAAATTTATCCGCGCGCATGGAACGACCTCAATGTGCAGAGGATCTTCTCGCCGTCCAAACCGTATTTGACGGAAAGAGAGCCCGCCTCACCGTGCGGAATGAAGGCGTCGGCATAGCCGAACGAGGCCACGACGCGCCCGTCGTTGCGGTAGAACCGCGCGATCGCATCCCCCAGCCCGCCGATGAGGACGTTATCTTCAAGCGTGACGATATATTTTTGTTTGAGGGAAGCGAGGAGCTCGGTATCGAGCGGCTTCGCAAAGCGCGCATTGACGAGGGTAAAGCCCAAGCCTTCGCGCTGAGCCTCCTTCAAAATGTCCTTCGCAAGACGGATGCACCTTTCGCCCGCCGCAAAAAGTACTATGTCTGAAAGAGTACTATGTAAAATTTCAAATTTCCCCATTTCGATGGGTTTGATCTCCCCTTCCGTGCCCTGCCTTGGATAGCGGATGGCGAGCGGGCCTTCGAACGTCCTGCTCGCGCGGAGCATCGCACGGAACTCGCCGATGTCCTTGGGGATGGCGAGGGTGAGGTTGGGGATGAACGAGAGGAAGGAAAGGTCAAAGACCCCTTGATGCGTCTCGCCGTCCTCCCCCGTGATGCCCGCGCGGTCCACGCAGAAGGTGACGGGCAAATTCTGACCGCAGACGTCGTGGACGATCTCGTCGAAGGAACGCTGCAAAAACGTGGAATATACGGCGTAATAGGGCTTCATCCCCTCTGCCGCGAGAGCGGCCGCGAGCACCGATGCGTGCTCCTCGCAGATCCCGACGTCGAATGCGCGCGCGGGGAACTTCTCGAAGAACGGCCTCAGTCCCAAACTGTCCGTCATCGCCGCCGTGACCGCAACGATGCGCCCGTCCTCTTCCGCCATATGGGCGAGCTCTTCGCCGAGCGCCTGCGCATATTCCGCCTTGCGGCTGATGCGCGGGCTGATGCCGTGCGTCTCCGCGGGAGCATTCTCGCTGAACGCGTAACCGAGGCCCTTCTTCGTGACAACGTGCAGAAGGACGCTGCCCTCCTTCAACATCTCCTTCGCCCTGCAAAGCGCGGGCAAGAGCTCGTCGAGGTCGTTGCCGTTGTACACGCCGAGGTATTTGAGGCCGAACCGTTCGAAGAGCTTCACGTCCTCCGAAGGGATCGCCCCGCCCTTCATCTCGTCCAACACCCCGTGCATGCCGCCGACAGTGGGCGAAATGGACATTCCGTTGTCGTTGAGGACGATGAGCACGCGTGTATTCAAAATATTGAGGCTGTTGAGCGCCTCATAGATGAGCCCGTTGTTGAAGGAGCCGTCGCCGACGACCGCAATGACCTCGAAATCTTCCCGTTTGAGATCGCGCGCCTTGGCAATGCCGAGCGCCGCCGAGATCGCCGTGCCCGCATGGCCCGTTCCGTAACAATCGTAGGCGCTCTCCTCGCGCTTGGGGAAGCCCGAAATGCCGCCCTCCTTGCGCAGGGTATGGAAGAGTTCGGCGCGGCCCGATAGGAGTTTATGCGTATAACATTGGTGGCCGACGTCGAACACCACCTTATCGCGCGGGAAATCGAACACGCGGTGCAGGGCGACGGTGAGCTCCACCGTGCCGAGATTGGACGACAGATGCCCGCCGCAGGACGAGACCGTGCGAAAGATCTCCTCCCGCAGTTCGTCGCACATCTTTTTCAGTTGGGTTGCGGTGGCGTTCTTTACCTCCGCGCGCAAAATGTTCCTCATAGTCCGAAAGGGCGCTGCCGCGCCGATCGCTCAAATTTTTCGGGACCGCACGAGCCCTACGATGCCCTCGAAGAAGCCGACGTCCCCCTGAATATTATGTAAGATCCTCATGCAGTCGGCAGCACATGCGTCGGCGATGCGCTCGGCCCGTTCCATACCGTAGACCTTCACGGCGGTGAGGCGCGCCTCGTCCTCCCCGCTTGCGGCGTCGAGAAGATCGTCCGTGAGCTGGAAGAGCTTGCCGAGCTTGCCCCCGAAGGCCGTCCATGCCGCGCGGTCCTTCCCGCCTGCCAAAACGGACGCCATTTCGAGCGGCGCCGAGATCATCCGCCCCGTCTTGTTCTCGTAGAGGAAATCCAATTCTTTTTCCCCGCCGCTCTGCCATAAGAGATCGGCGGATTGCCCTGCGACCATGCCGTAGACACCCGCCGCATGCGCCAAAATGCGCGCCGCCTCGCGGTAAGGCTCCCCGCGGGAACATTCCTCCAAAAGCAATTCGAAGGCCCACGAAAGCAGCCCGTCGCCCGCCAGAATGGCATTGGCCTCGCCGAATTTTTTATGGTTGGCGGGCTTGCCGCGGCGGAGATCGTCGTTATCCATCGCGGGTAGATCGTCGTGGATGAGCGAATAGGTATGAATGCTCTCGATGGCGATCGCAAGCGTCGTCCCCTCATTCCGATCGAGCCCGTTCGTTTCGAGCGCCGCCAAAAAGAGCACGGGACGGATGCGTTTCCCGCCCGCGAGGAGAGAATAGCTCATGCTCTCCCACAGGACGGGCGGAAAGACTTCCTTGCCCGCCTCGGCAAGTTTTTTGATAAGCGCCGCTTCGAAGGCGGCGCGGTAACTCTCGTACACTGCGGCGAAGTTCATAGCGTACGCTCCGCAGCTTCGACCACGCTCAAAAGGAGCATGGCGATCGTCATGGGCCCCACCCCTCCGGGTACGGGCGTGATGAAAGAGGCTTTCTCCTTGACGGCATCGAAATCGACATCGCCGCAGAGCGCACCTTCGACGCGGTTGATGCCCACGTCGATCACGGCGGCGCCCTCCTTCACCATGTCTGCGGTGATGAAGCGGGGCTTGCCGACCGCGGCGACGAGAATATCCGCCTCGGCGCAAATTTCTTTGAGACCCTTCGTCTTTGAATGGCAGACGGTCACCGTGGCGTCCGCATTGAGGAGCAGGAGCGCCATGGGCCGTCCCACGATATTGCTCCGCCCGACGACGACGGCGCGTTTGCCGCACGTCGGGATATGATAGCGTTTCAAAAGCTCCATCACCCCGCGCGGGGTGCATGCGACGGCGCCGCTCTCGTTCTTTGCGAGTTTCCCCAAGTTTTCGGCGGAAAATCCGTCCACATCCTTTGGGGTGGGAATGCACGAGAGGAGCTTCTTTTCGTCGAGATGGGCGGGAAGGGGCAGCTGGATGAGGATGCCGTCTACCCTATCATCTTCCGCGAGCGACGAGACGAGCGCTTCCGCCTCCGTCTGGCTCGTTTGGGCGGGAAGGCGATAGGTGCGCGAAGAGATCCCGACCTCCGCACATCCCCTTTCCTTATTGCGGACGTAGACCTGCGATGCGGGATCGTCCCCGATGAGGACGACGGCAAGCCCCGCCTTTCTGCCGCTCCTTTCTTCGAAGGCCGCCGCGCGAACTTTGAGCTCTGCGCGGATGTCCGCGGCCGTCTGTTTTCCGTCGATGAGGATCATGCGTTGATGACCCCCCCGAGCACGCCGTTGACGAAATCGGTGGATTTTTCGGCGGAATATTTGCGGGCGAGCGCGGTCGCCTCCGAGACGGAGACGACGGGCGGGATCTCGTCAAAATACTCGATCTCGGCGAGCGCAAGCAGGAGGATCGCCTTATCCGCCGTGTAGATGCGGTCCTCGGAATAGCCCGTGACCTTTTCGGCGATGACGGCGGAAAGGTGCTCGCAATGCTCTTCCACGACGGAGATCAGGCGTTCGGCAAACGCCCTCTCTTCCTCGTCGAGCTTGGCCTGTTCATACAGCGCGGTCCGCACGCCCTTGGGGCAATCACCGCCCAAAAGTCTTGAAAAGACGACTTTGAAGGCCGCCTCTCTCGCATCACTTCGCATAAGTACTCCTCAAAACGCACATCTCCCCTTCCCGTGAGCGGGAAAGGGAGCTTTGCTTATCCGTTCTTTTTATCGTCCGCATCCTCTGCGGGAGCTTCGTCCTGCGGATCGGGAAATACCACGCTCTGGACGTGCACATCGACCTTTGCGATCTTGTACTTCGTCATGGATTCCACCATCTGTTTGATGGATTGCTGGATCCTGTAAGCGAGCTCCGGGACACTGTAACCGTAATGCGCGATCACAGAGATATCGACGAATACGCCCTCTTTCTCGAAGCAGATCTTGATGCCTTTGCTCTTGGAGGGAATGAGCTCGATGCCCTCCGTCTCCTGCAAACTCAAAACAACGATGCCGCTGACGATATCCGAATTATAGGTGATCTTACCCTTTTGGCCGTTGGAGGTATATTTGATGCTTGCCATAATATGCTCCTTTGGGAACTATTATAGCACATATTTTCCGAATTTACTACTGTTTTTTCTCAACTTTCCGCATAAACAGGCATAATTATGACGTTGCCGTTGCGGATCCCGAGTTCGACTTCGAGCGCATAGAACACGCGCGTCACCGTCTCGGAGGTGAGTTCGGAGGCATTGATGAATACGTTGATGTTGTCGTTGTCGCCGATGGAAACGCAGGCATCGGAGAATCCGAGCGCCTTGATGACCGATTCCATCACGAGTTCGTCCTCCATGAGCTCGACGATCTCCTGCTTTCTCGCAACGGCGGCTTCGTACTCCTCGGTCCCCGTCTCGTAGGCGGAAATGACGCTGTCGAGCTGGACGAATTCCTCGCTGCGCGTGGTGTTGCGTTCGGTGCGGTACGTCGTGAAGTAGTTGGCCTGCACGCTCGCGCCGCTCTCGACGCTCTTGCCGCCCGTTCCCGCAAGCACGAAATTGAAGATTGCCGTGGCTGCGAGTAAGACGACGAGGGTAGACATAAGTGCGATTTTCTTGGTGTTCGACATGGTGATATCTCCTTATAATTATAAGATTTCCCGGTTAAGCCTCTGCGGCGTAGACGACGACTGCGCTCCTCTCGATGTTGAGGGCTGCGGCGGCGACTTCCATGAGCCGCATCCGCGTGAGGAATCCGTCCTCCCCCTCGAACACGATGACGACGCCGACGGGGACGCCGTCCTCCTCCGTGATCATGGCCTTGGCGCTCTCGACGCCGCCGATCCCGTTGATGAGGACGAGAAGGCGTTCCTCTCGCTCGGTGGGCGTGTAGCCGTCGTCCTTCTTGGAACGGCCGCTCCCCACGAATACCCTGTATGCCGCGAACAAGAGAAGGAGCGCCGCAATGCAGATCGCAACGATGCGGACCGTCCTGTTTTTGAACAGGTCCTTGATTTTTGCCAGCGAGAACGTCACGAGACCTCCGTATGCGCTCCGTAGCGCGCCTCAATCGCCTCTCGGATGCAGGTCACAATATGTATATGCTCGTCCGTTCCGATTATTCCGGCCGCGTCCACGGTTATGAGAATTTTTTCGCGGGAAAAAGGCGCGTCGTCCGAACGGGTGACTTTTACGGTGCAGTCCACGGAAAATTGCTCCGCAATGTACGCCCCGATCTCCTCTTCGTCGGCGGCTTCGAGGCGGGCGCTGCATGCTTCGAGGTAGCCCTCGTCCAACCTAACGGAGGTGGAAGCGGGAAGATCGAGCTTGCCGCTCCTTACCCAACTTATGGCGGGAGAGATCATGACAACGAGGATGACGAGCTTCATCGTCCCCTTCACGAACTTCCCCATCTTCCCGCTCGGAGCGATCATCGTGACGACGGCGGAGAGAAGGATCACGCCCGCAATGGCAAGGATATATGTTTTCATCAATAGATCGCCCCCGTCGAACAGATGAGAAGGACCAACGTGAGGAAATACAGGAAGGCGACGCATAGAAGCGCGGCCACAAAATAGCCGCTGTCCTTTGCGACGCTTGTGAGAAAGGAAGAGATCTTCCCGCCGACGGGCTCCGTGACGGCCGCACAGACGCGCAGAAAGAGCTGAAAGGCCGCAAAGAGCAGGAGGGGCTGTAAGACGGTCCCAGCGAGCATGAAGAGCGCAAACGACCCGATCGCGTTTTTGATGAGCGCGCTCCCCGCGATGACGACGTCCATGCCGCCCGAGAGAAAGTTGCCCACGAAGGGTACCGACCCCGAAATGACGTACTTCATCGCGCGCAGCGAGAGCCCGTCGTACTGCGCCGAGGTGATGCCCTGCACCGTCAAAAAGATGCTGAATATCCCGAGCGTGAGGCCGATGAGCCACTTCGAGACCGATTTGAAGAGCTCGCCGAGCTTCTCCGTCTTGACGTCGCTCGTGAGATTGCCCACAAACGCGAGCACGATGACGATCACGGCCGCGGGCATGACGACCGTCGTGAAAAGTTCGGAAATGGCGCCGCTCATGAACGCGACGGCGGGACGATAGACCCCCACCGAGACCGTTCCGCCGCTCGCCGCCATCAAGGTCAAAAGGATGGGATAGACGATCTCCATCTGCTTTTTCATGCCCGAGATCGCGGAAAAACCCGCGTTCAGAACGCCGATGAGGGAGGCAAGCACCACAGCGCCGACGGACAGATACCCGACAAAGTGTATTATGTCTGACGTAGTACTTTGCAAAAATCCGTTTTTGGCCGAATTGAGGATCCCGCAGAGGATGGCGACCGCCAAGATCACGGCAAATGCGGGGAGCATCGCCTGCCCCTCTTTCCATACGAGCCCGACGACCGATTGGAAGAGAGAGGAATAATCGAGCGCAAAGTCCCCCGTGATCACGCTCAGGATCTTATCTTTGAGCGAAACCCCCTTAAATTCGGAGAGCGAAGCGAGATATTTTTGCAGTTCCTTGGTATCGAGGCTTTGGAGCATCTCCTCCACCGCGTCCTCCAAAGCGTCGAGCGCGGCCTGTTCTTCGTGCGAGTAGGCGCGTGCCGATGCGCTTCCCCTCCCCGCAATCAGCAGTGCGGCCAAGAGGACGATGCCGAGAAGCGCCAAAAAGATGCGGCGGAGCCGCTTTTGCTTTTTCTTCAAACGTGCGAGCGCGGCCGTCATATCAGCTCCAAAAGGCTTATGATGAGCTTCAAAACGCTCTCGATGATGGGGATCGCGAGGATGAGGATGATGATCTTTCCGCAAAAAGTGAGCTTATCGGCGAGGGAGGCCTGTCCGAAATCCGTCAAAATGCCCGCACTGAACTCCACGAGATAGCCGATTCCCACCATCTTCAACAGGATCTTGACGAGGGAAGAGTCGATCCCCGTCACATCGGCGATCTTGCCGAAAATGGAGATGCTGTCCTTGAAGAGTTCAAAGACGAAGAGCAGCAATATGATGCTGCCCGCGATCGTGACGGCGAAGGCGAGCTCGGGCTTGGTCTCTTTGAGGATGAGGGCGGCGACCGCCGTAACGAAGGCGATCCCCACGAGCTGAAAGATCGCCATCGCTTAAAATACCCCGAAGATTTCCTGTATCGTCTTGAAGAGGTCGCCGATCATCGTCACGGCGACGGTGAGCGCGATGACGAGCCCGACGATGGAAACGACGGTAGCGACGTCGTCGCGGTCGGATTTTTTTAAGATCTGGCAGACGACGGTGATGATGATCCCGATGGCGGCCAGTTTGAAGATGATGGAGATATCGATCATATGATGAGGATGACGATCGCGAGCCCTGCGAGGAGCCCGAGTTTTAAGTAGAGGCTGCTCCTCGACTTGCATTCCTTTTCGGCGGAGGCCTTTTTCTCGGCGAGATATTGTTTCTTCGAGGAAAAATAATCGTGCTGCGACAGGGAATCCCCCTTCCCGAGCATTGCAAAGTAATCGGCGCAATCGCCCTTTTCCTCCTTCGTGAGGAAGGAAAACTTCAAGGCGGGCTCCCGCTTCTCGGAGAACTCTTTGAGTGTCTTTGCAAATTCTCCGCCGTATTCATAGGCGGCGAGGAACTCCGAAAGCGGCTTGCGCGCATAGGAGAGTTCGCTCAAATACCGCCCGTTGAATGCCTCGTATTGGGCGAAAAACTTTTTTCGCGAACGGTACTTGTTGGCGGCAAGATAGCCGAGCAAAATGCAGAACGCGATGATGAGCCCGCTCAATAAGAACTTAATCCACATGCTCTCCCTCCTCTCCGAGAATTTCTCCGATCTCCCCCAGCCCGTTCAGAAGGACATAGCGCGAAAAGATCTTTTCGGGCACGTCCTCGAACCGCTTCAAATGCGCGGAAGCGAGAACGGCGATGCCGCTGTTTAGCGCCCTCTTGACGGCAGTATAGTCCTCGGGGAGCAATTCGTCCGTCACGATGAGGTCGGGCCGCATGGCGCGGATGCCCGCCGTGAACGCCGTGAGCTTGTCCGCAAAGCGCACGACGTCGGAAGTGGCTCCGAGATCGCCCGCCGAGAGTTCGCCCCGCTCGTCGCTCACGAGGATATTGCACGCCGTCTTTTCGCTGATGATGCGGCAAAGATCGCGAAGAATGGTCGTCTTTCCCTCGCCCGGCGGAGCGAGAATGATGACCGATCGCAGCCCGTCCTTCATGCAGCGCGCATAGATCTCCCCGGCGCAACCCCGTATCTCGTGCGGGATACGGATGCAGAGCGAGGTCACATCGCGGACGGTATGCACGCCCCCTTTTTCGTAGACGAAGGTCCCCGCGACCCCGATGCGCTCGCCGCAGCTTCCCGTCACGAACCCCCGCCGCAGTTGGTTCTCGACGGAATAGACGGAATATCCGCTCGCCGCAAAGAGGGTGTCTTCCACCTCCTTGCGCGTTGCGACGATGGCTTCGCCCGCATTCGCGATCCCCCGCTCGCCGAGAAAGACATAGCGCCCGCCTATGTTGGCGCGGAGGGGTTTGTCCGCCCGCAACCGCAGTTCGTACAAATAATTGGCGTTCACATAGCGCACCGCGGCAAGGATGTGCGGCGGTAAAAATTCAAGCACGCTTTACTATATGGGGGCGGACGGGAAAATATGATGGAATACAGCCCCTCTTTCCCCCTCTCGCACACTCGCACAAAAAATTCATCTTGTGAAAAAATATTCGTTTTTTCTTTGCATTTTCATCATAAAGCTGTTATAATAGATGAAACGAGGTGTACTATGGCGAAGGTAGTTGTGGTGACGGGCGCGTCGAGCGGGATCGGCCTCGCGACGGCGCGGCGGCTCGCAAACAAGGGCTATAAGGTCTACGGTTTGGCACGGCGTCCCTTTTCGGACGAGCTCTTCGAATGCTTGCAGGCCGATGTCAACGACCTCCCCTCCGTCGAAGCCGTTCTTCAAAGCGTCTACGAAAGGGAAGGGCACATCGACGCCGTCGTCAACAATGCGGGAATGGGCATCGCGGGCGCCGTCGAATATGCCGAGCCGAAAAGCATCCAACGCATCTTCGATACCAATCTCACCTCCCTCGTGAAGATCTCCTCCGTCGCCGTGAAATATCTCAAAGAGACGAAGGGCAACCTCGTGAATATCGGCTCCGTCGCGGGCGAACTTCCCATCCCCTTCCAAAGCTGCTACTCGGCGACCAAGGCGGGCGTGTTGAACTTCTCCCTCGCGCTCGACGGGGAATTGAGAAGGTTCGGCGTGAAGGTGACCGTCGTCCAGCCGGGCGACACCAAGACGGGCTTTACCGCGGCCCGCGTCATCGAGGGCGGCGAAGAGGGCTACGGCGGCAAGATCGGGCGGTCTATCCGCCGCATGGAGCACGACGAACAGAACGGCAAGAGCCCCGATACCGTCGCAAAGGCGGTCGAAAGGGCGCTCAAAAAGCGCCGTCCGCCTTTCAAAATCACCGTCGGCGGGCAGTACAAATTTTTCGTAGGCCTGAAAAAATTGCTCCCGACGCGTTTCGTAAACTTCATATTGAGAAAATTGTATGCTTGAGAGGTCATACCATGAAAGATCTTTTTGAAAAAACTTTAGGGGAACACAATTACGATACGGCGAGAAGGGCCAACATCTACCCCTATTTCCACGAACTCACCTCGGGCCAGAACACCGTCGTGCAGATCGAAGGCAAGCGCACGATAATGATCGGCTCCAACAACTACCTCGGCCTTACTTCCAACCCCGAAGTCATCGAGGCGGGCGTCGAAGGTCTCAAAAAGTACGGCTCGGGCTGCTCGGGCTCCCGCTTCTTGAACGGCACCCTCGATATCCACAAGAAACTCGAGGACGAGCTCGCCGCCTTCCTGCATAAGGAAGCAGTCATGACGTTCTCGACGGGCTTCCAGAGCAATCTCGGCATCATCTCGGCCATCGTCGGCATGCACGACTACGTCCTCTGCGATAAAGAGAACCACGCTTCCATCTACGACGGTTGCCGTTTGAGCTACGGCAGGATGCTCCGCTATAACCATGCGGATATGGAAGATCTCGAAAAAAAACTACAAGCGGTCCCCGAAGAGTGCGGCGCGCTCATCGTCACCGACGGCGTGTTCAGCATGAGCGGCGACATCTGCAAACTGCCCGAGATCGTTGCCCTTGCAAAAAAGTACGGCGCACGCGTCATGGTGGACGATGCCCACGGCCTCGGCGTTTTAGGGGAGCACGGCAGAGGGACGGCGGAATACTTCGGCCTCGAAAACGAAGTGGATATCTACATGGGCACCTTCTCGAAGTCCCTCGCCAGCCTCGGCGGCTATATGGCGTCGACCAAGCGGGTCATCGACTTCGTGAAGCACACCTCCCGCCCCTACATTTTCAGTGCGAGCATCACGCCCGCCTCGGTGCAGAGTGCGCGGAAGGCGTTGGAGATCCTCATCCGCGAACCCGAACGCGTCCGGGCGCTCAACGAGATCGGCGACTACATGCGCAAGAAACTCGACGAAGCGAACATCAAGTTTATTCCGGCAACGACCCCCATCGTCTCCATCTACACCTACGAGGACGAGAAGGCGTTCATGGCGTGCAAACTGCTTCTCGAGCGCGGCGTGTATGTGAACCCCGTCATCACCCCTGCGACGCCCGTCGGCAAGGCGCTCATCCGCACGAGCTACTCGGCGACGCACAAGCACGAGGAGATCGACGAGGCCGTCGAAAAGATCCGCGAAGTCTGGGATATCCTCGATATCAAATAAGATCTGAAAATGAGCAAGGCAGGGATACGCTCCCTGCCTTTTTCGGTATTTCGCTCCACTTTCGTACATACTGTAAAAGCAATGAAGAGGCGGATAGAAATCGGGATATTGAGCATCGTCCTCGCGGCCGTTTTGTGTATCTCGGCGTTCCTTGCCGTGCGCGCCCGCTTCCCCCGCCCCTACCGCGAAGCCGTGCGAGCGAGCAAGATCTCCCCCGCCCTCATCTATGGCATGATGAAGGCGGAGAGCGGATTCGACGAGCATGCCGAAAGCAGCGCGGGAGCCGTCGGGGTCATGCAGCTCCTTCCCTCCACGGCGAAATTCATCTGCACGCGGGAGAAGATCTTGTACGACGAGAATAGGCTCTATGAGGGCGAATACAATACCACGATCGCGGCGCTCTATGTACGCTATCTCTTCGAAAAATTTCCCGAGGAGGAGACCATGCTCGCCGCTTACAACGCCGGCGAAGGAACGGTATCCGATTGGCTTTCGGACGAAAATTGCTCCGCGGACGGCGTCACGCTCCGCCGTATTCCCTACCCCGAAACGGAGCGGTATATAAAAAAAGTAAAAAAATTTAAGAAAATCTATGAAATTTTATATTGATATCAGTTGACTTTTTTTTACGAATAGGCTATTATAAATAAGCTGTCAAGCGGTCGTGGCGGAATTGGCAGACGCGCAAGACTAAGGATCTTGTGGGATGACCGTGCAGGTTCAACTCCTGTCGACCGCACCAAGGATTTGATACACAATATATAGTGGTTTTATTGGTGATAAAACAACGATATATTGTGTATCTTTTCTTTTGGGAACAGTTTAGGAACAGAAATGTGAAAAAGCCGAGGAATTACTCCTCGGCTTCTTCGTTTACGCATGCTTGAATTAGTTGGCTCTCTTCGTTTTTCTGCTCGCCGCACCAACGGAAAAAGCGGCGCTGTTCGTCGGCGCGGTCCTCCATCTCGGCGACTTCTCGAACCGAAGAGAACTTATATCCACCGTGCATTCCGAATGCACCGAAGATGACGAGCGTCAAAAGCTTGACGACGCAAATTATGACAGTCGAATAACTGAAATGCAGGATGAGATCCGCCGACATATGGACAAGAAACAAAGAGGTGATGCCGCATATTATAAGAAGCTCCACCGTTTGGATCTTGACGGCTGTGTTCGCCTTGATGCCGCCCGACGGCGAGCGGCGGCGCATGGAGATGCGCTGTTTGGCGGAGAGATAGTTTTCATCGTATTTCAGCCGCTTCACGCGCTTCGCATGCTTCACCGCCCGTAGCTGCTCTTTCGTGAGCTCGGGGAATTTCTCGGCGATCTCTTCGATGGAGTGCTTGTTGTAGAAAGAGTTGAAGTCGCCCAAAGAGAGCCCTACTTCTTTTAAGATCCTCTCCCGCAAAGAGTTGACGTCGTGCTCCTCCCATGCGCGGCAGTACTCGGAGGTTTTCTTTACGAGATCGAGCTCAACGATCTTCCTGCCGTTCTTCTCGACCTCCGCCTTGGCATCCTTCCACTTCTGCGTCTCACGTCCTTTTCTCCGCGCGTACGCGCGCAATATAATATGTACCGTAACCGTGCAAAAGTAGAGCAGGACCGTCTGATAGGTGACTTCAAGCAGATCTACATCGGCATTCACGCTGATGCGAACGAACGCCACCATCAACATGAAGACGATGATGAAGGCGACGACCAGAAGCATGACCGTGTTCAGATGCTCTTGGAACGCTCTCTTTTGCCGCGGACGGCGCGCTTCGCTCATGGTCTCTGCATTCTCATTCTCTTTGAACATCAAGCATCACCTCCCTTGTTCGCCGCCGTCAACTTCTTTTCCGCCTTATTCATCGTTTTAAGGGTCAGGTCCTCACGCTTGTACTTGTTATAGAAGATCCAAAGCACACACGCTACAATGCTGCTTATCGCCATCGTCGTAGCGATCCAACGGAAGGTGTAGACGTAATCTGAAAAAACCCGCGCCGTGAAGAAGTAGGAGAGCGCGGTGAAAATAATTGCCCACCCGTTGAAGAACGGAAAGTGTGCGAGGAATTTCCGAAAGATCCCGCAGACGAACACAAGCGAATGTAGGATAAGAACGGCGCACCCTATGCCCCACTTCATCGACGGCGAGACGACGATGAGCGGCAGAAGCGACGCCGTCACCGCGATGACGGGAACGAAGTATACGATGATCGTAAGCCAAAAGAAAATCAAGCGCTCTTTCCGATATCTTTTATATTTAGGCATCTTCGTCCACCTCCTCCAGCTTCTTCGTAGAAGCCTTGAGAGCCGCGCGCTCCCCTTCCGTCTTGGCTCCCTCGCCAAGAAGCTTCTCGAGCGCTCTCCCCTGCGCGATCTGCGCCTCAAAGAGTTTATTCATGCCAACGGTAAAGATCTTCTTCTGTTTGTCCCAATATTTTCGGACGACGGATCTCGCGAGAAGGATGCCCGCAATCACGAGCGCGATCGCAAGCGCCGGCGCCCATACGGCGGCATTCTCTCCGAGCCACGAAACGAACTTTCTCCATCCGTTGGAGGCGGGATCCGTCCTGTCCCCCGCAAGGGAAAGAAGATAATCTTCCACGGATCCCCATTCGGCGAGAATATCGTTCAAATAACTTTCGTATTCCTCGCCGTACTTTGCCCTAAGTTTCGCGACAAACCCCTCTACAAAGTTATGTATGGCCTCATCCGATGTCTTTTCCGAGACTTCCCCATCGGAGAAAGGCACGGCTTCCTCCGTATAGGCGGCTGCGGGCATTGGCGCCGACGCCGTTGTGCACAGCGCGGCGCCCGCCATGAGAAGAATGGCGAGAATGACGGAAAGGATCATCCTGCCGTAGTGTTTCAGTTTTGCCATATCAAAATTCCTCCTTTTTCTTTTCGATCATGCCGAGCTCGTCCTCGGAAAAGTTGTATGCGTCAAGCCCGAGCGCGGAAATAAAGTCTTTGAGCGTTCCGTCGCGAAGGCTCAGATTGCTCTCGTGGAGCGCCCATGAGTATGCGAGAATGCGAATGAGGACGGCACGCCGCGCCGCCTCGCGCTTCTCTTCCTCCGCGGCCGCAGTTGCCCGCCGTTCCGCTTCCTCCGCTGCCCGCTTTTCCTCGGCTTCGTCGCGATCGGTGAGGGCGCGCTTTATAGCTTCAATTTCGTATAAGATCTCCGTAAGCTCGGGCGTTGCGGAGATACTTCCCTCCACCTGTTTCAAAAGGAGCGGCTCGATCTTGTACTGTCCGATGAGCTCGCCGTGAAGGTAGTGCTTGACCGTCGCCCTGAGTTCGCCAGGAAGAAGGTCTGTAAGCGAGATCTCGCCGTTTTTCGGGATCTGCACCGTGCCCCCTCTCTGCCCGCCCTCAAAAGCATTTTGCCAAACAAAGAAGTACTCGCCCGACCCCTGCGGAAGAAGAAACTTTAAGCCGAGCGCACCCTCTTCCACGAGAAAGGGCGATCCGTCATCGAATCGCCCCATTTGCCCCGATTTGATTGTGATCGTTCGCATATTTCACCCCCTTAGATCCATGCAGGTGTTTCGGGCTTTACGCCTGTCTGCGGCGCATCAAGCCACGTCTGATACCATTCCTGCAATTCCTCTTTCTGCTCCTCGGTGAGGCGGGCATACCATGCCGCGCCGCGATTGATGACGGGGAAGCAAATAGCTTCTCTTTCCGCACGGAGATATTCGACGTATTCCTCTTCCGTGTAAGGGTGATAGACTTGAATATCCTCGTATTCGTCCCACGCTTCTTTTGAGGGCTCGACAAGGGGCGTGATTTCCTCTGCGATACGCCCTTCGGGACGATCTTTCGTGGCGGGAAAATATTTTTTTGTAAAATACCAATTCCCGCTGGTACCTTGCGTTATTTCTTTCCCTTGTGCTTCGAGTTCGGCTTTTACCTGTTCAACTGTTTTGATGATTTTTTCGGGAACGGCGTCATGATGTTTTATGAGGCGTTTATCCTCGAAAAGGAATCCTTTTTCAAGGTCCGGGTTGGTGAGTTCCTTCGTTTTCTCTTCATTATAAATTTTCATTTTACCCTCCTCCATACGTAGACGTTATACCCTCCGACTCCATTTGAAACGGAGGCCTCCTTTTTTACTTCGCGAGACGTAATAGCTCCATTATCTGCATCACTACGCTTTGTTGCATATGTCAATAGTACGCGGTTGGCGGGCAATAGTTCCCAAGTTCCCCCAAAGATAAATGCAGGTGTATCCAAATCTGATGAATAGTACCACATAATAAGAAGAATGCCCTCAGGTAACATATCAAGTTTTTTCACAATTTCGGGCTTGCCCGTCACATTCTCCCATGCAACTTGTTGAGCCTCTTTTGCGCTGTTTGCGCTGGTCGCGGTTGTGGCATTGGTTGCGTTGTCTGCATTTTCCGCGTTGGTCGCATTGGTTGCATTCGTGGCGTTGTCCGCTTTTGTCGCCTGCTTCGCCTTTCCGACTTCGATTTCACCCGATACGATCTTTCTGATAAGTTCGAGGGGCGCAAGTTCGTTTATCATATCCTACCTCCTCAACTTAAAACTACGACTTTGAAAGAGAGAGCGGCGGTCGGCGTCGTGGTGCAACTGAACGTCACAGTCCCCGCGCCCGTTCCCGTCGCCTTCACGCCCCACAAGAGCACATTGGCGGCACTTGTATCGGCGGGCAGGACAAGGACCTCGCTCGAAGCCGTAACGCCCGCCACGCTCACCGTCGCCGCCTTGCTCGCCCATGAGGAGACGGCGATCGAGACCGTCTGCGTCGGGACCACGACCTTCTTTCCTTCGAGCGCGGTGATCTTCGCTTCCGCGGAGGCAAGACGCTGTATCATCGCCGCGGCGCCCGACTTGTCCTCCGAGATATAATCGGCGATCTCTTTGAAGGTGTCGTAGGCGCCGTCCGCCCCGTTTACAATCTTATCGATCGCGTCGGATATCTTCTTATCGACATTCGCATTGGTGGCATAATCTCCCGTCGGCTGCTTTTTGGCAAGCTCGGTTTCCACATAACTTTGCTTCGCCAGCGGAGAGACGGCATCCGTCACCTCTTGGTGCGTGGCCTTGTCTTCAAGCGCCGCCGAAAGATCCTCGTTTGTCACATAGTCCCCTGTCGGCTGCTTTCCCGCAAGTCCGCTGGAGAGCTCTGCTTTTGTGGCGTATTCCGTGGGGATATCTTTCCCGTTCTTGTCCTGCAAGGCTTTCCCTGCTGGGACTGTTCCGTTCGCAATGGCTTGAACCATCTCGAACGTTACCGCATTTGTTGCGCTCATATCTGTTTATCTCCTTTTATAAATTATTTTCGATGATGATTGTGGCCTCATAGTCGCTTTCGGGCGTTGTATTGCAAGAAAGCGTTATGGAGCCCGTTGTGTAGGAAGAGATCCTGATGCCGTTTTTCAATGCCATCACGGAGCATGCGGCGGACGGGATACATTTCACGAAGGAATCCAATGTGACCTTCGCAAGCTTCGGATGGGTATTCGCGTAGAGCGAAAGCTCCTTGTTGTGCCAATCTTCAGGATGGATCGTCAACAAGAAGGAATGCGTTGTGGAAACCTCCTCCTTTACGCGATCGAGGAAGTCATTTTGCTCGTTGATCGCTCCCACGATCGTCTTGGCCTCCGTATTGAGTGCGTCCGTTTCGACGTCCTGCTTCTCGGCGGAAAGCTTTTGGTCGGCGGCCGTCCGTGCCTTTGTCTCCGCGGAGATATTCTCCTCGTTTTCCGTGACGCGTTTGATGAGAGCTGCCGCGCCCGCCTTATCCTTTTCGATATATTCCGCGATCTCCTTGAGCGTATCGAAAGCGGAAGGCGCGCCCGCCACGACCTCGCCGATCTTCTCCTCGACAAGCCGCTCCGTCTGCGGACGCGTATAGTACTGCGCGAGCGAAGGGAGAAGATATTCCGCCTTCACTGCAACGACGACCGTGACATCTTCCTCGGGAACGCTATCGCAGGAGAAATTCAGGATGCCGCCCTCCGCGCTTCGGAAGCGGATGCCTTCGAGAAGATACTTGAGCGCGCTCTTCTCTGCGGGGATTACGGAATCCACAATCCAACCGTCGGTGAAATCGGGGATGACAAGGCTTTGCCGCTTCTCCGCCCAAGACGTAGCGGAAAGTGTGAACTCGTACTGCTTCATCCCGTTCGCGAGGAAACACTCGCTCCCAAGAAATACCCACTCTCCGTTTTGCGGAAGCCACAGCTCAAAGACGTTCCCGTCGCGGTCGGCAAGCACGGCGTACGCTTCTCCCTCCACCGCGTCTTCAAGTGCAGGAAGCTCCTGCACCCAATGCACCATGCGGTTTTTGAGCTCGGCAATCTCCCCTGCGGCACTTCGCGCATCATCCCGTGCCTGCACCGCTTCGTCGCGCGCGTCCTCCGCCGCGCTCGCCCGCTTGTCTGCCGTATCGGCAAGACCTTTGAGCTCCTCAAAATATCCCGTCGCAATATGGTCGAAAGAGACGATCTCCTCCCACCATTCCGAATTGATATTCCCTTCTTCGTCGTAAGGCGGTTCCGCATTGTCTTCCTTTTTTGAACGGACGAAGGCCCCGTGCTCTCCCGCATTCGGGCAAAAAGTCACTTCCCCGTACTGATAGACAAAGCTCGAATCCGCGCTCCACTCGAAGATCGCGCGCGCGGCAAATTCTCCGCTGTTGAGAAGTCTGCGTATGCCCGAGAGCGCGGAGAGGATATCTTGATAGATATCCGACGGAGGATCTTCCTCGGGCAATTCCATCGGCACGCCTTTCCCGACAACAAAGGATGTCGAGGAGCAGGCACGGACCGTTCCTCTGCCGTTTTCTTCCGCATAGAAGAAAAACTGCGCCGTGACCGTGCCGAAATAGCGTGTGATGTTCCCCCCGAGGCTGTACGACCATACGGCATCCGTTTTGCCAAAAAATCTCTTGTAAGAACTGTAAGCGGGAAACGGTCTCCTTCGTGTCTTACCGATAATGTTTCACCGATAAATTCTGCCATTTCCTCAATCTCTTTTTTCTTGTCCATCTCTTACCTCAAAACGGGATGTCGTCGTCAAAAGTTTGTTGCACAGGCCGTTTCTTCTCCGGAGCAGGACGAGGCGGCGCCGCTTCTTCGGTTTCGTCCCGCTTCTTCTGCGTGAGAAACTCGCAGTCCTGCACGATGATGTCCACGGCGGTATGGCGGTTTCCCTTGTTGTCCTCGTAGTTGCGGATCTGAACGCTTCCCGAAACGGCGACCTTCGAGCCCTTCACGCAGTAGCGGCCGATGTTCTCCGCGAGCCCGCGCCATGCGGAGCAGTTGAAGAAGTCCGTCTGCCGCTCCCCGTTGCTGTCCATATAGGGGCGATTGACCGCGATGTCGAAGTGCACAACAGACACGCCGCTCGGGGTCGTCGAAAGTTCGGGATCCCGTGTCAAATTACCGATCAAAAATACCTTGTTCATCCTCTTTCTCCTTTAAGTTTTTTTCGAAGGCGAGCACGCGCTTCCCTTTCTTGCTGTTGCCGCTCTTGATGACGGCGATGCGCACGGTGTAGTTGTTCATCACGAGAATGCCCGCAATCGTGCGCCTGTCTTGGTCGTTGCCAATGTCGATGTAATTCATCTCCTTCCCTCCTTGATGTCGAAATATCCACCTCGTATAGCCCTGTATACTGCGTCGCTCTGCTCCTTATCGGCATTGTCTCCGTATTCGGCGTAGCAATACCAACTTTGGAGACGGTCAATAATATCTTCGAGCTTGTCGTTTGTGACCTTTCTGCCGTTGAAATCACAATGTTGAATGAATTTCCAAAGAGCCGCCCGCACCATCGGTCCGACTTCCCACTTCGTCATGAGATCGTCGTAGCTTTCTAAAGGCTTTTTACCCTTTCCCTTGCGCGCGCCCGTAGATGATGCAAGAGATATATTTTTACGTTCTTTCTTTCTGTTAGATCAATGACGGCGATTTTGCTCCAATCTTTGCAGATGCCATAGGCAATAAGCAGTGACGAGTAAGTTTTCCCTGCACCCGACGGAGCAGAAATTCCAATCTTAAGCGCAACCTGTTTGCGCTCTGCTTTCCGAAACATGTTGTTCATCTCTTTCTCTACCCCTTCTTTTATTTGAGTTGGATGTTGTCCAATTCCTCGGCGTGCGCCCCGGGGACGGTCTCACCAGCCTTGATCGCGTTGCCGATTGCCGTCTTATCGGGCTCGCGCTTGATCCTGCAAAACGAATCGGGCAGGACGCCTTCATCGTCGATAAGGACTTTCACGGACTTCCGAAAGGAAATTATGCAATCTGCGGGGAAGCGGTCGATCTTCCTGATCCCCGCACCCTTCAGACAAATGTCCAGATATTCCTTAATGCTTTTCGCGCGATTTTCATACTTCTGCCGAAGAACCTTTGCCCTGTCTTCTTCCTGCTTTAACTTGTCGGCTTCCGAGAGCAGAAAGCGTACGAGCTTGCCCGTCTTGGCCGCCTTCTCTTGGAACGCCTCGTCCGCCGCGTCAAGTGCGAACAGGGCGGCTACATCCACTTCTCCCGTCTCACTGTCCGCGTCGGACATGACTGCGTCGTAGACCTTTGCAAGCTCGTCTCCGAGCTGCCACAATGCAACATTATTCATCATCTTCTTCCTCCATTGAGCTGTTCGCCCATTATTTTCAAAACTGTTTGAATGCGTTCTGCCGTCTCTATGCAGGCATCGCGCAAGCCTTCAAGCGTATCCACACTACGTCCGTCTACTTCTTGATACGCCTCAATACGGTGTGCCTCATCATAGAGCGCTATCGGGATCTCGGGAACGTCGGAGGCAATATAGCGAATGCGTGCGACTACTTCTCTTACTTTCTCCATAACATCTCCCCCCTCTTGAGCCTTTCCCGCTGTTCTTTGGTGAGGGACTTCATGACGCGTCTATGCTCGCGCACAACAACGACGAAAATCGCTATCGTCTCCACAAGCGCCAATGCAAGCCCACATGCAACGCAAAATAAAACCGCATAAGCGTTCATCTCATTCCTCCTTATCCTCTTGCCGCAGGTGGCAGGTATCGGTTGTACCAAGCGACATAGTCGCTTACGGTGACGCGACCCTTGACATGCGCGATATCGGAAACGAGCTTGATGGATTTGATGATCTCGCTCGCCTTCGTCCGCCCGACGTCAAAGAGTCTCATGATGTCCGTCGCGCGAAGATACTGCCGTTTTTCGAAAAGCTCCTCATACGTCGCAGCGTAAACAGGATCCATTTTCGGCTTATCCATTTCATTCCTCCTTCTGCATGAGAGCGGAGGTTATATCCGCGACTGTCGTAGGGACTCCGAGTTCCGTCATTGCATTGGCGATCCTCTGAGCCGTCCCCAAATTCATGAGATTCCGCGTAACGCCGTTATATTGGTTGAGCTGCTGACGCTGGACCCCCATTTTCTTTGCAACGTGGCTTACGACAAGCCCGCGTCCGTGAATGTAATCCGTGAGTTTCATTCTTTGCCTCCTGTTTCCTTCTCGTTGAGTTCCTTCGCGAGGGCGTATGCCGCCGCCTTGTCGGTCGTGAGCTCCCCCGCATATTCGACGTTGCCGCTGTGAAGCGGCTCGCCTTCGCGGAGCTTCCGTCCGACGTGATACATATTCGTCCCACAGACGTAGCTCACGAATACCTGCCACTTGCCCGCCATTATACCACCTCCGCCACTTCTCTTATGCCCTCACTGGTTCATCGTGCCGAGTACGCCGCGCTCCTTGCGGTCCGCTACGCGCTTATTGAGCCACATAAGAGCTTCCTCGATATGTAGGAGTGCGTAAGCATTCTCTCTTGTCGCGTACTCACCCTGTTGGAAGCATTGCAGACGGTGGCGTACGATTTCCAAAAGGTCGGTTTCAAGTACGCCCGCAATCGAGCCTTCCTCGTTCCGCGCGCCGTTTTGGAATTGTATCTCGGCAAGTGTTTTTCCGTCGCGCTCCACTTTGTAATAGTGACGTCCGTTGCCTGGACCTATCGTGTCGTCAAAGACGACCGTGTTCAGATTGTCGATGCGCTGTATGCGCAGATTAAGTTCTTTTTTGTTCATGGCATATCTCCTTTTTCAAAAACCACAAGATATTGTGGTATTTATTTATTTTTACAACAAAATAAGCAAAAATCGCTTTCCTTTTTACATATCGCGTGATATAATAAAACAAAGTCGACTCGAAAGCGAAAATCAATTCAAGGAGGTTATAGCGCATGGTTCGTACACGAGTTGCGTCGACCAATATTCGGTCGATAGGTTATTACGGTACCACCCTTGAAGTTGAGTTCTTGTCGGGAGGAGTGTATCAATATTTCAATGTGCCGGAAGTACATTATCTGAACATGATACACTTCCCCCATCCGGGGACTTATCTCGCACGCCACGTCAAGGGTGCGTATCCCTATCGCAGAATAGCTTAATGGTCGGCGGGGTACTCTTCGGTTTCGGAGAGTACCTTTTTTCCGCACTCTGCCCTGTAAAGGTCGACACGGTCTGCCGTGACGCACACAAGCATCATCGGGTCGCCCCGCTCAATCAAGAGCCGAATAAGCGGCTTTGCCGCCTCGTGCAACTCCTCCGCGGATATTCCCGCCGCAGGATCTACCTCCCCGAGGAGATATCCCTTTTCGCATCCGAGAACAGTAGCGATTTTATCGAGGATTTTCCCGCGCGGCGTTCTTCCGTTTATGTAATTGGTGATCGCCCCCTGCGTAATCCCTGCGCGCTTTGCGAGTTCGGCTTGTGTAATGCCTTTCTCGAACATAAGCACTTTCAATCTCTTTCCGTTCATGTGACCTCTTCAAAAACCATTTCAATTCATTACTTCTATTTGCATTTTTTCTTACGATTTGTAAGAACACGTTCATTATAATTTCATTTTGTAAGAATGTCAAGCGTTTTTATAAAAATTGTTGAAAAAAATTTTACAAACTGTTAGAATGAGCGTGGAGGATCTGTATGCAAAATTTACGCGAATTAAGAAAGGCGCATGGGCTAACGACCGAACAGCTGGCAAAAATCGTTGGGTGTTCCAATGCGACCATTACGAATTACGAACTTGGAAACAGACAACCGGACCAAAAGATGCTGTTCAAATTGGCAGACTATTTTGGAGTCACGGTTGATTACTTATTAGGTCGAGAATCTCCTGCACAACCTTCGCATAACGGTAAATGGATCAATGTCTATGGTGAAATTGCCGCCGGGATCCCTATCGAAGCGGTCGAGGATGTAATCGATCAAGAGGAGATCTCTCTTGAAATGGCGGAACATGGGGAATACATCGCTCTCAAGGTCAAGGGTAGCTCCATGGAGCCGCGGATCGCAGACGGCGACGTCGTCATTATCCGTCTGCAAGAAACGGTAGAGAATAACGAGATCGCGGCCGTATTCGTAAACGGCGATTCCGTCACTCTTAAGCGTGTCCGAAAGGAGAATGACGGGCTTTGGCTCATTCCGACCAATTCGGCGCACTCCCCTCTTTTCTATTCGAAAAAGGACTGCGACGAACTCCCCGTCCGGATCCTCGGCAAACTCGTTGAAGTAAGGCAGAAGTATTGAGGCAGAGAATATATCTGATTTATAGGAGGTAAATATGGAATCTTTCAAAGTGTATTGCGATGAAAGCTGTCATTTGGAACATGATGGCATAAATGCCATGGGAATTGGAGCCGTATGGTGCCCCGCCAATAAAATCCGTGAAATAAATGAACGAATAAAGGAAATTAAATTGAAACATGGGGTTCGCCCTACGTCGGAAATCAAATGGACCAAAGTGTCTCCACAAAAGGGCGCACTCTACGAAGATATAATCAATTACTTTTTTGATGATGACGACTTGCACTTTCGTTGCGTGATTATACCCAACAAAACGCAATTAGACCATCGTAAATATAATCAGACACATGATGATTGGTATTATAAAATGTATTTTACAATGCTGAAAATCATCTTCTCTCCGCAGCATCGGTATTGCGTTTATACGGATATAAAGGATACTCATTCCGGAGCGCGGATAGAAAAACTTCACGATGTCTGCTGTAACAACTACCATGACTTTTCAAGAAAAATCATAAAAAATATTCAACCCATTCGCTCCAACGAAGTTCAAGTAATGCAAATTGTGGATA
>CANQOT010000003.1 GCA_947625555.1 uncultured Clostridia bacterium | reverse complement strand
GGCTACAATAGATAATGTCATCGCACATGACGAAAAAAATTATTATGGAGGAAAGTTATGAACAAAAAGAGTTGGCTCATTGTGGGATTATCGCTCGCAATGGTCGCAAGCATCGGCGTGGGCATCTCCGCCTGCGGCGGAGAAACCCACACCCACGAGTACACCAAGTGGCAGCATGACGACACGCAGCATTGGAAGGTCTGCCCCGCCGACGACGCAATGGACCCCGCGGGCAAATCCGCCCACGACTTCACGAACGGCGACTGCGAATGCGGTGCGAAGGAACCTGTGCACGTTCATACATTCGATACAACGACGTGGGAAAACAACGAGACGTCGCATTGGCATCCAGCCACCTGCGAACACACCGAGGAGAAGGGCGATTTGGCGCGGCACAACTTTTCGGGGCGCGAATGCACCGTTTGCCACTTTACCAAAGAAGCTGAAGTCTACATCGAAGGTCTCATCACTTCCCATTCTACCAATAGATGGCATACTGCCTTTACGCTTGCCGGCGGCAGCATCACCCAAGTGAGGACGGACTGCATCAAGATGACGCCGAGCGAGGATAAAAAGACTTATACAGCCGAAGTGTATCTGACGGCGAGGGATGAATTTGCCATCTATGAATATGCATCCGGTATGACTTACCCCTCGGGGGCAGCACTGCAACCTGCGAGCAAGGCGCTCCGTGTTGAGGAGAGCAATACCTACCTCATCACTTGGGTCCTCGACGCCGAGACGCCCACCGTGCGCATCCACGACCACAATTTCACAAAATACGGCGTGCAGGGCGATCAGCACTACCTCTACTGCGAGGCAGATAACACGATCAAAACGGATAGCTACGAAGCACACACGTTCGAGGGCGGCAAGTGCAGCAAGTGCGGCGCCGAGGAGGCAAAGTGCGAACATAAGAACGGCGCCGTCTTCAAATATACCGATACGACGCTTCCCGAGGCAAATACAGAGGGCGGTACCCTGCAAAAGTATTGCCCCGACTGCGGCGAAGAAGTCACGGATGCCGCTGTTACTTATACCAAAATTGGAGCGGGGTTGTCTACTGAGGTAGAGATTGGTAGCACGGATGTTTTATACTCCAACAACCAAGCTAAAATTACTGTGACTGCAACGAAGGCGGGGACCGTCGGTTTGAGTTTGGAAAACGTCTTGCTTCCTGATGGTTTTGTGTTCGCTGTAAGAGATATCGCCATTCTCGATTCATCGCTCACATCGGCAAGAACCATTCTTTCAAATCGCCAATGGCAGACAACGGGCAGAGCTGCATCCACGACCACGAAATGGAAGGATAAGATCACCTTCGATGGCGGTAGCCCCGATGATACAACCATGGCGACGCTCAAGAAGATCACCTTTGCCGTTGATGCGACGGAGGTCCAAGACGGTAAAACCTGCAAGTTTACCGTGACGATAGATTTGTTGAATACGACCACCAATAGTTGGCCGAAACAATATCCTATCTTTGGCTTCTTGGCAACAGCATTTGAAGGCGAGGCAACAGCTACTGTGAATACGGTATATGCGCTTCCCGCAAGCAAGAAAGAGGACTGAAAAAGGCTTCCCCCTGCCCCCTCCATGGGAGGGGGGTAGGGGGGTGGGGTGACGTTCTATTTGCGTCATTCCGCCCCGACCGCGGCTTCTATTGATTATCCAAGGTCGGCACGAGCCGAAGGCGAAGTAGCGTAGTCGAGGAATCTCCTTATTAAGATTCACTCGGGCTACGCCCTCGGAATGAGGGAATAGAACACGCCCCACCACAGTCACGCTCACGCGTGACAGCTCCTCCCACGGAGGAGCCTTACGGACGCGTTAGACTTTCGCCCATTATACCCAGCTCACCCTCCATAATTTCCCTCGTCGGTGCGAGGCCCCATCCTCGCACCGACCCCCGCAAGGGGGTAGGGAAGTTATGAGAAAAAAAGTACAAAAAACCGAGGTCTCCTCGGTTTTTTTGTTGTATATTCCCCACCTCAGTGGGTGGGTTACGTCCTCATTCCGAGGGGCGAAGCCCCGAGCGAATCTGAAAGTCTCGGATTTCACATGAAAAGATTCACTCACCGCCTACGGCAGGTTACTTCGTCGCTACGCTCCTCGTGCCGCGCTTAGTAGACAATAGTGCGCGCGGGGCGGAATGAGGGTGGACTTCGTACTTCGGGATCCTTCGACTTCGCCCTACGGGCTCCGCTCAGGATGACGCGTTAGACGGTGCGGGGCAGAATGAGGCGGTTACCCTGCGCGCGGGGCAAGATTCACTCACCCGCTTCGCGGGTTCGGAATGAGGGAGAGGGGCAGGTAAAAACACTTTCAAATCAAAATTTTTTTCAGAATATTCCGAAAAATAGACAACTTTTTCAAAACGTGCTATAATGTGGATACATTCATTGCAAGGAGCAAAGTATGGATCTCAATCTACTCATCATCATCGTGATGTTTGCGGTCGTACTTGGGCTGGGATATGCCGCGCTCAACTTCTACCTCACCAAAAAACTCAAAGAGGGGAACGAGCGCATGCAGCATATCGCCGCCAAGATCCGTGAGGGTGCGAATGCGTTCATCTTCTATGAATACAAGATCGTCGCCATCATCGGCTCTGTCGTCGCCGTCGTTTTGGGCCTTTTCATCGCGTGGGAAGCGGGCGTCGCCTTCCTCATCGGCGCGGTGATGTCGGCCACGGCGGGCTTTATCGGCATGAAGATCGCGACGTACGCCAACGTGCGCGTCACCAATGCCGCCAACGAGACGAGGAACGTCGGCAAGACGCTCAAAGTCGCCTTCCGCGGCGGTTCGGTCATGGGCCTTTGCGTGGCAGGGTTCGCCCTTCTCGGCGCGATCATCGTCTACTGCTGTTTCGGCTGGGCGGGCGGTATGATCAACGTGAAGGGGGCGGAGCTCGCGGACATCGTCGTCGAGAACACCAACCCCATCACGGGGCAGAGCTATAACCTCTCCATCATCCTCTCGGGCTATGCCCTCGGGTGCTCCATCATCGCCCTCTTCAACCGCGTGGGCGGCGGCATCTACACGAAGGCGGCCGACATGGGTGCCGACCTCGTCGGCAAGACCGAGGCGCACATTCCCGAGGACGACCCCCGCAACCCCGCCACCATCGCCGATAACGTCGGCGACAATGTGGGCGACGTCGCGGGCCTCGGGGCAGACCTTCTCGAAAGCTACATCGGCGCCATCATGGCGACCGTCATTCTCGCCATCGAGCTATTTACCCACTCGGTCGGGCTCCCGCCCACCATCTTGCAGAAGATGGTGCTCTTCCCGTTGATTTTCGCGGGGATCGGCCTCATCGGATGCGTCATCGGCATCTCCTATCCGCTCCTCAAACGTAAGCTCTCGGATAACCCCCATTTGGAACTCAACCTATCCACATGGATCTCGGCGGGCGTGACGCTCGTCGGCGGGCTGTTGCTCTCCATCTTCCTCTTCAAGGGGGAAGATTCCGCGGTGCTCAAACTCGCCAGATTCAAGGCGGGAATGGTTACCCCGTGGGTGTGCGCGGCGATCGGTATCGTCGCGGGCATCGTCATCGGTATCATCTCCGAATACTACACGAGCGACGCCCATAAACCCACCAAGAACATCGCGCAGGCGAGCAAGGAGGGCGCGGCCCTCACCGTCACGCAGGGCATGGCGACGGGCATGATCTCGTGCATGCTCCCCGTCGTCGTCCTCGGCGTCGCCATCTTCGCGAGCTTTGCCCTCGGCGGCATGTTCGGCGTCGGCTGCGGCGCAATGGGCATGCTCTCCTTCGTCGCGGCGACCGTCTCCGTCGATACCTACGGCCCCATTTCGGATAACGCGGGCGGCATCGCCGAGATGAGTATGCTCGACGAGGAAGTGCGCGATATCACGGATAAGCTCGACGCCGTCGGCAACACCACGGCCGCCATAGGCAAGGGCTTCGCCATCGGTTCGGCCGCGCTCGCGACCCTCTCCATGATGTCGAGCTACCTCTATGCCGCGGGCGAGGGCTTCATGCAGGACGGCGCGAACCTCCTCCTCAACATCATTCGCGGCGACGTCATCGTCGGCGCCATTCTCGGAGCCGCTATTCCTTTTCTCTTCTCGGGCATGCTCATCAACGCCGTCGCCAAGGCGGCCCGCAAGATGGTGGACGAAGTGCGCCGCCAATTCCACGACAACCCCAAGATTTTGACGGGCGAAGAGGATCCCGATTCGACCAAGTGCGTCGAAATTTCCTCCAAGGGCGCCATTCGTCAGATGATCGTCCCTTCCGTCGTCGCCATCGCAATTCCCGTCGCATGCGGATTCATCTTCGGCGCGGGCTTCGTGGGCGGCATCCTCATCGGCGCAACGCTCTCCGCGATCATGCTCGCCATCTACACGGGCAACGCGGGCGGCGCGTGGGATAACGCCAAGAAGTATATCGAAAAAGGCGGCGTCGAGGGCGTCAAGAAGGGCGAAGAGGGGTACGACGTCGTGCACGATGCGGCCGTCGTAGGCGACACCGTGGGCGACCCCTTGAAGGACACCGTCGGCCCGTCCCTCGACATCCTCATCAAGATCATGTCCACCGTCTCCCTCGTCTGCGTCGTCGTGTTCCAGAACTACAATCTGATGAAGGCCATCCCCGGGCTTGCGGGCATCTTCGGCGCATAAAATCAGTTGCTTACACTGAAACCAACCAAACAAAAAGGGGGCGTCCCAAGCGCGGCGCCCCTTTTCATAAAAAACAAAGGAATAAACCATGAGTTTTATCGACGTCCTTCTTGTCATCTTCTTTCTGTTCTTTGTAGGCTCGGTCATCGGTTGGTGCATCGAGGTCGTTTTCCGCCGTCTCTTCACCGCCAAAAAGTGGATCAATCCCGGCTTTTTGACGGGCCCCTACCTGCCCCTGTACGGGTTCGGCGTCGCGGGGCTCTTCGGCATCTCGCGCATCCCCCTGCATACGGGCATGGCATGGCTCGACGCCCTCCTTCTCATCCTCATCATGGGGGTCACGATGACCCTCATCGAGTACATCGCGGGGCTCATCTTCATCAAGGGGATGAAGATCAAGCTCTGGGATTATTCGAAGCGCTGGGGGAACATTCAGGGGATCATCTGCCCGCTCTTCTCCTTTTTTTGGCTGCTCGTCGGCGCGGCGTTCTACTTCGTATTCGACGGGCCCGTGTTGGAAGCGGTGCTCTGGTTTGTGCATCATATCGAATTTGCCTTCGTCGTGGGCATCTTTTTCGGCATTTTCTTTGTCGACCTCGGGCATTCGCTGCACCTCGCGACGCGTATCAAAAAGTTTGCCGAAGAGCGCGGCATCGTCGTCTATTACGAAAAACTCAAAGAGGAGATCGGCACGCGCAAGGCGGAGATCAAGGAAAAAGCGAGCTTTCTTTTCCCCTTCAAAGCGCTGGGCGAACTGAAAGAGAGCCTCGCCGAACGCTTCAAAAAATTCTCGTCCGAAAGGAAGTCGCAGAAGGCCGAGGGGCATACCATGTCCGAGACTGTGCCCCAAGAGAAGGCGACCATGTCCGAGATCGTCGCGACCGAGGACAGGGTCGAGATAACCCCGCCGGAAATAGATAAAGGGGAAAAATAAGCCGTCTTGTCCCCTGCGGCACGCTCTAAAATGCAGTCAAAAAAAGCCTCCCGCCGGGCGGGAGGCTTTTTGCATGAAATTTTACATGACGACGATGTTTCTGCTCGTGAATTTTTCTTTGAGATCGGCGGGGAAGTTATCGTCGGTGATGAGCACGTCGATATCTTCGAGCCGCGCAAAGGTGTAGGGCATGATCTTGCCGATCTTGGAGCTGTCGAGCATCATATACATCGCCTTGGCCTTCTTGCGGGTGAGTTTGAGAAGGTCGGCTTCGATTTGCGAGCCGCAGGAAAATCCGTTTTCGGGCGTGAAGGCCGCCGCCGAGATGATGGCGAGTTCGAAGTTGGTATTGTCGAAATAGGCGCGGGCGACGGGCGAGGCCGTGGACAGGTTATCTTTGAGGACCTGTCCGCCCAAGATGGTGAGCTGGACGTTCTTCTTTTGCGCAAGTTCGATGGCGACGGCGAGGCCGTTCGTGAAGATGTGGACTTTGATATCGGGCAGTTCCTTCGCGAGATACATCGCCGTGGTGCCGCCGTCGATGAAGAGGGAAGTGTTCTCGTCGATGAGCCGCGCGGCCTTCTGCGCGATCCTGATCTTGGCGTCCATCTGAATGGCCGTTTTCTTCGTGTAGGGCTCCCCCGAGACCTTCTGGACTTCCTTGACGGACATTGCGCCGCCGCGGACGCGGATGATGCGGCCTTCCTGTTCGAGTTGGAAGAGGTCGCGCCTCAATGTCATTTGCGAAACATGGGGGAAGTATTCGTCGAGTTGTTCAAGTGTGAGCTTGCCGCGCTTATCCAAAAGTTCGGCGATCTCTTCGATGCGGTCGCGTTTCATGATTTTTCCTCCAAAAATTATTGATCTGTGAAAGATTTTAACATACTTTTGAAAAAAACACAAGTGTTTCGGCAAAAAAAGACAAAATATTTTTTCAACCGTTCCAAAGTTGAACAAAATAAACGATATTTTCGAACATTTTGAATTTTTTGTCAGCAATCCGCAAATTTTGTCGAATTGCGGGGAAAAAGGGCTCTCCATCGCCCCGCGGGCGGGGGCGAACTTTCCTTGCAACGGGGCCGTTCACCCGCACAAAATGGCGAAAAAAGTCGAGAAATGGGGAACGAATGAAAGAAATTTCTAAAAATATTTATGAAAATACTTGACAAACATATAAAGGGAGGGTATAGTTTATTCACAATCATATTGTCTCCTATATAATGAATATGATTGAATATGAAAAAAAAGGAGAAAGTAACTATGTATTGCAAAAATTGCGGTACCCAGAACGTCGACGGTGCAACGTTCTGCGCCAACTGCGGCCAGCCCCTCAACGCAGAGCAGCCTGCCGCCGCTCCCGCCCCCGCCGCGGCTCCCGCCGAGACGGCCCCCACAGGCCTCAAAAAGATCTTGTATCTTGTAGGCTCGATCGCGTCTTTCCTCTCGATCGTGCTCCTCTTCGGCCTCTTCTTCGGCAGCGGTCTTGCTGTGGATGCCGGCCCTCTCGGCAAAATGAACGGCATTACGACGGCCGATGTCTTTAAGGCCGACGGCATTTGGAAGACCATCATCGACGGTCTCGGCGCCGGCAAGAACGGTATTGCCGCCGTTCTCGGCGACTTGTTCACCATGATCCTGTACCTTGTCGGGATCATCACCCTCATCGTGTACTTCATCATCGGCATCATCAAGTTCATCAAGGCGATGAAGGGCACCGATTACTCCGGCGTCACCAAGACCGCCATCAAGGCGTACGGTACGTTTGCGTCCATCGAGCTCGTCAGCATGTCTTTGCATGCGACGAACGGCATCGTTTTCAACGACGTCGCGCTCGCTGCGTTCTGCCTCTGCGCCATCCTCATCGGTGCGTCCTTCGTGTTGCACCTTGTGGGCAACCTTAAAGAGAACCTCGGCCTCAGGAAGCTGTTGAGCCTTGTGTTCACCGTCGCTCTCGTCGTGGTCGCCATCATCGTTGCGGCGCTTGCAGCGGGTCCCGTCATCAATTACAGCGGCACGAAGAGCAACTTCTTCCAGGAATTCATCAATGCGGCGGTCGCCTCCGCTCCCACCAAGATCGCGATCTATACTATTCTCGGTTGGCTCTCGTCCATCACGCTCGTCGCTCTTGGCGCCTCCCTGCTTCAAAAGTTGTTCCTCAAGATCGCGGATCACGTCGACGGCGTAAAGTCCAAGACGAGCGGGATCGGCGCTCTCATCTCCGCCTTCATCTTCGGCCTTATCCTCGTCGTGGTGACCTACCTCTACGGCAAGGAATGCAATGCATCGGTCAACGGCGCGCTTCCCATCGTCATCATGGTGTTCTCCTTGATCGGCGTGGTGCTCGCGTTTGTCAACAAGAAGGTTTTCGAGAAATAAGAAAACGGAAAAAAATATCCGTCCCCCGGGACGGATATTTTTTTTGCCTTGAATGAGCGAATCGCATATTTGCTACGCGATAGGGCAACCCACCCTCATTCCGCCCCGCGCGCACTATTGTCTACTAAGCGTGGCACGAGGAGCGAAGCGACGAAGTAACCCGCGAAGCGGGTGAGTGAATCTTTTCCCACGTACGTCCGAGTACGCGGGCTGCGAAAAGCCTCGCACTTCTTGTCTCGCTTGCAACTATGCGATTTAACGGTAACCGAAGAACGGACGAATCGCATATCTGCTACGCGATCCTGCGTCGAAGGTGCGCTTCCCTTGGTCACGTACGCAAAAGTACGCTCCCTACGGGAATGCTCCTTCTCCTTGTCTCGCTTGCAGCTATGCGATTTAACGGTAACCGAAGAACGGACTAATCGCATATCTGCTATGCGATTTAACGGTAACATTCCTCATGAGGGGCAACAGGCGAGTGTATCCCCCGAAACGAAGTCCGTTTTCCTCATCGCATGGATTTGATAAAGGCGAGGAGTGCGGACTGTTGGGAGGGCGTCATGCGGTCGATGCGGCGGCGGAGCTCGGCGGCGACGCCGCTTTCGTCCTCTTCCTCCTCGGCAAAAAATTCCGCGAGCGTGATCCCGAATGCCCCGCAGATCGCGCGCAGCGTCGAGAGCTTGGGCTCCGACCCGCGCAGGTAGAGATTATTCAGCGTAGATTGCGTGAGCATGGCTTCCATGGCAAGATTGTTGACCGACCACCCCCGCTCTTTGCGCAGCTCATCGATCCTGTCGAGAATATTCATCATGTACTTTTTCCCTCTTTTGCGCTATTTTATAACGAAAATGGGTTAAAATAATAACTCAAAACAGTTGACAAACTAACCCGTTTGGGTTATAATAGAGCAAAATCCCCCGCAAAGGGGAAATCAACAAGAGAGGAAAACGTTATGGAAAACAACACGGTTGCGGAGCCCGAGAGCGGTGCAACGCAGAAAAAAGGCATGCTTCCCCTCATCGGGGCGATTTTGGCGCTCGCCGTCATTGCGATCTCCATTTTGTGCGGTTGCCTCGGCGGTCTCGTGCCGTCGGAGAAACTGCTTGGCGGGAGCATGGGGGTCTTTGAGTTCTTCAACTTCGGGAAGGGCTCGGTTTGGGATAGCCTCATCGCGCTCATGAAAACGACGACGGGTCCCGATATGGGAACGCTCGTGCAATACGTGCTCGGGACGATCTCCGTCGCGGTCATGCTCATTCTCCTTCTCGCCATGCTCATTCGCGGCATCATCATGTTCGTCCGCGGCTTGAAGTCGGGGGATTTCCGCAAGACCTACGGGAGCGCCTACGGCGCATACGCCGCCTTCCTCGGCACGCAGGTCGCCATTCTCTCCTTCTTTGCGGGCGAATACGGTTTGAATGCCGAGGCCATCGCGGGAGCCGTCATCGGCGGCCTTCTCATCGGCGCGACCATCGTCTTGCGGTTTTTGCCGTCGGCCAAAGATGTATTTGCGGATAACAAGAAGGTGTTGCACTTCATCCTGACGGCATGCGGAACGGTGTGCACCGTCGTCGTGCTCGGCCTCGCGGGGCAGCCCCTCATCAAGTCGGGAGAGGTCGAAGTGAGCTTCCTGCAATATCTCAACATCGCGCACATAGGCGCCAGCCAGGTAGGAGGGGGCCATATTTCAAGCGAAACGCTCCTCACCTGCTTGATCGGCACGATCTCGACGCTGATGGTGATCGTGTTCGCCCTCATTCAGCTCATCCGCTATTTCAAGCAGCTTTCGGAGCCCTCCGTCGAGCCCAAGAAGTTCCGCAAGGCGACATGGCTCGCCGACACGGTTGCCCTGTTCGGGCTCCTCGCCGCAGTCATCGGGCCCGCGTGGTCCAAGACGGATTTCGGCCCGTCGCAGATCGTCCTTCTCGTCTTTGCGGTTGCCAACTTCGCCCTTGCCATCGTTGATTATGTCAAGTTGAAGGATAAGCCCAACAAGCAGTGAATGTGAAAAAGAAAAAATCCGCCCGCCGGGGCGGATTTTTCTTGCCTTGATTAAGCGAATCGCATATCTGCTACGCGATCCTGCGTCGAAGGTGCGCTTCCCTTGGTCGCGTACGCAAAAGTACGCTCCCTTCGGGAATGCTCCTTTTCCTTGTCTCGCTTGCAGCTATGCGATTTAACGGTAACGGGAACCCTGAAAGGGAGCTCCTCCTCATTCCGAGGCTCCGTAGGAGCCGAGTGAATCTTGCCCCGTGCACATTCCAACAAGTCACATCAATCGTGCGGCGGCTTGCGACCTGCAAAATTCCCCCGCGGCTATACAAAAACGGTTGCATTTTTACACGGCAGATGCTAAAATTATGGCAAAGAGCGTCCGCGCGCGTTGCGCGCCCGCGCATACGATAATATAACACGCCATGTTTTTCAAAAAGCTCAAAAAAGATATCGCCGCAGCCAAGAAAAACGATCCCGCCGCAAGGAATGCGTTCGAGATCTGGCTCACCTATTCGGGCGTACGCGCCCTCATCTGGCACCGCCGCGCCGCCGTTCTATGGAAGATGCACCTCAAATTCCTCGCGCGGTGGGCCCAACAGTGGGCGAAATTCCGCACGGGCATCGAGATCCATCCCGCCGCCAAGATCGCGGCGGGCGTATTCATCGACCACGGCGCGGGCGTCGTCATCGGCGAGACGGCCGAAGTGGAAGAGGGCGTCGTCATCTATCAAGGGGTGACGCTCGGCGGCACGGGCAAAGAGAAGGGCAAGCGTCACCCGACGGTGAAGCGCGATGCCGTCATCTCGTGCGGGGCGAAGGTCCTCGGCGGGTTTACGGTGGGCGAAGGGGCCCGTATTGGCGCGGGGGCTGTCGTTCTCAGAGAAGTCCCGCCCCATGCGACCGTCGTCGGCGTACCCGGGCGCGTCGTCAGGATCAACGGCGAAAAGACGCAGAACTTCCTCCCCGAAAAGGAGGACCCCGTCTTAAAGGAACTCTGCGCCCTCCGCGAGCGCGTGTTCGCCCTCGAAGAGGAAATCGCAAGGCTGGAAAAGGAAGGAACGAGCCATGAAGATCTATAATTCTCTTACAAGACGAAAGGAAGAGTTTATCCCCCTCGAAGAGGGGAAGGTGAAGATGTACGCCTGCGGGATCACCGTCTCGGGCGAGGCGCACATCGGGCACGGCTTTCAGGCCCTCGTCTACGATGTGTTCCGCAAGTTTCTCGAAAAATTGGGCTATCAAGTCACCTATGCCCGCAACTATACCGACGTTGACGATAAAATTATCGCCAAGTCCCGCGAGACGGGCATTCCCGCCGACAAATACGCCGCGATGATGATCGATAGGATCGACGCCGTCATGGCAAAGGCGCACATCGGCGAGCCCACCCTTTGGCTCAAAGCGACGGAGAACATTCAAAACATCATTTCCTTCATTCAAGAGCTCATCCGAGGGGGGCATGCCTACGAAGGGGGCAACGGAGACGTCTATTTCGACGTCGACAGCTACCCCGCCTACGGGCAGCTCTCGGGCAGGAGCAAGGAGGATATGCTCGACGGCGTGCGCGTCGAAAACGACGAATGTAAGAAAAACGCCTACGACTTCGCCCTCTGGAAGGCGGCCAAGGAGGGGGAGATATGCTGGGATTCCCCTTGGGGGAAGGGCCGCCCCGGCTGGCACATCGAGTGCTCGGCCATGAACCGCGCCGCTTTCGGCGACCGCATCGACATCCACGGCGGCGGCAGAGACCTCATTTTCCCGCACCATGAGAACGAGATCGCGCAGTCCGAAGCCCTCACGGGCAAGAAATTCGCCAACTATTGGATGCACAACGGCCTCATCAAGGTGAACGGGCAGAAGATGTCGAAGTCGCTCGGCAACGTCCTCCTCATGGAGGATATTCTCGCGAAGTATTCCGACGAAGCGCTCAAATTCGCCCTTCTTTCCTCCAACTACCGCGCCGACCTCAACATCACCGACGATCTATTCCCCGATGCCGAGGCGCACCTCGTGCGGTTCTATACCCTCATCGGGAAGATCGAGGCGGCCTTCCCCGCGGAGGAGGGGGGCATGTCCGCGATCGACGAGAAATTCAACGCGGCCATGTCCGACGATTTCAACACCGCGCTCGCCCTCGCCGACCTGTTCGGCTACTTCAAGGAAGCGGGGAAACTTCTTGCCGAAAACGACCCTGCGGCGAAGAAGATCGTTAACCAGATCCGAAAGACATACGGCCTCTTGGGGCTCTTCACGAAGGACGCCAAGGAGTATCTTGCGCAGTACGCGCCCAAGAGCGAAGAGGTGCCCGAAGAAGTCAAGGCCGTCGCCGAGGAGCGGCAGGCCGCCCGCGCCGCGCGGGATTGGGCGCGTTCCGACGAACTCCGCGACCGCCTGAAATCCCTCGGCTACGCCGTCAAAGACGCCAAAGACGGATATACTTTGACGAAGATCTGACCTTCAACCTTATAAAAACATCCGAATGGAGCAAGCAATATGATCACAGGAAAAGAACTCAGGCAAAAGTGGCTGGATTTTTACAAGAGCAAGGGGCACGTCGATATCGGCGCGGTCTCGCTCATCGGCGACGGTTCGACGGGCGTCATGTTCAACGTCGCGGGCATGCAGCCCCTCATGCCCTACCTTCTCGGCGCCCCCCATGCCCAAGGCAAGCGCCTCTGCAACGTGCAGGGGTGCGTCCGCACGGTGGATATCGACAGCGTGGGCGACGCCTCTCACTTCACCTTCTTCGAGATGATGGGCAACTGGTCGCTCGGCGACTATTTCAAAAAGGAAAAGACGTCGTGGACGTTCGAACTTCTCACCCGCGTTTTCGGGCTCGACAAGGACAAGCTGTGCACCACCGTCTTTGAGGGCAACGCCTCCGCCCCGCGCGACGAGGAGACGGCAAACCTTCTCATCGGCCTCGGGGTGAGGCCCGAGCACGTCTTTTATCTTCCCAAAGAGGATAATTGGTGGGAGCTCGAGGGCACCGTCGGCACCCCCTGCGGGCCCGATAACGAGTGGTTCTATCCCATCAAGAACCTCGAAAACCCCGTTTTCCCCGACGACTATGTCGAGATCGGCAACGACGTCTATATGCAATATAAAAAGACGGCGGCGGGCTACGAGCCCCTGAAAAACAAGAACGTCGACACGGGCTTCGGCTTCGACCGCATGCTGCTCTTTTTGAACGGCCTTTCCGACGGCTACAAGACCGACCTCTTTTCTTCCGCCATTCGGGAGCTCGAAAAGCTCTCGGGGAAGGTCTACGACGAAGGGGGCGAGGCGCAACGGGCGATGCGCATCATTGCCGACCACACCCGCACGACGGTCATGCTCATCGGCGACAAAAACGGCATCCTTCCCTCCAACGTGGGGGCGGGGTACATTTTGCGCCGCATCATGCGCCGCGCCATCCGCTACTGCCGCCAGCTGAATATCTCCTCGGAGGCCATGTGCGCCGTCGCGAAGATCTTCATTCACGAGGTGTACGGCGAGGCCTATCCTCTCCTTCTCGAAAAAGAGGGGTATATCCTCGACGAGATCAAGAAGGAAGCCGACCGCTTCGAGGCCACCCTCGTCACGGGCATGAAGGAATTTGAGAAATGTTTGCAGGGCATTGCGCGCAAGAACGCGTTCATGAAGGGGCAAGACCCCGCATATGTTGAGGAGACCGTCATCGGCGGCAAACAGGCCTTCCGCCTCTACGATACCTACGGGTTCCCCTTGGAGCTCACCCAAGAGCTCGCCGCAGAGCGGGGGCTCACGGTAGACGCCGCGGGGTTTGATGCGGCCTTCAAGGAACACCAGGAAAAGAGCCGCGTCATTCAGAAGGGCGAGGCCAAGGGCGGGCTCGAAAGCCACAGCGATATCGCCGTGAAGTACCATACCGCCACCCACCTTCTGAACGCCGCCTTAAAGCAAATCCTCTCCCCCGACTGCAACCAGAAGGGGTCGAACATCACCGACGAGCGCATGCGCTTCGACTTCAACTTCGAGCGCGCCATGACGGAAGAGGAGATCAAGGCCGTCGAGGACCTTGTCAACGAGAAGATCCAGGAAGATATCCCCGTCATCTATCGCGAGATGTCCCTCGAAGAGGCGCGGGCGGAGCATTTCGTCGGCGTATTCGACAGCAAGTACGGCGAAGTTGTCAAGACGTATTCCATCGGCGAGTTCTCCAAGGAGATGTGCGGCGGGCCCCATGTCCAAAGCACGGGCGTCTTGGGACATTTCCGCATTGTGAAGGAGCAGTCGTCGTCGGCGGGCATCCGCCGCATCAAGGCGGTTTTGGAGTAGCGAATCGCATATCTGCGGCGCGATACTGTGTCGAAGGTGCGCTTTCCTCGGTCACGTACGCCCAAGTACGCTCCCTTCGGGAATGCTCCTTCTCCTTGTCTCGCTTGCAGCTATGCGATTTGACGCTGACCTGCCCCTGTTTACGGGGGCGGGTGGCACGGCGAAGCCGTGACAGGTGGGGGCCTTGCCCACCCCTCGAGGGGTGGGTGTCTCGCCGCAAGCGGCGAGACGGAAGGGGTGGCGCATTTCTACTTATTTGTAAGAGCAGAACCTGCAAATTTCTTTGCCCGCAATTTGCCCCGCAGGGGGCTTCTATACGGAAGAAATTTGCGAAACCATAAAGGAGTTCTATGACCGAAAAAGAAAAAATGCTCGCGGGGGAGCTCTACGATAGTTCCGCCCCCGAACTCAAAGCCCTTCTCGCCCAAGCCCGCAAGCTGTGCGAGGAGTACAACCGCACGCCCGGCGACGATAGGGCAAGGCAGGACGAACTTCTCGGCCGCCTCCTCGGGAAGCGGGGAAAAAATGTTCATATCGAGCCGCACATCTGGTTCGATTACGGCTTCAACACGACGGTGGGGAACAACTTCTACTGCAACCACGATTGCGTCTTTTTGGATTGCAATAAAATAACCTTCGGCGACAACGTCCTCATCGGCCCGCAGTGCGGCTTCTATGCGGCCACGCACCCCGTGGACCCCGCCGTGCGCCTTCGCGGGCTCGAATACGCCCAACCCATTCAAATAGGAAACAACGTTTGGATCGGCGGCGGCGTGAAGGTTTTGCCCGGCGTCACCATCGGGGATAATTGCGTCATCGGCGGCGGCTCCGTCGTCACTTGCGATATTCCCGCAAATTGCGTTGCCGTCGGCGTTCCCGCCAAAGTGATAAAACAACTATGATCGCGGCGCGCCTTTCTCCCGCGGCAGTTCATGCGGCGGGCGGAAGGCTTTTTTTTGCCCAAAAGAAATTCGCGGATAAAATAATTCGCGAAAAACGAAAAATTTCTTAAAATCCAAAGTCAAAACAGCTTGACGGAACTTTTTTCTCGCCCTATAATAGAGAAGCAGTCGGCAAAAAGAGGCAGTCCGCACCCCCAAGGGGCGCTATCGCAAGAGCCGGCGGTATGGAACAACTTGCTGCCTTCGGACATGTACAAGGAGTACGAAATATGAAAACCTATATGGCAAACGCGCAAACGGTTGAGAGAAAGTGGTACGTCGTCGATGCGGACGGGATCCCCCTCGGGCGGCTCGCCTCCAAGGTCGCGGCGATCCTGCGCGGCAAAAACAAGCCTACCTTCACTCCCAATGCGGATACGGGCGATTTTGTGATCATCATCAACAGCGATAAAGTACTTCTCACGGGCAAGAAGCTCGAAACGAAGTACTACCGCTATCATACGGGCTACATCGGGGGCCTTAAAGAGATCTCCTATGGCAAGATGATGGCGGAGCGGAGCGACCTCGCGGTCTACGAAGCCGTTCGCGGCATGCTCCCCAAGAACTCTCTCGGAAGGACCATGATCAAGAAGTTGAGAGTTTATAAGGGACCCGAGCACACCCATGCGGCGCAGAAGCCCGAGACGCTGAAATTATTTTAAGGTGAGGAGTTAGAGAATGGCAAAGGCGAATATCAAGAAGAAGTTGCAATTCTGGGGAACGGGAAGAAGAAAGAAGGCGATCGCACGCGTCCGTCTCATTCCCGCAGGTAACGGCGCCATCGTCATCAACGGCCGCACGCTCGAAGATTACTTCCCGCAGGGCACCACGCAGTACGTCGTGAAGCAGCCCCTCGTCGAAGTGGGGGCCGAGGGCAAGTACGATATCTTCGTCAACGTCATCGGCGGCGGCTATACGGGGCAAGCGGGGGCTATCCGCCTCGGCATTGCGAGAGCGCTCCTCGAAGCGGAACCCGAAACGCGTCCCGCACTCAAAAAGGCGGGCTTCCTTACGAGGGATCCCCGCGTCAAGGAGAGGAAGAAGTACGGCCTCAAAAAAGCCCGCCGTGCTCCCCAATTCTCCAAGCGTTGAGCAGAAAAAAATCCGACCCGGTTGGGTCGGTTTTTTTTGCTTATTTTACGCGAATCGCGTATTGGCGTCGAAATACTGTGTCGTGCTACGTTTTTCTTGCCCACGTACGACCGAGTACGCGGGCTGCGAAAAGCCTCGCACTCCTTGTCTTTCTCGCCTCTCCGCGATTTAACGGAAACGGGGACGCGTCATCCTCCTGCCCCGCGCAGTTTAATCGCGTCATCCTGAGGAAGCGAAGCGACCGAAGGATCCCGAAGTACGAAGTCCGCAAGCCCCCTCCATGGGAGGGGGGGGGTAGGGGGGTGGGGTGACATTCTAATCACGTCATTCCGAGCGTAGTCGAGGAATGACCTTAATATAATAAGGATATGTTTCGACACGCGCGTACCGCGCGGCTCAACATGACGAAATGATAGCCCGCCCCCACCTGTCTCACTACGTTCGCCACCCGCCCCCGTAAACGGGGGCAGGTCAAGTCCTCATTCCGAGCGAAGCGAGTGAATCTTGGCTCCTCCCACGGAGGAGCCTTTTTTCTTTCTCTCTTGTTCATAACCTCCCAATTTCACTCAAATTATTATAAATTTTGCCTGTTGAAAAAAATTTTTTGTGAAAAAATGAAAAATTTTTCAAAAAAGTCTTGACAAATGGACGGGGGGGGTACAATATATGATGTCATAAAAATGACAAAAATTTTCATTATGGAGGAAAGTTATGAACAAAAAGAGTTGGCTCATTGTGGGTTTGTCACTCGCGATGGCCGCGACCCTCGGCGTGGGCCTCTCCGCCTGCGGTGGAGAAACCCACACCCACAACTATGACACGTGGGACTACAACGCGACGCAACACTGGAAGTATTGCGACGAACACGGCACCGACAAGAGCAACATCGACGAGACGACCAAGGCAAACCACGACTTCAAAGACGGCAAGTGCGAATGCGGCGCGACGGAAGGACAGGAGATCCCCGACGCCGACCTTGACACCCGCGAGTTTTGGGTCACCGGCACGGGTGCGGGCGACCTCGCAAACGCCAGCTGGACGGAACTCAAACCCAACTTCAAACTCACCAAACAGCCCCACAAGGACGCAGATGGCTTTACCCTCTACACCATTCAGATGAAGATCTTCGCGGGTGGCGACAAGTTCAAGATCCGTCAGGATGAGAGGGACGAAAATAATGCCCTCAAATGGACGAAAGGCACTTTCTTCGGGCTTACCGAGATCAAAAACAACGACGGGACTTTCATCGACATGGGCAACGAAGGCGACATCGGCGTCGCGAAGGGCAAGGACGGAATCTACAAGTTCACCGTACATACAAAACCCGCGCCCGCACCTTGGGCAGACAACTATGTGAGCTGGGAGCTCATCGAGAGCGTAGCGGCTCCCACGACAACGGAGGACATGTACATCGTCGGCACGATCAAGACACAAAAAAATTCGCAGTGGCCCGACTTTACAGACGTTAAAAAGAACTGCATCCACATGACGTTCGACGGCACCGATACGTGGTACGCCGATGTAGAGCTTACGATTGGCGACCAATTCAAAGTGTACAACATCCTCAACAAGCAATATTACCCGAACGTTGCCAATCTCACCACTGGTGAAACATGGCTTTACCGCGTGTCATGGAAGGTCGGGCAAGACGACGTGAAAGTCGAGCACCTTCACAAGTACACGATGCAGGGCTACGACGGGGAGAACCATTGGATGAAGTGCCCGAAGGATGACGTGAGGGACGAGAGCACTGTCGAAGCGCACGATTTCACGAGCGGTGATACCTGCAAGTGCGGGTTCCAGAAGGAAGCCGACCCCGATTGGAAGATCAATGAGGACGGCACCCTCAATGAGTACACGGGCGACTATGTCAACTTGAAGATCCCTGCGAACCTTGAAGTATTCCCTGACTACGGCAAACTCTTCGGCATGGGTGAGAACAACAAGTATGAGTTCGCAATGTGCGAACAAAAAAACCTTGCCAAGGTGCAGTCTGTGACAGTTGACCCAAAGAACGAACATTTCAAGGTCGAAAACAACACAGTCCTTTCCAAGGACGGCACCGTCCTCTACATGTATTTCCCGTATAGCACGGAGACTTCCGTCACTTTCGAGAACGTCACGGAAATTGCGAACTCCGCATTCATCTTTAATGCGACCGTGACGACCATCAACTTCCCCAAGGTAGTGACGATAGGCCGGCTTGCCTTTTACAACACTAAACTCGAAAGCGCTACCCTGCCAATGATAGAAACGATCAGCGAGGAAGCATTCTATCAGTCCACAGTGAAAACCATCGATCTGAGCAGCGCAAAAACGATCGGCAACAATGCTTTCTGCAAGTCGGCAATCGAAACCCTCGATCTTGAAAATATTGAGAAGCTCGGAACGGGCGCTTTCTCAAATTGCAAGCAGCTGACGGAAGTCGTGATCGGTGCGAATATCAAAGAGTTGCCGACCTCGGCGGGTGTCTTTGGTTTTTGCTCCCTTCTGAAAACGGTGACCGTCAAGGCAGTGACGCCTCCCGCAACAGCTGCGTTGTTCCCGCAATGCCCTCTGCTGACGGATATCTATGTGCCCGCGGAAAGCGTGGATGCTTATAAGGCGTTGGCGAAGTGGTCGCTCTATGCAGATAAAATCAAGGCGATCCCCGCCGAGGCAGCCTCCGCGCAGGAAGTGGCTCTTCCCGCAAGCAAGAAAGAGGACTAAATAAGGCTTCCCCTCTGCCCCCTCCATGGGAGGGGGGTAGGGGGGTGGGGTGACCTGCCCCTGTTTACGGGGGCGGGTGGCACGGCAAAGCCGTGACAGGTGGGGGTCTTGCTTCTAATTCGTCACCCTGAGCCTGTCGAAGGGTCTCCGCATTATAAAAATAAGGAGATGTTTCGACTTCGCTCAACATGACGGAATTATAGCTCGCCCCACCACAGTCACGCTCACGCGTGACAGCTCCTCCCACGGAGGAGCCTTACGGACGCGTTAGACTTTCGCCCATTATACCCAGCTTACCCTCCATAAATTCCCTTCGTCGGTGCGGGGACCCGTTCTCCGCACCGACCCCCGCAAGGGGTAGGGGAAGGTTATGGGAACAAAGTAAAGTACAAAAAAACCGAGGTCTCCTCGGTTTTTTTGTTGTATAATCCCCACCTCCGTCTCGGCTCCGCCTCGCCAGCTCCTCCCCGAGGATGCGCTTTGCAAACCCCCTCCCTTGGGAGGGGGAATGAAAGGGGCAGCCCCCGTAAACGGGGGCAGGTCATCAATGGCTATGCGCCTATTTCTTCACCTTGGACGTGGCAGAGGCATGGCGCGCGAGAAATCCCTCATACGCCGTCCTCCCCGCCGCCGTCTGCGCGGGCGCCTCGGTTCCGTAAGTGGGGGGCGCAAAAGCCGCGTCGGGCGTCCTCTTTTCCGCGGGTCTCTCGTCCGCGGGCGCATCGTCCGTTTTCTCCTGTCCGTCGGCGGCGGGGCCGCCCTTCCCCGAGGCCGCCGTGATCGCGGAGAGTGCGTCGAGAAGTTCGAATATCCCGAATTTTTCCATGGAGATCTCCTTTTAGGATGACTTTTTGCCCCCGCAAACGGTGCGCCGACGCCCGAAATTCCCCTTTCGAAAGAGAAAAATTTCCCGTTCGGGGGCGTTTTGCACAAAAATTCTCAAAGAAAAGTACAAGTTTTGCGGGATTTTTGATTGCTAAAACCCTTTATTTAGTTTATAATGGAGAATGTACGATTAGAACTTATTTCCGAAAAACACGGAAGGATACAAAATATGCGGAAATCAATCAAGAAAATCTTGGCGTTTGCATCTGCCGCCTGCATCGCGGGCGGAGCGCTCTCGCTCGCTGCCTGCGGGACGAAGTTCACCCCGCCGCAGGGCATTCCCGAAGGGGATGCCGTCTCCAACGGCGGATTTGTCGTTTTGGTGGAGGATTATTATTACTTCATCAACGGCGTCGAGACTTACAGTTCGGATAACACCTACGGCAAGCCCGTCAAGGGCGCGCTCATGCGGGCGAAGAAGGAGGGCGGCGTGTTCGGCGAGGCCGAGACCGTCGTGCCTTCCCTCATGGTCGCAGGCTCCTTCGGCGGCGGCCTCTACATCTACGGCGACAAAGTTTACTATGCGACGCCCACGAACGTCAAGGGCATCGACGGCGAGGTGCAGAACAACTATCTCGACTTTGCGAGCGCGACGCTCGACGGGCGCAACCGCAAGGAACTCGTCCGCGTCTCTTCCAACGCGACGGATTATCGCTTCATCGAAGAGGACGGCACCGTCTACCTCGTCTACTACGATTCGACCGCGACCACGCTCCATTCCTACAACACGGCGACGGAGAAGGATACCGTGCTTGCGGAGGGGCTGGCTTCCGCCCCCGTTTTCCATAAGACGGATAAGGAGAACACCGCCATCTACTACACCATGACGGTCACCGACCGCCTCGACAGCGACCATCCCAAGGAGTACGCGCAGTTCTACAATCAGATCTACCGCGTGACCGCCGGCACGACCAAAGCGCCCTACCCCTACGAATGGGACGAGGATTGGCTCAAAGAGAACAACGACGGCGAGGAGCCCTACACCAACCTCGGCACCCTCGTTTTGGACGGCATCGGGCAGAAGCAGGATAACCAATACATCGAGACCACGCAGTTCAACCATGGCGACAGGTCCAAGGCCCTTCCCCGCCTCGGCTACACCTATACCCTTCGCTCCTACGACAACGGCGGTATCTACTTCACCCGCCGCGAGACGGAGATGGACACGGTAGGCGCGGGCGATGCGCTCTACTATCTCCCCGAGGCCGAAACGGTCGCCGAGGGTTGGGACAGCATCGGCGGCAACGCGGCGGCCCAATGCGTGGCGAACGCCTTCCGTACGGCGGACGAAGCCTCGGAAAGCGCCCTCTATTACATCGATGGCGAAGGCGATCATCACTACCTCTATGTGGACGGCGACGGCATCTTCCGCGCCGACCCCGACGAGAAGGGCGAGATCACGGGCAACACCACCCAGATCGCCTACAACGCGAGCGGGGCGACTCTCATATCCCTCGATCCCGTCGAAGGGGACGACGAGTACGGGTATGTCTACTACACCCTCTCCGTCAACGGCAATCTCTCCGTCAACCGCGCCGTTTACGACAACAAGGCGCACAAAATCGAACAGCGCTACTACACCAACCTCGAAGATGCCACCTTCCCCTACAAGGATGCCTATGCGGCGACCCGCCTTTTGGACATCGTGCACGCCACGGGTTGGTATAACTTCGAGATCATCGGCAACGAGCTCTTCTTCGCAGATGCGGATGCGTCGGCCTACGGTTCTTCCCTCAACTATGTGAGCTGCGTCAGCCTCGCAAACGCGGCGGGCAAGCTCATGGACAACGCCGAGCTCAAAGCCTTCAACGCGAAGTATAACGAGATCACGGGCTACGATACGAACAGCAAGGTGGACGGGCTCCTTTCCGATATCTCCGAGGAGCAGGAAGAGGATATCCTCTCCAACGCCGTCAAGTATTACTTCTATACGGGCGAGAGAACGCTCCTCGACGAGAACGCGAAGGAATATGCCGACGCCGAAGCGGACGAGGACAATAACACCGAGAACCCCTACACTGAGGACATCCTCAAAGCCTTCGATAGCTATGTGAACGGCGAGGAGCTCACCTATAACGGCAACACCTATACGTTGAAGGACGGCGAGAAGTCCTACCGCACCCGTTCCTACTTCGTGACGAAGCTCGGCAAGATGAACGAGAAGGACGCGCAGTCGTACGAGGACTATTGGAAGTCGAGCGTCCTTTCGAAGTACACCGCTCCCGCGACGGAGGAAAAGGAGGGCCTTGCAAGCTGGAAGATCGCCCTCATCGTCGTCGCGTGCGTGCTCGCCGTGGCCGCCGCGGTGATCGCCGCCGTGGTCGTTCTCAAAAAGAAGAAGAAGGAGAACGCGCCCAAGACGCCGCGCATGCACGTCGATACGACGGACGACAAGGATATCGACGTCTATGCCGACGAGGAGACGCCTCGCCCCGAGGACGAGCTCGTGGAGACCTACGAGGCGCCCGCCGAAGAGGCGCCCGAAGAGCCCGAAGGGGAGCAAGCTCCCGCCGATCCCGAAGATCCCTACCAAGAATAATGCGCCGAAAGGCCAAGGCCCCGCTATCAAGCGGGGCCGTTTTTTTGCCTTCTTGCGCGGGCGGGGGAGGCGCGCGGGGCAAATTTTGCCCGTTTTCTCCCTTCGACAAAAAAAATTTTGTAAAATCCGCAACTTTTTTGCAAAACGCATAAAAAAACAGTTTACAAAAAAAATAAATACAAATATAATTTATTAGCCTGTAACAGGGCGATGGAACCGGAGGAAAGATTTATGGTACGCTATATCAAATGTCCGCGTTGCGAGCTCAACTACATCGACGCGGAAAAACAGGAATATTGCGATGTCTGTTTGAAGGAAATGAAGGGGATCCCGAGCGATATCGACGAGGTCGAAGAGGAGGAAGACGAGCTCCTTCCCACCGAGCTCTGCCCCATCTGCGGCGAAAATATGATGCGCCCCGGCGAGAAGATGTGCGAGGAGTGCCGCCGCAAGTCGGAATACGAGGAGGAAGAGACGGCCGATCCCGAAGAGGACGACGAGTGGCGCGAGTACCTCGACGACGACGCCGATGCCGATCTCGATTCGGAAATGGGCGAGCTCAACGAGGAATTTGAGGGCGAGTTCGAGGCCGAAGAGGAGGAAGAAGAGGAAGAGGAGCCTGCGGCAGACGAGGACGAGGAAGACCTCGAATACGTCACGGGCGACGACGTCTATCTCCTCTCGGACGACGATGACGATGATGACGACGACGATCCCGTCGACGATGATTTTTAAGAGATAGAAAGGTCGGCCCACGCCGACCTTTCTTTGTGTTTTCATTGGGCGAAACGCGTATAAGCTACGAAATACATCGTCGTGCTGCGTTTTTCTTGCCCACGTACGCCCAAGTACGCGGGCTGCGAAAAGCCTCGCACTCCTTGTCTTTCTTGCTTCTCCGCGTTTTAACGGTGACAGGTTCACAAATTTTGTTTTGCGCAGGCAGGGACTCCGCGTCATCCTGAGCCGCAATATAATCTGAAAACGGCGAGCCCTTCCTCGAAGGATCCCGAAGAACGTAGTCCGTACTTCGCAATTCCATGAGAGGTTTGCGGCAAAAACCGTATCGGTCTTGAAGAATGATTATAGGCCGAAATGGACTATAATCAAGCCATGTACGGAAAGAAGATCCGCGATCTGCGTGAAGAACGCGGCTGGACACAAGGAGAACTTGCGACGCGGCTCCATTGTTCGCAGCGGACGGTGAGCCGTTACGAGACGGAGGAACACGATCTCAACACGGCCCTCATCATCTCCCTCTGCCATATCTTTCAGGTATCGGCGGATTATCTCTTGGGCCTCGAGGACGAGACGGGCGCAAAGACCTACCGTTGACCTTGTATGAGGCTGTTCTCGTTCTTGCGCGGCAAGCTCAAAAAGTACGACGATGCCGTCAACTTCACCTGCGATATTTGCGGACGAGAAGTGTTCGACGGAGCGCGTGTGTGCCACCCATGTCGGGGATCGCTGCCCCGGAATGCCCAAAACATCTGTCCGTTCTGCGGCAGAAAGGTGAAGGAAGAGGGCGTCTGTCTCGAATGCAAGCAAAAGCCGCTCTCCGTCAAAAAAGCCCGTTCCGTCTTCACGCACGACGGCGAGGCCGCGCGCCTCGTTGTGAGGTTCAAGCGGGGAGAGAAGTACCTCTATCGCACTTTGGCGGAGCTCACAGTGCCCCTCGTTGAGAGAGAATTTCCGATGTGCGACGCCGTCACCTTCGTCCCCATGACGAAGCGGGCGGAAAAGAAGCGGGGCTATAACCAATCGCGCCTCTTTGCCGAGGAGATCGCCGCCCGCACGCAAAAGGAATTTCTCGCCCCTGTCATCAAACAGCGCGAGACGAGCCAGCAAAAGACGCTCGGCAGGGCCGACCGCGAGAAGAACCTCGAAGGGTGTTTTCACATTACGGACAGGAAGGCGGTCAAAGACAGGCGCATCCTCATCGTCGACGACACGCTCACGACGGGTGCGACCGTCTCCGAGCTTGCGAATGCACTCCTGCGCGCCAAGGCGAAGGAAGTGTACGCCGTCACCTTCACGAGCGTGGCAAACAAGCACCCGTTCGGCCTTCCGCCCCAAGAATAAGGGGAACACCAACCGGTCCGTTCGCTATCCGACCGCCCAAACGGGCGGTTTTTTCATGCCCAAAAACATATCTTTTGCCCGCGGCGAATAGAGATAGAAGGGCGCAGAGAGGGGCGGGAGAGATCTGACAATATGACCGATATCCCGACACAAGTTCTCTCCCTTCGTCAAATAATTCATGATAGGATACAGGTATTCGGAATGAAGTTCATCACTTTCCGCTTAAAGCCCGTCGCGTGCGCGGCTGCGCTCGCCGCCCTTCTTTCCCTCGGGACGCTCACCGCCTATGCCGCCGATGCGGGCGAAGTCTATTGGAGCGGCGCCCGCTCCCTCCCCATCTACTGCGTGGACCGCAGCGACAACAAGGTCGCGCTCTCCTTCGATTGCGCATGGGGCGTCGATTCCACCGATAAGATCTTGGAGACGCTCGCCGCCGAAAAGGTGCATGTGACCTTCTTCACGGTGCAATTCTGGGCGGAAAAATATCCCGAATATCTCAAAAAGATCGTGGACGGCGGCCACGAAGTGGGAACGCACAGCGCGACGCATTCCTATATGTCCCGCCTCTCGGAGACGGAGATCCGCGCCGAGCTCGAAAGCTCCTCGGCCGCCATTACGGCGGTCACGGGCAAGCCCGTCGAACTCTTCCGCCCGCCCTACGGCGACTACGACAACTTGCTCATCGATACCTGCAACGCCATGGGGCTCTATCCCATCCAGTGGGACGTCGATTCCCTCGATTGGAAGGACCTCTCCGCCTCGGATATCGCCTCCCGCATCACGTCGCGGGCGAAGAGCGGTTCCATCATCTTAATGCACAACAACGGCCTGCATACGGCGGAAGCGCTGCCCATCGTCATCGACACGCTGCGGGCGAACGGGTTCGAGTTCGTGCCCATCGGCGAATTGATATATAGGGAAAATTATACGATCGATGCAACCGGTAAGCAAATCCCCAAGGGGACTGCATAAATTAAGCGAATCGCGTATAGGCGTCGAAATACTGTGTCGTGCTACGTTTTTCTTGCCCACGTACGCCCAAGTACGCGGGCGGCGAAAAGCCTCGCACTCCTTGTCTTTCTCGCCTCTCCGCGATTTGACGGGAACCTTTGTTCACAAATTTTGTTTTGCGCGGGGGGTCACTCCTCATTCCGAACCCCTGAAAGGGGTGAGTGAATCTTTTCATACGCAGTCCCGACTCCGCAAAACAAAATTTCGTGAGGGGTTAAGTATCAACAACTCAAAGCCTTGTCGGCCGCTGCCCCGTTTTCTTCTCAAAGACATTAAGCGTGCGGTGGCTTGGCAAATGGGGGCGCCCACGGCGGAAATCAATTCCGCCTATGGCAAGTATTTGGGAACTGCCTCGCAAAATTCTTTGCCAGCATTTTGCCCCGCAGGGTGCTTCCGATCAAAAGAAATTTGCGAAGAAAAATTACATCAAAAGCTATTGGAGGTACTTTTCAAAATGGATTACATGGCGGAAAAAAACAACAAGGTCTACATTTGCGGCGAGATCGTCTCCGAGGCGACCTTTTCCCACGAAGTCTACGGCGAGGGATTTTACGAACTGTTTGTGCGCGTCGTGCGCCTTTCCGGGCAGGCGGATATTCTTCCCGTCACGATCTCCGAGCGTCTCATACAGGGCAGCGGCCTGAAAGTGGGCAGCGTGCTCTCGGCGGTGGGGCAGTTCCGCAGCTACAACAAATTGGAGGGCGGACGTTCCCGTCTCATGCTCACCGTATTTGTGCGCGAGCTCGTCGAGGCGGGGGAGGGGAAGAACCCCAACGGCATCGTGCTCTCGGGCTATATCTGCAAGCCGCCCATCTACCGCACCACTCCCTTCAACCGCGAGATCGCCGATCTCCTTCTCGCCGTCAACCGCGCCTATAACAAGTCCGATTATATCCCCTGCATCGCGTGGGGCAGGAACGCCCGTTTCGTGCAAAATCTCAAAGTCGGCGACAGGGTCGCCCTCTCGGGCAGGATCCAGAGCCGCGAGTATCAAAAGCGCCTTTCGGAAGAAGAGACGGTAACCATGACCGCATACGAGGTCTCCATTTCCAAGCTCGCGGCCTTCGAGGAAGGGGAGCATTTCGACCTCGAAAGCGAGTTCGATCTCTATGCCGTTCCGCGCGACGGAGCCGTGTGAAAAAAGTTAAAAAACTGACAATTTATTTTTGGAAATAGGGTTGACAAGTTCAAAAACATGTAGTATCCTATTATTGTTATATCAGAATATTTAGGAGGGAACATACATGTCAAAAATCTGTCGTTTTTGCGGAAGCACGATCGCAGATACCGATCACGTCTGTCCGCAATGCAAACGCGAAGTGGTGGAGACCTGCGCGGTTTGCGGCACGAAACTCTACAACAACGAGACGTTCTGCCCCGGCTGCGGTACCCCCGTTGTCGTGAAATGTTCCAACTGCGGGAACGAGCTGTATGGCGGCGAGCGCTTCTGCCCTTACTGCGGCACGAAGAACGAGACGGCCTATCCCGTTGCTCCCGCTCCCCAGCCCGTCTATAACTTCCAGTTGCCTCAATTCGGCATGCCCTACGGCGGCTTCGGCGGCTATGGAATGCCTTACGGCGGTTTCGGCGGCTATGGCATGGGGATGAACGGCCAGTTCGGTTCGCCCATCGTGCTCCCGCCCATCACGCTCGACGGAATGGCCCAGCTTCCCGACGGCAAGCCCGAAGCGATCACCCGCACCCGTCCCGAGCCCAAGGCAGCTACGCCCGCGCCCGTTCATACCGAACCCGCGCCCGCGCCCGCACCCGTGCCCGTGGCCGTAGAAGAGCCCGCAAAGCCCAAGAAGTGCAGGCTCGGGGTCGCAGGCTTTGTGCTCTCCCTCCTTTCGCTTATCATTCCTATCCTGTTCCTGTTCGGGATCCCGATTAGCGCGGTCGCCATCAAGAAGGATAAGGCGCACAAGGGCCTTGCGATCGCCGGCCTCATCATCGGCATCCTTTCCCTTCTCGTCTGGGTCGCCGCAGTCATCTATGTGTTCGTGTTCGAAGAGGGCATTACATATCTCGAATGGCTTGCGATCCAAATCGGCATCATGAAGGGCTGATAAAACGACAAAAAACGGGCTTTGAGCCCGTTTTTTTATGCCCGTTTGCTTGACAGGGCACGCGCGGGGGCGTAAAATGAAAGAAAATTCAGTTCAAGGAGTTTACAAAATGGAAAAGAACAAGACGGCGATCCTCGTCGTGGATATGCTCAACGATTTCGTGACGGGTGCCTTGAAGTGCGACAGGGGGCTCGCCATCGTTCCCAAGACGGCCGAACTTTTAGAGGGCGCGCGGCGCGCGGGCGTCCCCGTCATCTTTTGCAACGATGCGCACTTAAAGGGCATCGACCGTGAATTTGAAGTTTGGGGCGAACACGCCGTTGCGGGCACCAAGGGAGCCGAGGTCATTCCCGAACTCGGCCTGTGCGAAAAGGACTACGTCGTTCCCAAGCGCAGATATTCGGGCTTCTTCCATACCGATCTCGACCTGCTTCTGCGCGAGCTCGGCGTGGATACCGTCGTCATGACGGGCCTGCACGCGCACATGTGCGTGCGCCATACCTCGGCCGACGCCTTCCAGCTCGGCTATAAGGTCGTCGTCGCGACGGATGCGACCGATTCCTTCACCGAAGAGGACTACCGCTACGGCATCAAGTACCTGCACGAAGTTTACGGCGCGGAGCTTCTGACCGTCGACGATCTCCTCAAAGCATGGAATGTGAAGTAAGAGGAGCGCATCATTCATCTCTATGAAAGGAAAGCCGCCCCGGGCAACTGCTCGGGGCGGCTTATACTGTACAAATTTCAGCCGAAGATCAGAAGGCGCATTTTTCCGCGAGGAAGGCGGGAAGTTCGTCCATTGCAAGGCGGATCTGCGACATGGTATCCCTGTCGCGCACCGTGACGGTGCCGTTTTCGAGGGTATCGAAGTCAATGGTGATGCAATAGGGGGTGCCGATCTCGTCCTGACGGCGGTAGCGCTTGCCGATGGAGCCCGCCTCGTCGTAGGTGACGGTGAACTGCTTTTTGAGCTTTGCGAGGAGTTCCTTTGCCTGCGGGGCGAGGTTCTTTTGCAGGGGCAGCACGGCGGCCTTGTACGCCGCGATCGCGGGGTGGAAGTGGAGGACGTTCCTTACGTCCCCGCCTTCGAGCGTCTCTTCCTCGTATGCCTCGGAGAGGACGGCGAGCATGAGGCGGTCCGCCCCGATGGAGTACTCGATGACGTAGGGGATGAACTTCTCCCCCGTGACGGGGTCGAGATAGGTGAGCGACTTGCCCGAATATTCCTGGTGACGGGTGAGGTCGTAGTCGGTGCGGTTGTGGATGCCGTTGAGCTCCTGCCAGCCCATGGGATAGAGATATTGGATATCGCACGCCTCTTTGGCATAATGGGCGAGCTTTTCGTGATCGTGGAAGCGCAGATGTTCGGCCTTGAAGCCGAGGTCGAGCAAAAATTGCAGGGCGCGCTTTTTGTATTCTTGATAGAATTCCTCGTCCGTGCCTTCCTTGCAGAACCACTGGTGCTCCATCTGTTCGAACTCGATGGTGCGGAAGATGAAGTTGCCGGGGGTGATCTCGTTGCGGAAGGCCTTGCCGATCTGCGCGATGCCGAAGGGCACCTTCGCCCGCGTCGTGCGCTGGACGTTCATGAAATTGACGAACTCGCCCTGCGCCGTCTCGGGACGGAGATAGATCTTGTTCTGGCTCTCGTCGGTCACGCCGCGGGAGGTCTCGAACATCAGATTGAAGGTGCGGATGGGGGTCCAGTTGAAGTTTCCGCACACGGGACAGCAGACATGGTGCGTTTCGATGTACTCCTGCATCTGTTCATTCGTCAAAAGGTCGGTATCGACCGCGCCCTTGGAATGCGCCTCGATGAGGTTATCCGCGCGGTGGCGCGTCTTGCAGGACTTGCAGTCCATCTTGGGGTCGGAAAAGGACGTCGTGTGCCCGCTCGCTTCCCAAACGCGCGCGTTCATGAGGATGGCCGCGTCGACGCCGTAGCTGTTGTCGCTCTCGGTGACGAAGCGCTTCCACCACGCCCGCTTGATGTTGTTCTTGATCTCCACGCCGACGGGGCCGTAGTCCCAAGTATTGCCCATGCCGCCGTAGATCTCGCTCCCGGGGAAGATGATGCCCCGCGCCTTGCAAAGTGAGACCAATTTTTCCATCGTGACTGCGCTGTTTGCCATAAAGTTCGTACCTTCTTTTTTGTTTTGTAAATATTATAGTGCAATCGCCCGCGACGGTCAAGCGATTTTAATTTTGGAAAGTTTTTTTGAAAATTTTCCAAAACGATGTCACAAAACGTGCGTTTGAAACGTCTATATAAGTGAAAATAATTAAAGGAGAAAAAAATGGTAAATTTACGAAAGCTATGTTGTTCCATGGTTGGCAGTCTTGTCCTTATCCTCGGCAGTGCGGGCGTGGGCGTTCGCGTTTTTGCCGCAGAGGAAGAGCCCGCCGAGGCCACCGAAGCTACTGCCGAAACCTCTGTGCAGGAAGAGGCGGAGCTTTTCGAAAGCGGTTGTGCCTATGCGGATTCGGGCGACGAATTTTTCTTCTCGGCCTCAAAGACGCGCTACGAAATGGGGGAAAAGATCGTCGTAGCCATACATACCGATCCTTCGGACGAAATCATTTCGGTGGAGCACACTGCCAGGGGGTTTCGAGTATCCAAACCAAAGTATATCGCCGAAGACCAATTTGAGATAACGCTCACGCACGATCTCGATTACATTGAGCCGCAATTCACGCTTACAGTAAAGACAGAGAGCGGAGACATACAGATGTGCCACTTATACGGTCTTTATACCGAATGCGGCTTGTTTGTGAGTACAGCTTCTTTGGATAGCGCGTGGGACGCGTATTATTATAACTTGTATGAGGCGGGCATTTACACATGGGAAGAATATAACGAAGCCCTGTGCAAAATGTACAGCCAAAATATAGAGACGAATGATGCGCTTCTTCCCGCATTGCAACAAAATCAAACCGCAAGCGTTTCTTCGGGGATAACGACCGTCACCGGCGTTCTCACCTGGATCGACGATTCCGAGGTGGAGCACCCGCTACAATATACGAAAGTGGAGATCCGCGATGCATATACTGAATCGCTGTATGGAACGACTTATACTGATGTAAACGGCGCCTATTCCTTCAAAAGGTCGGATACGGCATCGCGAAACTTCTACATCAAGATTTATGCCGCAGGGGAAAACACAGCGGTCAAAACCGTCAACGGCGGCGATTATGCCTTTATTTCGCCAAGCAATAAAACGACCGCGGGCGGCGGGACTTGTATTATAAATGCAGCCGTCAACATGGATGATGACATCGGTCAGGCATTGCAAATTTCGCAGGCCGTCATCACCGCCGACCGCTACGCTACTGCAATGAACGGCAGCGCGCTTTCAAAAGTGACAGTAAAGTATCCCGATAATGATCTTGTCAAAGAGCCCGAAAAGGCAGGGTGTTGGTATGAAAACAATGCACTATTTATATGTAAGAGAAACGACAAAGTATATTTAGGATTCCCTGCCTCGCATGCCTGCTGGGATGCCATCATGCATGAATACGGTCATCATATAGCAAATAAATTGGGAATCGATGACAGTCCCGGTGGCACGCATTTCATTGATGAAAACTTATTGGAAAGAGTATATACAATCAATGACAATGATGAACAAAGATATTATACCAAATCTGAGGCAATACGCTTGGCATGGAATGAAGGAATTGCCAGTGTTTTCAGCGGCATGGCGCAGGCATACTTTGCCACCTCACTCCAAAATATAAGGACGGTTGGAGATACTGCGTATCTTTCTTACAACGGGACAAAACTCGATTATGAAGCTACGACGGGCGTGGCAATGAGTGAGGCTTGTGAAGGGGCGGTGATTGGAGTTTTATGGGATCTTTATGATCCCGCAAACGAATCGCATGATACACTGGCATTTGGACATAAATTCTTTTGGGATTTTTTGAAGGGAAGCAAGGCGAAAACGCTTTCGGCTTTTGCCCAATACTTCTATTCGAAGCGTAGTCAGGATGAGGGTTCGCATCTCGGGAAGATTTTGGGTTATTACGGCATTGCCGCATTCGGGATCTCCGCACCCACGATAGAGACCAGCCATAGGATATACTGGATGAGCAAAAATCTCTCTTCACGGTCATCGCCGGATGTCTGCGACGTTGTTTTCTATGACCTCAGCGGGAAGGAAATCGGCAGAGTAACCAACCAAACAGCAGGATGGATATCCATTCTTCCTCCGCTTTGGGAAAAAATACCGATCGGCAAATCATATGTCCAAATCGTGAGCTACCAAAACGATTCGCCCAAAACAGGCCCATATTATTCCGAAAGATATGTATATTCTAGATAAGGAGATGAATAAGGCCGTATGAATAGGAAAAGTATAAATATTTTGTGTTGTTTTGCCCTTGCCATGGGCATGGTGTGCGGGCTTTCCGCCTGCGGGAAAGCTGGCATTCCTTTGCCCGATTTGAAAACGGAATATGTTGAGAGCGGATTTGTGGAATATTATAAGTTAGTTGGTGATCCATCATGGTATCCGCCTGACGCCGTCTTTATGTATCCGGAATGTGCTTATCGTTTGCATAGAACTGTCGAAGAAAGCCAAACCAATATCGAGGTGACTTTATGTTTCGGCGGCGGTGCGGATGAAGAAGACGAATTTACTCATGTAGAAATATATTTTTTGACGGGGGAAGAGAAACACGACCTTCGTTCTATCTCGAAAGATGAATATTTGACCGAAGAGTATAAAATAAAAAGCCAAGTGATCTATCATGACGAAGAAGGATGCCGCGGAGTACGGACAGAATACACACATTGTGAAACATTTTCTATTCCCATGGCATATTTTTCGGAGGATGAAGGCACAGTCGGTTTTTGTGCAGAGGGATATGTGGGAGAGAAAGCCTGCTATGGCAGATGTTACCTTGCCCTCCACTATACAAAAGAAGATGAAGAACTTCACTTCATGAGTCATCGCGAATATGTTTATGTAAAGTACGGTTTATTGGCGTATTATGCCTGATATTTGCGGCGGGCAACGATTTCGTTGCCCGCCGCTCTTTCTAAAAAATTTTCCAAAAGATGTCACAAAACGTGCGTTTGAAACGTTTTATAGATGAACAGAACTTAACGGAGGGGACACATGCGATCATCGAAAAAAATCTTATGCTGCATTCTTGCCATGGGCGCGGTGTGCGGGCTTTCCGCCTGCGGGGGGACGGAGATCGAGCCGCCCGACCTCACCACCGAATATGTCGAAAGCGGATTTTCGGAGTATTGCAGTATAGAGTTAGGGTGCGATCCTCAACCCATCGTGTTTTTTTTCACACGTTGCGGCTACCGCACATTGCGGATCGTCGACGAAACGGCCGCGTATGTCGAGGTGGCGCTTTTTTATGGCGGCAAAGAGCCGACCGAAAGTTACGGCTATTCCGGCGATTTGCCGGATGCGACCGCATTCGCCAGAATGGAAGTGTATCTTGAAAGCGGGGATAAAAAGGATATTATCAATATGATCCCGACAGAAGAATTTTTGAAAGAAGAATATAAAATCCAATCGAATTCCAAATACATCGGGAAAGTACATGGAACAGATGTTTATGAAAGGCAAACGAAGTATGCGCATTCCGAGTTTGTGCAAATTCCGATGTCGTATTTTTCGGAACAAGAGGGCGTTATCTCATTTTCGGTGGAAGGGATCATCGAAGAAGATTATCCGCCGTTGGGGTTTGTTTATGATTGGGGACGCATAGCCCTCTACTATACCCAAAAAGAGGGGAAGATCCATTTTATTAACAAGCAAGAACACGACTATTTAACGAACAGTTCTTGGTATTATTGAGATAATACCATTTCGAAAAAACCGAGAAACCGAATAGGCGGCGGGCAACGATTGCGTTGCCCGCCGCCTATTCATATTTTTTCGGTCGTTGTCCGAGGCTGCTCCCCATTCTCCATGCAGTGGGGCTTTTTCAAAAAAAGAAATAACCCTCGTGCAATTTTGTTGCAACAAAATTGCACGAACACTTCCCGAATACTTGCCATAGGCGGAATTGATTTCCGCCGTGGGCGTCCCCATTTGCCACGCCACCGCACGCTTGATGTCTTTGAGGACATACAAGCATAGCGGCCGACGGCCCTTTGAGATGATAATTCCTAACCCCTCACGAAATTTCTTTTTGCTTGCCAAAAAGAAATTTGTGAACCTAAATCTTAAATAGCTTGAACAGCGCGTTTGCGAGGAGGGTCGCGGCGCCGACGAGCAGGAACCACTTCAAGAAGTACAGCCCCGTGTTGGCGGGCAGAAAGACGAAAACAAGGTATACCATGCCCGCGACGAGCCCCCCGACGGGAATGCGGATGAGCCGCTTCCAATACTTCTTCGGCGGGTCGTATTTGAGGAGGGAAGTGAGGGGCAAAAAGACGGCTGCGCCCGCAAGGAGGCCTCCCGTCATCAAGAGGTCTTTATCGGGGAAGAAGGGCACGAAGCAGACGACAACGGCCGCCAAGACGAGCAGAATGATGTGCCGCGCACGGTAGGCATAGCGGAAGATGATCTCCCAAAAGACGGCCACGGCGACGCCGAGGGCGAGCCCCGCCAAAAGGTCGGTGGGGTAGTGCACGCCGAAGTAGAGCCGCGAGCAGATGATGAGCAGAATGAGGGGCACGGCGATGAGCCACATCCACCACTTTTTGAGGCGCAGAGAGCCCCCGACGAGGGCGGCGGAGGAGGTCTGCGCATGTCCGCTGGGGAAGGAGAGGCAGTCGCCGAGGTTGCGCGTTGAAAAGATGGGGGTATCGACGTCGAGCCGTTCCACGACGCCCGCCATGTAGGGCCGCGGCCGCGCGACGACAGCTTTGAGTACGCTGTTCACGGCCGCCGAGGAGACGGCGGTAAAGAGGAGCTGTTCGCCCGCCTTCCCCCAAAGCCAATAGAGGAGGATGACGACGCCCGCCACGATCATGCCCTCGCCGAGGGTGGAAAAGATCCCGAATACCACCGTGAGCGCGGGAGAACGGATGCTTTCAAAAAATTTCAGTATCGCTACGTCCATACTCGAATTATAACACATTTTGCGAAAAAACATCTGAAAAAACTATCATTTTTGCAAAGAATATGTTATAATCACCATGGATTATTATTGACTGCCCCCTTCTTCGCGGGAACGCGCGGGAAAGGGGCGCGGAGGGCTCTATGGCGGAGGCGGAAAATTTCATTCAGGCGATCATCGACGAAGATCTCGCGGCGGGCAAAGTGACCGCCGTCCAGACGCGCTTCCCTCCCGAACCCAACGGGTATCTTCACATCGGGCACGCGAAGAGCATGTTCGTCAACTTCGGCACCGCATTGAAATACGGCGGAAAGTGCAACCTGTTCTTCGACGACACCAATCCGTCCAAGGAAAAGACGGAGTATGTCGACGCCATCCGCCGCGACATCGAGTGGCTGGGCTATCATTGGGCAAAAGAGGTCTATGCCTCCGATTTCTTCGACGAGATCTATGCCTTTGCGGAAAAGCTCATTATGGAGGGCAAGGCGTTCGTGTGCGACCTCTCCCCCGAGGAGATCAAGGCGACGCGGGGAACGCTTACCGAGCCGGGCACCGAGAGCCCCTACCGCGGCAGAACGGCGGAGGAAAACCTCAAACTCTTCCGCGAGATGAGGGCGGGCAAGTATGCCGACGGCGAGAAGTGCCTGCGGGCGAAGATCGACATGACCTCCCCCAACATCAACCTGCGCGACCCCGTCATCTACCGCATCTTGCGCGCCACCCATCACCGCACGGGGGATAAGTGGTGCATCTATCCCATGTACGACTATGCCCACCCCATCTGCGACTATTTGCAGGGGGTGACCCATTCCCTGTGCACCCTCGAATTTGAAGATCACCGCCCGCTCTACGATTGGGTAGGCGTGACGCTGGGCTTCTCGCCCAAGCCGCGGCAGATCGAGTTCGCGCGGCTCAACCTCACCAACCTCGTGATGAGCAAGCGCTACCTCAAAAAGCTCGTCGAGGAGGGCTCGGTGCACGGGTGGGACGATCCGAGAATGCCCACGCTCGCGGGGCTTCGCAACCGCGGCATTCCCGCCGAGGCCATCCTCGATTTCTGTGCCCGCGCAGGCATCACCAAGGCCAATTCCGAGTGCGAGATCGGCTACTTCGAGGCCGTCGTCCGCGACTATCTCAACGCCCGTGCGCCCCGCGCCATGGCCGTCGTCGAACCCTTGAAGCTCACCATCACCAACTATGAGGGGGAGGAGGAGACGGACTTCGAAGTGAACCAGCTCGACGAGAACGCCGGCACGCGCAAGATCGCCTTCGGAAGGACGCTGTATATCGAGAAGTCGGATTTCTCCCTCGACCCGCCGCCCAAGTACCACCGCCTTAAAATCGGCGGCTACGCCCGTTTGAAGAGCGCCTATATCGTGCGCGCCGACGAGGCCGTGACGGACGAGCGGGGGGAAGTCGTCGAGGTGAAGTGCACCTACTTCCCCGAGAGCCGCAGCGGCTCGGATACGAGCGGCATCAAGGCGAAGGGCGTCCTCCATTGGGTGAACGCGGAGCGCTGCGTGGACGCCGAACTGCGCAAATACGATCATCTTCTCCGCGACGCCGATTACAGCGGGCAGGATTTTTCCGAACGCATCAATTTAGACAGCGAACATATCTTCCGGGTCAAAGCCGAGCCCTATCTCGCGGGGGCGGCGGAAAATACCGCCTTCCAGCTCATGCGCACGGGCTATTACAAGACCTGTAAGGAGGGGGGCAAACTCATCCTCTCCGAGATCGTGTCCTTGAAGGACAATTTCAACAAGTAAGACTTTCCCGACGGGGGAAAAGGAGGCAAGGATGCTATCCGATCTTCTCATATCGAGCCAAGCGACGACGGGGATCGTCATTGCGGCCGCGTGCGTATTCGCGGTCGCACTCGTCCTCTACGGCGTTTTCCGCAAGTTCAACCAAATGGGTTGGATGCCGTGGCAGATCGTCATCATCTTCTTCATCATGATGGGGGTGGAAAAGATCCCCATGACCGTGAAGGACGATATGCGGCTCTGGATCTTGGGTGCGGTATTCCTCGTCACGACGGGGGTCATCCTCGGCGCGGGTGCGCTCATCCGCTACCGCATGCTCGTGCGCGTCCGTCCCGCCCCCCTGTTTTTCAGGATCTGCAACCGCGTTTTGGGCGGCATTACGGCGGTGCTCGGGCTCGGCGTCGCGGTGGCCGCCATTGCGGGCTTTGCCCTTCCCGTCTGCGCATACGCCATTCCGCCCGCACGGGATATCCTCTCGTCCATCATCTTCGAGACCGCCATTTGGAAGGCGATCTCGGGGTATGCCTTGGATTTCTTCCTCATCGCGGTGCTCGTGTGCACCGTCAGCGCGGGGTACCGCGTCGGGTTCGGCAGGGGGCTCCTCACCATTCTCATGTGCGTGTTCGCGCTCGGCTCGCTCGTCCTCGCCGTGTTCCTCGCGGTGGGTGTTCCCGCCCTCCGCGGCATGGGGGATGGGCTCGCGGGGGCCATCGGCGGCAACCGCGTCGTCGCGATCGCCGTCGGGTACGGCATCTCCATCCTCATTTGGTTCATCCTCATCTTCACCGTGCTTGCCCTGCTGGGATTTTTGCTGCATAAGCTCTTCCGCAGGCTCCGCTATATCCGTCCGCTCGGCATTTTCGGCGGCTGTATCATGGCGATCATATTCCTCGCCCTCATGCTCGTCCTCGCATTGGGCGTCGACGCCCTCGTCTCGTGGATGGCGGAAGGCGGTCTGCGCAGCGCCCTCTCGCAGGCGGGCGTCGAAGGCATGGAAAACCTCATCTCGACCATCGAAGAGTACGCGAGGGGCATCGCCGATGCGTTCACCTCGTCGCCCTTCTCGCGGGCGATCTACCTCGGAAATCCCATCAGGGGGCTCCTTCCCTCATAACCGATCGCGGCGCATGAATTTTTCCCGCCCCGCCCATACTGCCCGCAGGATATGTTGGACGAACTTTCGGGAGAACTCCTTGCCGCGCTCAACGCCCTCGTCGAGGGCGGCGGCTTCAAGATCGTAGAGCAAGAGGATATTCTGCGCCTCGTCCACGCGGATGCGGAGGAGGTCGCGCGGCGGATGTCCTGCCTCGAAGAGAGGCGGCTCATCGATCTCAAATATGCCGAAGCGGGGGAATATTGCGTGCGCATCCTTGCCGCAGGGCGGGGGTACGGCATGCAGGCCGCCCGCGAAAAACAGGCGGAGCGGAAGGAGCGGAGGGATATCTTTCTCTCTTCCGCGCTCGGCGCCTTTGCGGGCGGCGCGCTCTCGGGTCTCCTCGTCCTTCTGATATCGTTATTGGTGTGATATGAGAAGTGATAAGCTATCGGGCAGGGAGAACGCGGTCATGGGCGCCGTCTTTACGCTCTCGCAGGGCAAGGAACGCTTTCTCGTCTCCCCGTACGAGATCCTCGGGCTTCTTCCCGAAAAGGGGAAATACGACGAGGAGAAGGTGGAGCGGATCTTGCGTTCTCTCGAAATAGACGGGTATTTTGAGCTCATCGATTCCGACCGCAAGGGGGAGAAAACGTATTGCATCCGCATGCGCGAGGCGGGGCTCGCCTTCCGCAGGCAGGATATCCAGCGCAAGCGCGATCTTATTTTGCGGCTTCTCTTTGCGGCGGTGTGCGGTCTGCTATCGGCCGCCATCGGTCTCCTTCTCAAAGCAATTCTCTCCTGAAAACGCTTGACAAGAGTTGAGCGTTTCTGTTATAATAAAACATATGTTTGCAGACCCCGCAGGCGTCCTGCCCCCGGGGGAGAGCAGGGCGCGGACATGCCCCCTCCCGAGGGAGGGGGGTAGGGGGGTGGGGCGTGCTTCTCAACTCCTTGCGCGAGCAGAACCACGCTTCTGCGCTGCGCGCCTCAATTTGCCAAGCCACCGCACGCTTGATGTCTTTGAGGACAGAAAAGCACAGCGGCCGATAGGGCTGAGAGATGCAGAGGACGAAAAGTTCCCAATCACTTGCCTTAGGCGGAATTGACTTCCGCCGTGGGCGTCCCAATTTGCCAAGCCACCGCACGCTTGATGTCTTTGAGGACAGAGAAGCACAGCGGCCAACGCGGCTTTGAGATGTCGGTACTTAACCCCTCGCAAATTTCTTTGCCCTTATTGTGCCCCGCAGGGGGCTTCTGATAAAAAGAAATTTGCGAAACTATGGAACACTTCGATTTCAAACTTCATGCGCCGTTTGAGCCGACGGGCGACCAGCCCGAGGCTATCCAAAAGCTCACCGAGGGGGTCCTCGACGGTATCCGCACGCAGGTTTTGGTGGGCGTCACGGGCAGCGGCAAGACGTTCACCATGGCGAACGTTATCAAAAACGTCGGCCGTCCCACCCTCGTCATCGCGCACAACAAGACGCTCGCCGCCCAGCTCTGCAACGAGTTCCGCGCCTTCTTCCCCGAGAACCGCGTCGAATACTTCGTCTCCTACTACGACTACTACCAGCCCGAGAGCTATATCCCGTCCACCGATACCTATATCGAAAAGGACCTTTCCAAAAATGACGAGATCGATAAGCTCCGCAACGCGGCGACCTGTTCTCTGGGCGAACGTGACGACGTCATCGTCGTCTCTTCCGTCTCGTGCATCTATGGGCTCGGCGCGCCCGAAGAGTTCTTCCGCCTCGGCATTTCGCTTCGTCCCGGGCAGGCGATGGAGCGGGGGGAACTGCTTTCCCGCCTCGTCGATATCCAATACGCCCGCAACGACATCGATTTCAAGCGTTCCACCTTCCGCGTGCGCGGCGACGTCGTCGAGATCTTCCCCGCCTCCAATTCCGAAGTGGCCGTCCGCGTCGAGTTCTTCGGCGACGAGATCGACCGCATCTGCGAAGAGGACGTCACGACGGGCAAGATCGTCTCCGAGCTCAAACACGCCGTCATCTTCCCCGCCTCCCACTATGCGGTGGGGAGCGAGAAGCTCGAACGCGCCCTCGCCATGATCGAAGAGGACATGGAGGGGGAGGTGAAGGCCTTCGAACAGGCGGGCAAGCTGCTCGAAGCGCAGCGCCTCCGCCAGCGCACCGAGCACGACCTCGAAATGATGCGCGAGATCGGCTATTGTTCGGGCATCGAGAACTATTCGCGCTACTTCGACGGGCGCAACCCGGGCGAGCCCTCCTTCACCCTGCTCGACTATTTCCCCGAGAACTTCCTCGTCTTTATCGACGAGAGCCACATGACGATCCCGCAGATCCGCGCCATGTACAACGGCGACAGGGCGCGCAAAATAAACCTCGTCGAATACGGGTTCCGCTTGAAGTCGGCCTACGACAACAGGCCTCTCACCTTTGAGGAGTTCGACGAGCGTATCCCGCAGCTCATCTGCGTCTCGGCGACGCCCGCTCCCTACGAACTGGGCGAGGCGGGGCAGGTCGTCGAACAGCTCATCCGCCCGACGGGCCTCTTGGACCCGCCCGTCACCGTCAAGCCCACGAAGGGGCAGATCGACGACCTTCTCTCCGAGGTGCATACCGCGGTCATGGGTGGGGGGCGCGTGCTCGTGACGACGCTCACAAAGCGCATGGCGGAGAGCCTCACCGACTACATGAAAGAGAACGGCATCAAGGTCCGTTACATGCACTCGGATATCGATACGTTGGAGCGCGTGGAGATCATCGACGGCCTTAGGTCGGGCGAGTTCGACGTCCTCTGCGGCATCAACCTCTTGCGCGAGGGGCTCGACCTTCCCGAAGTGAAGCTCGTCGCCATTCTCGATGCGGATAAAGAGGGGTTTTTGCGCAGCGAGACCTCCCTCGTACAGACCATCGGCCGCGCCGCGCGCAACGCCGAGGGCAGGGTCATCATGTATGCCGACGAGATGACGGGCAGCATGGAGCGGGCCATCGGCGAGACCAACCGCCGCCGCGCCAAACAGCAGGCCTATAACGAGGCGCACGGCATCGTTCCCAAAACCATCATCAAAGAGGTCCGCTCCACCCTCAACATCACGGGCAAGATCAAGCGGGGCTCCGAGATCGCCCAAAAGGATATCCCCGAGGAGATCGAAAAGCTCAAAACGCTCATGCGCATCGCCGCGAACGCCCTCGACTACGAGCGCGCCATCGAGATCCGCGAGACCATCAACGAGTTGCGGAAGCGTCTGCGCAAATAACGACAGGGTAAACGTAAGGAAGGTCAGTACTTATGAAGATAGCAGTAGATATCGACGACACCTTGAACATCATCGACCGCGCCGGAAGAGCGGGGGAGTACATCAAGCACCAAAATCTCCCGTTCAAGCTCGTAGACCCCAATTCCTGCGCCTTCATCGAGATGTACGATTGGAAGGAAGAGGATGTTTTGAGGTTCATTCGTGAGGGCGGCATCACCGCGTTCACCGACGCCGAGGCGAGGAAGTGGGCGAAAGAAGTCCTCGAAGGGTGGCAAAAGGACGGGAATGAGGTCGTCATTCTCACCGCCCGCAAGAAGAATTGGTTCGAAAACCCCGAGAAGCTCTCCCGCGATTGGCTGGAAAAGCGGCATATCCCCTACGATGAGCTCGTCGCCGACGTCGCGTTCGGCGAGAAGGGCAAGTATTGTGCGGAAAACGACATCGCCGTGCTCGTGGACGACAGCATCGAGGCCTGTCTCGACGCGCAAGCCCATGGCGTGCGAGCGGTGCTCGCGGTGAACAGGTGCAACCTGCCCCGCGCCAAGGAGATCCGCTACGGCGGTGCGAATTGGCGTCAGATCGACGCCGCCGTCCGCCACATCATCTCCGTCATCGAGACGCTCGGTCGCGCAGAATAAACTCGCCCTTTGCCCCGTCTCCCCATACCATGTCCGCAATGCAACGCAATCAATTATTATGAAAGATCACATCTACGTCAAGGGCGCAAAAGAGAACAACCTCAAAAATATCGACGTGACGATCCCGCGCAACTCTCTCACCGTCTTTACGGGCCTTTCGGGCAGCGGGAAGTCGACGCTCGCCTTCGATACCATCTTCGCGGAGGGCCAGCGGCGGTATATGGAGAGCCTCTCTTCCTATGCCCGCCAATTCCTCGGCATGATGGAAAAACCCGACGTCGAGTACATCGACGGCCTTTCGCCCGCGATCTCCATCGACCAAAAGACGACGAGCCACAACCCCCGTTCCACGGTGGGCACGGTGACGGAGATCTACGACTACCTCCGCCTTCTCTTTGCGCGCGCGGGAACGCCCCATTGTCCCAACTGCGGCAGGGAGATCCGCCGTCAGACGGTGGACGAGATCGCCGACCGCGTCATGGAGATGCCCGCGGGCAGCAAGATCCACATCCTTGCCCCCGTCATCCGCGGCAAGAAGGGGGAATATAAGAAGGAACTTTCGGGGTACCGCAAGAGCGGCTATGCCCGCGTCAAGATCGACGGCATCATCTACGACCTGCAAGAGGAGATCGCCCTCGAAAAGAACATCAAGCACAACATTTCCGTCGTCATCGACCGCCTCGTCGTCAAAGAGGGGGTGTTGAAGCGGCTCACCGAATCGCTCGAAACTGCCCTCCGCCTCGCCGACGGGCTCGTAGTTATCGACTGCGATGGGACGGAGACCCTTTATTCCTCGCGCTACGCCTGCCCCGACTGCGGCATCTCCATCGAGGAGATCGAACCGCGGCTCTTCTCCTTCAACACCGTTTGGGGCGCATGTCCCACCTGTTCGGGCCTCGGCTTCACGCAGAAGGTGGACGACGGGCTCATCTGTCCCGACCGCACCAAGACCCTCCGCGAGGGGGCCATCAAGATCAGCGGCTGGAACCTCGATTCCTCCTCGGTGACGCAGGCCTATTTGGGCGCGCTCGCCCGCCACTACAATTTCTCTCTCGATGTGCCCGTCAAGGACCTTCCTGCAGACGTCTATCATTTGCTCATGTACGGCAGCGGCGACGAGAAGATCGAGATGGAGTACAGGACCAAGACCTTCCACACTCACTACAAATCGGCATGGGAGGGCTTTGTCAACAACTTGCAGCGCCGCTACGAGCAGACCTCTTCGCAGGGGGTGAAGTGGGATATCGAGCGCTACATGCGCACCGCCGACTGCCCCGATTGCAAGGGGAAACGCCTCAAAAGGGAGGCCCTCGCCGTCACGGTGGGGGGGAAGAACATCGCCGAAGTGTGCGAAATGCCCGTACGCGGCCTTCTCTCCTTCCTCGAAGCGTTGCAGCTCACCCAGACGCAGCACGCCATCGCGGACGGCATCTTGAAGGAGATCCGCGCCCGCCTCAACTTCCTTGCGGGGGTGGGGCTCGATTATCTCACTCTCTCGCGCAGCGCCGTCACCCTTTCGGGCGGGGAGAGCCAGCGCATCCGCCTCGCCACGCAGATCGGGAGCGCGCTCTCGGGCGTTTTGTATATCCTCGACGAGCCCTCCATCGGCCTCCACCAGCGGGATAACCAAAAGCTCCTCGCCTCTTTGAAGGGCCTGCGCGACCTCGGCAATACGCTCATCGTCGTCGAACATGACGAAGAGACCATCCGTTCCGCGGACTATATCGTGGATATCGGCCCCAAGGCGGGCATACACGGCGGCGAGGTCGTCGCCTGCGGCACGGTGGAGGACATCATGGCCTGCCCCGCGTCCATCACGGGCGACTATCTTGCGGGAAGGCGCAAGATCGCCGTTCCCGCCGCGCGCAAAAAGCCCGACGGACGCTTCCTTCGCGTTCACGGGTGCCGTCAAAACAATTTGAAGGGCATCGACGTCGCCATTCCCGCGGGGCTCATCACCCTCGTCACGGGGGTGAGCGGGTCGGGCAAATCCTCCCTCGTCAACGAGATCATACTGCCCATTCTCGCCAACAGCCTGAACGGCGCGCGTCTCCCCATGGGGGAGAGCGGCGAGGCAGAGGGGCTCGAATATTTCGATAAGGTCATCGCCATCGACCAATCGCCCATCGGCCGCACGCCGCGCTCCAATCCCGCGACGTACACGGGCGTGTTCACCGCCATCCGCGAACTTTTCGCCGCGACGACGGACGCCAAGACGATGGGGTTCAAGGCGGGCAGGTTCTCCTTCAACGTCGCGGGCGGCAGGTGCGAGAACTGCCAGGGCGACGGCATCATGAAGATCGAGATGCACTTTTTGCCCGACGTGTACGTTCCCTGCGAAGTGTGCGGCGGCAAGCGCTATAACCGCGAGACGCTCGAAGTAAAATATAAGGGGAAGTCCATCTCCGACGTCCTCGATATGACGGTGGAAGAGGCGTGCGACTTCTTCAAAAACCAGCCCTCCATCTACAATAAGATCGGGACGTTGAACGAGGTGGGGCTGGGCTATATCAAGCTCGGGCAGAGCTCGACGACGCTCTCGGGCGGCGAGGCACAGCGTGTGAAGCTCGCGACCGAACTTTCCAAGCGTTCGACGGGTAAGACGGTGTATATCCTCGACGAACCCACGACGGGGCTTTCGAGCTACGACGTCGATAAACTCGTGAAGATCTTATTGAATTTGCGCGAGAGCGGGAACACCGTCATCGTCATCGAACACAACCTCGACGTCATCAAGATCGCCGACTACATCATCGACCTCGGACCCGAGGGGGGCGACGGAGGCGGCGAGATCGTGGCGACGGGCTCCCCCGAAGAGATCGCCGAAGTTTCCGCAAGCTACACAGGGCAATTTTTGAAGAAAATCCTGTAAGGTTCACAAATTTTGTTTTGCGCAGGGGGGTTCCTCCTCATTCCGAGGCCACGCAGTGGCCGAGTGAATCTTTTCATACGAAGTCCGTATCCGCAAAACAAAATTTCGTGAGGGGTTAGGAATTTTCATCTCAAAGCCCTGTCGGCCGCTGTGCTTGTTTGTTCTCAAAGACATGAAGCGTGCGGTGGCGTGGCAAATGGGGACGCCCACGGCGGAAATCAATTCCGCCTAAGGCAAGTGATTGGGAAGCGTTCACAAATTTTGTTATGCGCAGAGGGTTCCTCCTCATTCCGAGGCCACGCAGTGGCCGAGTGAATCTTTTCATACGAAGTCCGTATCCGCAAAGCAAAATTTCGTGAGGGGTAAAGGAACGCATCTTCAAGCTCTGTCATAAAAAGGTTTATTATGTTCAATCAAGATATGCAAAAATTAGGGGCGGCTCGGTCGGCCATCCGCGAACTCTTCGAGTACGGCAACGCGCGCAAAAAGGAGATCGGTGCGGAGAACGTGTACGATTTTTCCATCGGCAACCCCAACGTGCCCGCGCCCGCCTGCGTGACGGACGAAATGCTCCGCCTCATTCGCGAAATGCCCGCCGAGAAGCTGCACGGCTATTCCTCCGCGCCCGGGCTCCCCGAGGTGCGCGCGGCCGTCGCAAACTACATACAGAGCGCATTCGGGGTACCCATGTCCGCCGACCTCGTGTACATGACGTGCGGCGCCTCGGCCTCGCTCACGGGCATCCTCTCGGCCATGCTCCTTCCCGGGGAGGAAGTGATCGTTCCCGCGCCCTTCTTCCCCGAATACAGCGTATTTGTCGGGCAGGCGGGCGGAAAACTCGTGAAGGTCGCGACCGATCCGCGCTTCCACCTCGACCTCGAAGCCATCGAGGGGGCGATCACGCCGCGGACGAAGGCGGTGCTCGTCAATTCCCCGAACAACCCCACGGGCGCGGTCTATTCCGAAGAGGAGATGCGCGGCCTCGGTCGGCTGCTCGAACGCAAGAATATCGGGCGTAAAACGCCCATTTTCCTCATTGCGGACGAACCCTACCGCGAACTTTGCTATGTCGATCCGCCCGTCTTTCCCATGGCCGTCTACCCGCACACCGTCGTGCTCTATTCCTTCTCGAAGTCCATCTCGCTGGCGGGCGAGCGCATCGGCTATATCGCCGTCTCCCCCCAATGCGCGGGCGCGAAGGACCTCTTCGACGCCGTCTGCGGCGCGGGCAGGGCGCACGGCTTCGTGTGCGCGCCCACCCTCTTCCAAAGGGTCGCCGCGAACTGTTTGGGGCAGGTGAGCGACGTGGGCGCCTATAAGGCCAACCGCGACCTCTTATACGGCGCTCTTTCGGACATGGGGTACACTTGTTCCGTCCCCGAGGGCGCGTTTTACCTCTTCATGAAGGCATTGGAACCCGACGCGAAGGCCTTCTGTGAGCGGGCAAAGGCTCACGAGCTTTTGCTCGTGCCCTCCGATTCCTTCGGGGTCGGCGGCTACGTCCGCATTTCCTTCTGCGTCGCCCGCTCCGTCATCGAGCGGAGTTTGCCCGCTTTCGCGGCCCTCTTCCAAGAATACGGGGCATGACTTTTTTCCGCCCGCATAATATTTTCCGACCTCCGCATAATGAAGTTATACGGAGGTTTTTTTATGAAAGCAACGGGGATCGTGCGGCGCATCGACGAGCTGGGCAGGGTAGTCATTCCCAAGGAGATCAGGCGGACGCTCCGCATTCGGGAAGGGGACCCTCTGGAACTCTTCACCGACCGGGACGAGCTCATGCTCAAAAAATATTCGCCCATCGCATCGGTGGAACGCTTTGCGGAGGGCACGGCGAAGTCGCTCAACGAACAGAGCGGGTATTTGGCCGCCATTTCGGATAGCGACGTCATCCTTTCCGCCGCGGGCAACGGGAAGAAGGGGCTCATCGGCAAGACGGTATCGGAAAAGTTGACCGAGATCATGCAGTCGCGGCGGAGCTACTTCGCCAACAGATCGGAGAGCGGCGAGATCTGTAAGATCTGCGAGGACGAGGAGGAAAACTTCACGGCGCAGGTGATCGTACCCATCGTTTCGGGCGGCGATTGCCTCGGCTCCGTCATCCTGCTCTCCACGGAGGAAGGGGCTGTGATGGAGGGCTCGGCAGTGAAACTCGCCCGTCTGACGGCCGACATTATAGCAAATCAGTTTGAATGAGTTCACAAATTTTGTTTTGCGTGTGGTTCACTCCTCATTCCGAACCCCGAAAGGGGTGAGTGAATCTTTTTATACGAAGTCCTCATACCGCAAAACAAAATTTCGTGAGGGGTTAGCCCTCAACATCTCAAAGTTCCGTCGCCCGCGAACCATATTGTCCTCAAAGACACGAAGCGTGCGGTGGCGTAGCAAATGGGGGCGCGCAGCGCAGAAGCGTGGTTCTGCTCGCGCAATAAATTAAAAGCAAGGGCAGGCGAAAAGCCTCGCACTCCTTGTCTCGCTTGCAGCTATGCGATTTGACGATGACCTGCCCCTGTTTACGGGGGCGGGTGGCACGGCGGAGCCGTGACAGGTGGGGGTCTTGCCCACCCCTCGAGGGGTGGGTGTCTCGCCGCAAGCGGCGAGACGGAAGGGGTGGCGCATTCCTACTTATTTGCGCGAGCAGGGTTTCCCTGCGCTGCGCGCCTCAATTTGCCAAGCCACCGCACGCTTATGACTTTGAGGACAGAGCGGTACAGCGGGCGATGAGGCTTTGAGATGTTGAGACTTAACCCCTCACGAAATTTTGTTGCTTTCAACAAAATTTGTGAACTACATAATGCAGCACAGATCCTTCCTCAAAAGCGTGGCGGTGATAACGGTGGGGAGCCTCGTCGCAAAGGGCATCGGAGCGCTCTACCGCATCCCGCTCATGGGGATCTTGGGCGGCTACGGCATGGGGCTCTACCACATGGCCTATCCGCTCTTTTTGGTCCTTCTCACCTTCTCGTCGGCGGGGATCCCGTCGGCGTTTTCGCGTATGATCGCGCGCGAGCGGGCGCAGGGGGTCGAGGACGGCACGACGGTCAAAACCGCCCTCAAACTCTTTGCCCTTCTCGGGCTCTTGGGGAGCGTGCTCATGTGCCTGTTTGCGCCGCAAATGGCCTCCCTTCAAGGGGATGAAGCCCTCGTTTCCTGCTATTTTGCGCTCTCGCCTTCCGTCTTTCTCGTCGCGCTCATCGCCGTTTTCCGCGGCTACTTTCAGGGGAAGAACGACATGTCGCCCACCGCCTTTTCCGAGATCGTGGAGCAAATTTTCAAGGCCTCGGCGGGACTTCTGGCCGCCTACCGCTTCCGCGCCGAGCCGCAGAAGGCCGTCGCCTGCGCCCTCGCCGCCGTCACCCTCTCCGAACTTTGCGCCCTCTGCTATCTCGTTTTGCGGTACAGGGGGGAATGGCGCGCGAAGCGTCTGCGCGTCCGTACCGCGAGGGGCACGGAGATCATCTCTTCCGCCCTCCCCGTCATGGCTGCGGCCGCCCTGTTGCCCCTCTCGCAGACGGTGGACAGCATCGTCGTCGTGCGGCTGCTTGCCCGTCATACCGCGCGGGCGGTCTCCCTCTACGGCCTTTTTTCGGGGGGAGCCCTCGGGCTCATCAACCTGCCCGCCACCGTGTGTTGCGGTCTTGCGGCAGCGAGCGTGCCCGCCGTCTCCTCCTGTTTTGCCCGCGGCGAGGAAGAGGAGGGGAGAAAGCGCGCCGTCTACGCCCTTGCGCTCACCCTGGCGCTCGCCATTCCCTGCGCGTTGGGCCTGTATTTTTTGGCGGGCCCTGCGGCGGACATCCTCTATCTCGCCCTCTCGAAGGAGGACCGCGCCGTCCTCGTCTCGCTCATCCGTCTTGTCGCCGTTTCCGCCGCGACGCTCGCGGGGGTCGAAACGCTTGCCGCCTCGCTCACGGGAATGGGCAAAGCGAAATACGCCGCTTTTTCCATGCTCGTCGCCGTCGTCGCGAAATTCGTCTTGCAATTCCTCCTCGTGGGGAGCGCCCGTTTCTCCATTTTGGGGGCGGGGATCGCCGCGAATGCCTGCTATTTGATTGCTTTTTCCCTCGATTTGTTCTATACTGTAAAAAAAGCCAAGGCGGGAAAAATCCATGATCACCATCGTTGGTCTCGGCGTGGAAGAAGGCGATCTGACGGTCAAGGCGCTCGGCGCGCTCAAAGCGGCGGACAGAGTGTTTGTGCGGACCAAAGCGCCGTGCTCAAAAAGTCTTGATGCGGCGGGCATTCCCTATGAGACGCTGGACGCCCTCTACGAGAAGAGCCGCAACTACGATACCCTCGCGAAGAACATCGCGAAGGAAGTCCTGAACGCCGCAAAGGCGGGGAATGTATGTTATTGTGTGGACGGGGGCGCCTCGGAGGATGCCGCCGCCCGCATTTTGCTTTCGAAAAGAGGGGTCTTTGCCATCGAGGGCGTCTCCAAGGCGGCTTGTTTTGCCGCCCGTGCGGGTCTGAACGGGCGCTATTGCGCCGTCTCGGCCTTCGAAGTCGGCGAAAGCGGCCTCTCCCTTCCCCTCGTCGTCTATGACATGACGGCCGACAACGCGGGCGACGTCAAATTATATCTTGCCGAAAAGTACGGCGACGAGGCTCCCTGTCTCTATCTCGCCGCGGGCAAGCGGGCGGCCATCCCCCTGTACGAGGCCGACCGCCAAAGGTGGGAGGGGGGCTGTGCGCTCGTCGTCCTCGATACCCCTCTTTTGGAGAAAAAGCGCTTCACGTTCGAGGATTTCGTCGCCATTTTAAGGAGGTTGCGCGCCCCCGACGGTTGCCCGTGGGACAGGGTGCAGACGCACGAGAGCCTCCGTATCAACGCCATCGAGGAGGCCTATGAGCTCGTCGATGCCATCGACCGCAAGGATCCCGAAAGGATGTGCGAGGAGGCGGGCGACGTTCTGATGCAGGCCGTCTTTCATACCCTCATCGAGGAGGACCTCGGCGGGTTCTCGGTGGGCGATATGCTCACCGCCGTCTGCGAAAAGCTCATCACGCGGCACACCCATGTGTTCGGCAAGGACAAGGCCGCTTCCGCCGACGGCGCCCTCTCCGTCTGGGAAAAGAACAAGATGACGGAAAAACACCAGACGACCTATTCGGACGCCGTCAACGACGTGCCCGAATGCTTCCCCGCCCTTCTGCGCGCGCAGAAGATCGCAAAGCGCGTCGAAAAGGGGGGCTGGGACGCGGCGACGTTCGACAACTTCGAAAGGAAATTCCGCGAGGAATACGGGGAACTTCGCAGGGCCGTTGCCTCGGGCGATCGGGCGGCGGCGGAAGAGGAGCTCGGCGACGTGCTCTTCTGCGCGGTGGAGCTCGGACGCGCGGTGGGGGCGGACTGCGAACTCGCCCTCCTCGAAACGGTGAAGAAGTGTGCGGCGCGCTATAACGCCTATGAGGCCCTCGTCCTCGCCGACGGAAAGGACGTCCTCGCCCTCACCGAGGACGAAAAAAATACCTATTACAAGCGGGCGAAAGATGTTGCACGAGGTTGAGATCGCGGGCATGGTATGCCCCAACAACGTCTTTTTGGCGCCCCTCGCGGGATATACGAACTATCCCTTCCGCAAGATGTGCGCTTCCCTCGGCGCGGGGCTCACCTTCACCGAGATGGTGAGCGCCAAGGGGCTGCATTACGGCAATGAAGAGACCAAACAGCTCCTTTTTTGCGGCGACGAGGCCCCCAAGGCGGCCCAGATCTTCGGAAACGACCCCGATATCATGCGCGAGGCCTGCGAGAGCGAGGCGCTTGCGCCCTTCGACCTCATCGACATCAACATGGGCTGCCCCATGCCCAAGATCGTAAAAAACGGCGAAGGGAGCGCCCTGCTTGCGGACATGCCCCTCGCGGAGAAGGTCATATCCGCCTGTGTAAAGAGCGGCAAGCGCATTTCGGTGAAGATGCGGACGGGCTTCGACGAGACCCCGTTCGACGCCGCCGAGTTCGCCAAAATGTGCGAGGGGGCGGGGGCCGCGATGATCACCGTCCACGGCAGGAAGCGCGCCCAGATCTATGCGGGCCCCGTGGACTATGCGGCGATCGCCTCCGTCAAGGCGGCGGTGGGGATCCCCGTCATTGCGAACGGCGGCGTGTGGAACGACAAGGACATGAAGAAGATGTTGGAGCGCACGGGTGCGGACGGCGTGATGATCGCCCGCGCCGCGATGTACCGCCCCGAGACCTTCTCGGACATTTTGGGCGTCGAGCCCCCGCCCATGCGGGAACTCTTCGAGCGGCAGCTCTCTCTCACCCGCGAGCTGTACGGGGAGCGGTTCGCCTGCGTGCACATGCGCAAGATGGCGGCCTTCTACATCAAGGGCCGTCCGGGTTCGAACAGGTGGAAAAAGCAGCTCTTTGCCGCCGCGACGACGGAGGAAGTTTCCGCCCTCGCCGCAGAGATCTTCAAGGACGAATGAGGGATAACAGTGTCATTCCGAGGCATAGATTACGCTGTCATTCCGAGGGCGGAGCCCGAGAGAATCCTCCTAATGAAAACGAGGACTTCGTATCAGGGGATACACTCGCCCCTACGGGGCTCGGTATGACAAGTTCGCGCGGCTTGTGCCGCGTTTTTTCCCACAAAATTTTCCAAAATTTTTCCGCAAATGTTTTACTTTTGTAATTTTGTGTGTTATAATCAACATAGCCTCGCGCGCGTGCGCGCGCACATGATATATAATTATAATAACGATAAAGTTTTGGTATAGGGAGAACACAATGCCTGAAAAAGTAGAAGCAGCCTACGGCGCAGAACAGATCCAGGTCCTCGACGGGCTCGAACACATTCGCAAGCGTCCCGGCATGTACATCAGCTCCACCGACGAGAAGGGCTTGCACCACCTCGTCAGCGAAGTCGTCGATAACTCCATCGACGAAGCCTTGGCGGGCTATTGCGACCGGGTGGACGTCACCATCAACGCCGACGGCAGTTGCACCGTCGTCGATAACGGCCGCGGCATTCCCACCGAGATCCACCCCAAGGAGGGTGTCTCCACCGTCGAGGTCGTCTTTACCAAGGTGAACGCGGGGGGCAAGTTCGGAGGGGATTCGGGCTACAAGGTCTCCTCGGGTCTCCACGGCGTGGGCGTGAAGGCCGTCAACGCGCTCTCCGAATGGTTGGAAGCCGAGGTCTATCAGAACGGCCACATCTATAAGCAGGTCTACAACCGCGGCGTGCCCCAGCGGCCCCTCGCCATCATCGGCGATACGGACAAAACGGGCACCAAGGTCACCTTCTTCCCCGACGGCGAGATCTTCGAGACCATCGTATTCCGCTACGAGACGCTCAAAATTCGTTTGAAGGAGCTCGCTTTCCTCAACAAGGGTCTCACGATCACCTTGCAGGATCTGCGCGAAGGGCACGAGCGGCAGGATACCTTCTACTACGAGGGCGGTATCCGCGAACTCGTCGAAGAGCTCGGCAAGGGGCAGGAACAGCTCTTTTCCGAACCCCTCTACTTCGAGGCGCAGGAGGGGACGACGGTCTGCGAGATCGCCCTGCAATACAACGACAGCTATAACGAGGTCATCTACTCGTATGCGAACAACGTCAACACCATCGACGGCGGCACCCACGTCGAGGGCTTGAAGCTCGCCCTCACCAAGGTCATCAACGACGTCGGCAAGAAGCTCAACATCTTAAAAGACAGCGATAAGCTCACGGGCGAGGACGTGCGCGAGGGCATCACCGCCGTCGTCTCCGTCAAGCTCGAGAACGCGCAGTTCGAATCGCAGACCAAGGATAAGCTCAACAATTCCTTCATCCGTCCCTTCGTCTCCAAGGCCGTGACGGAGGAGTTCGGCACCTATCTCGAAGAACATCCCTCCGAGGCGCGCGAACTCGTCCTCCGCTGCATCACGGCGCAGAAGGCGCGCGACGCCGCCAGGAACGCGCGCGAACTCACGAGACGCAAGGGCGTCTTGGAGAGCACAACCCTTCCCGGCAAGCTCGCCGATTGCTCGGATAAGCGCCCCGAACTGTGCGAGATCTACATCGTCGAGGGCGACTCCGCAGGCGGCACCGCCAAGCAGGGGAGAGACAGGCGTTTCCAGGCCATTCTGCCCCTCCGCGGGAAGATCTTGAACGTCGAGAAGGTGCGCCTCAACCGTGCCCTCGAAAACGCCGAAATCAAGGCGATGATCACCGCCTTCGGCTGCGGAATTTTAGACGACTTCGACGAGAGCAAGCTCCGCTACGACCGCATCATCTCCATGACGGATGCCGATGTCGACGGCGCGCATATCCGCATTCTGCTCCTCACCTTCCTCTTCCGCTACATGCGCCCCCTCATCGAGCATGGGCATGTGTATTCGGCCAAGCCGCCCCTCTATAAGGCGAGCGTCAAGGGGAAGGAGGACGTTTACCTCTATTCCGAAGAGGAAAAGACGCTCTTCGACGCCGCGAACGGCAACAAGGTGGAGTACCAGCGGTACAAGGGCCTCGGCGAAATGTCCACCGAGCAGCTTTGGGATACGACGATGAACCCCGCCACCCGCACCCTCATCAAGGTGACGATGGCCGACGCGATGGAGGCGGACAAGATGTTCAACCTCCTCATGGGCGAAAATCCCGCGTTGCGGCGCAAGTTTATCGAAGAGAACGCGACTTTGGTAACTGATTTGGATATCTAAACGCGTATAAGCGGCGCGATACGGCGTCGAAGGTGCGCTTTCCTTGGTCGCGTACGAAATAGTACGCTCCCTGCGGAAATGCTCCTTCTCCTTGTCTCGCTTGCTTCTCCGCGTTTTAACGTTTACCGATGGCGGGGGTACCTGTCATTCCGAGGGCGTAGCCCGAGAGAATCCCCTTAATGAAAACACGGACTCCGTATCAGGGGATACACTCGCCCCTGCGGGCTCGGTATGACAGTTCCCCCCTCATCTCAATTCACTCCCCAACACTTCAAACACCGTAATATTCACAAGGAGAATATATGGCAAAAAGAGAGACGAGCCCCGAGCTCACAGAAGAATTCAAAAAGACCCTCGAAATGACGAAGATCGTCGATACGGAGGTGAACGACGAGCTCAAACGCTCCTTCATCGCCTATGCGATGGCCGTCAACAAGTCCCGTGCGATCCCCGACGTGCGCGACGGCTTGAAGCCCGTCCACCGCCGCATTCTATATGCCATGCACGAGATGGGGCTCTATAACGATAAGGCCTACCGCAAGTGCGCGCGTATCGTCGGTGACGTCATGGGTAAATTCCACCCGCACGGCGATAGCTCCGTCTACGACGCCCTCGTGCGTCTCGCGCAGGACTTCACCATCAATCTTCCCCTCGTCGACGGGCACGGCAACTTCGGCTCGGTGGACGGCGACCCGCCCGCAGCTATGCGTTACACGGAGGCCCGCCTCACAAAGCTCGCCGCCGAAATGCTCCGCGATCTCGACAAGGAGACGGTGGACTTCTTCCCCAACTTCGACGGCATCGAAATGGAGCCCGCCGTCCTTCCCGCAAGATTTCCCAACCTCCTCGTGAACGGCTCCGACGGCATTGCCGTCGGCATGGCGACCAATATCCCGCCCCACAATTTGGGCGAAGTCATCGACGGCGCCGTCGCCATGATCGACAACCCCGACATCACGGTCGATGAACTCATGGACTACATTCCCGCACCCGACTTCCCGACGGGCGGCGTCATCATGGGAAGGAGCGGCATCCGCAAGGCATACCGGACGGGGCAGGGGAACATCGTCATCCGCTCCAAGTGCGACATCGAGGAACACGGCACGGGCGCAAACGTTCGCTCCCGCATCGTCGTCACCGAGATCCCCTATCAGGTTAACAAGGCCCAGCTCATCATCCAGATCGCCGACATGGTGAAGGATAAGCGCATCGAGGGCATCTCGGATATCCGCGACGAGAGCGGCAGGGAGGGGCTTCGCATCGTCATCGAATGCAAGAAGGACGCCAACGCGCAAGTCGTTCTCAACACCCTCTACAAGCACACCAACTTGCAGGTCTCGGACGGCATTATCCTGCTCGCCCTCGTCGAAAACGGCACCGAGCCCCGCTATCTCAATATCCGCGAGATCCTCTACTACTATCTCGAACATCAGAAGGAAGTCATCGTCCGCAGGACGAAGTTCGACCTCAATAAGACGGAGGAGCGCGCTCACATCGTCGCAGGACTCGTTTTAGCCCTCGCCAACATCGACGAAGTCATTCGCATCATCAAGGAATCCAAGGATAAGAACGACGCGACGGCCAAACTTCAAGCCTCCTTCGAACTCTCCGATAAACAGGCCAACGCCATTTTGGAGATGCGCCTCCAACGCCTCACCTCCCTCGAAGTGGAAAAGCTCAAAGAAGAGCTCGCCCAGCTCGAAGCGACGATCGCCGACCTCAAAGATATCCTCGCGAGCGAGAGCCGCGTGATGGATATCATCAGGGGCGACCTTCTCACCATCAAAGAAAAATATCCCTCCGAGCGCAAGACGGAGATCTCCGTCGACTACGGCGACATCGAGGACGAGGACCTCATCGACGAGGAGGACGTCGTCATCTCCATGACGCACGGCGGGTACGTGAAGCGCATCCCGCTCACCGAATACAAGGCCCAGCACAGGGGCGGCGTGGGCGTCACGGGGCACAAGCCCAAGGAAGAGGACTTCGTGGAGCAGATGTTCGTCTGTTCCACCCACAACAACATCCTCTTCTTCTCCAACTTCGGCAAGGTCTACGCCATGAAGGGGTACGTCATTCCCGAGGCCAACAAGCAGGCCCGCGGCAGGGCGATCGTCAACCTCTTGCAGCTTTCGCAGGGGGAGAAGATCGCGACCATCTTGCCCGTTCTTGCCAACGGCACGGGGTACCTCGTGATGGCGACGAAGAGGGGCATCATCAAAAAGACGGCGACGAGCGAGTTCGACCGCATCATGAAGAACGGCAAGATCGCCATCAAGATCGCCGAGGGCGACGAGCTCATCTCCGTGCAGTTCACGGACGGGAACGGCGAGATCGTCGTCGCGAGCAAGTCGGGCAAGTGCATCCGCTTCCCCGAGAGCAAGGTCCGTGCCATGGGCAGGACGGCCGTCGGCGTGCGCGCCATGCGACTTTCGGAGGGCGACGCCGTTGTGGATATGCTCGTCCTTCGGGAGGGGTACGAGATCCTCACCGTCTCCGAACTCGGCTACGGCAAGCGCTCCGACCCCGCCGAGTACCGCATCACTTCGCGCGGCGGCAAGGGCATCAAGGCGGGCACCTTTAACGAAAAGACGGGCGCGCTCATCGGCATGAAGCTCGTCTCGGACAGCGACGACGTGCTCCTCGTCACGGGCGCGGGCATCATCATCAGAATGCACGCGAAGGACATCTCCGTCATCGGCAGGGCCTCCCGCGGCGTTCGCCTCATGAACGTGCGCGAGGGGACGGTCGCCACCGTCGCCGTCACCGAAATGGACGACGAGGCGGAAGTCACCGCGCCCGAAGAGACGGCGGCCGACCTCTCGGCCGAAGAACTCGCCGAGGACGCCAAGGAGATGGCCGCCGAGGACGCCGCCGAAGAGGCCGAGGAAGCGCTCGAAGGCGACGAAGAAGGGGAAGAACAACCCGACGCCGACGCCCCCGATACCGACGAATAACGCGTAAAAGCTCCTCCTTGGGGAGGAGCTGTCACGCTCGCGTGACTTAGGTTGCCATTCCGCACTTATCATAATATGGGCGCGGGACACCCCGCCCCCTTTGATTCCCCCTCCCCCGGGAGGGGGTTTTTGTTCGCAAAAATAAATCGTGCGAAAGAATTTTCCCAAAAGGTATTTACGAAGCCCGCGTTTTCGGGTATAATACGAGTGCGGCACAGTGGCGCGGAGCCACGCGCCAAGGGGGATCAAATGGAACTCATTCACGAGAGCAAGGGCAAAAAGCTCTACCGCGACGGCAACCGTCTCATCAAATCCTTCGATGAGCAGATGTTTTCCAAGGCGGATATTTTGAACGAAGCGCTCAACCAGGCGCGCGTCGAGGCGACCTCTCTCAACATTCCCAAGGTCCTCGAAGTCTCGGTGATCGGCGGCAAATGGTCGCTCACATGGGAATTTATCGAGGGCGAAACGCTCGAAGAGCTCATGCAGAAATACCCCGAAAAGACGGACGAATACCTCGAATTTTTCGTCGATCTGCAAATCCGCATGAGCAAGGAAAAAGTGCCCCTTTTAGGGCATTTGCGCGATAAGATGCACGCCAAAATTTCGGCGAGCGCCTTCCCCGCGACGGTGCGCTACGACCTCCATGTCCGCCTCGACGGCCTTCCCCGCCACAAGAAGCTCTGCCATGGCGATTTTCAGCCGAGCAACGTCATCATCACAAAGGACGGCACGCCCTATATCATCGACTGGTCGCACGCGACGCAGGGCAACGGTTCGGCGGACGCCGCCCGCACCTATCTCATCTTCAAGTTGCAGGGCAAGGACGACCTCGCCGAAAAATACTTAAAACTCTTCTGCGCCAAGACGGATACTTCCATTCAATACGTCCAGCGCATTCTGCCCATCGTCGCCTGTTCGCAGTCGGTCAAAAAGAAGCCCGAAGAGCAGGAATTTCTTGCGAAGTGGGTGAACGTCGTCGATTGGTCATAAAAGTTTATCATAAAAAAGGCCCTACCCATGTCCGAGGGTAGGGCCTTTTTTGTGTTTTCATGTTGCGAATCGCGTATAGGCTTCGTAATCCTTCGTCGAAGGTGCGCTTTCCTTGGTCACGTACGAAAAAGTACGCTCCCTGCGGAAATGCTCCTTCTCCTTGTCTTTCTCGCCTCTCCGCGATTTAACGGTGACGGGTTCACGAAATTTTGTTACAAGCAACAAAATTTCGTGAGGGGTTAAGTATCGACATCTCAAAGCCGCGTCGGCCGCTGCTTTGCTCTGTTCTCAAAGACATCAAGCGTGTGGTGGCGTGGCAAATGGGGACGCCCACGGCGGAAATCAATTCCGCCTATGGCAAGAAATTTGGAAGCAAAGGCGATTGAACGGTTCAACCTCTTATAAGATTTTTTTCGAAGAAATTTTTGTACCAAGTTTCGGGAACGAAGACATCTATCCAGTCCGGATCCCAACCCAAACTACCGCGGAAAAGCGTCCCGATGCACTGCTCCCCGATATAGATGTTGATATAATCGCGTGTCTTTTCCTGTTTGCCGAATTCGAAGCGCAACTCTCCCTCCGCAACCGCAGTGGGCAAAAAGACCACATAAAAGCTCACGGAAGAGGGGGGATATGCCCCAACACTCATTTCGTGCGGTTTCCCGAAGTAACGCGGATAGCCCAGATCATCGTCGTAGATGGAAAAATCCTGAACGATCCGATATTCATCGATTGCGGGATCCTCGTTGATATCAACAATTTCGATTTCCCCGCTGTCCTCGCAGGGGAAGAACCCGTTCGGGTAAGTGTGCTCGGTGGTATCCAAAAAATAAAACCGATCTTCCGATATCTTGCAGAATTCCTCCTCATAAAAGGAGGAGAAGGCGTCGAACCCGTAGCCCTGGTACAGGCGCGGAATATCATAAATAAAGATGCCGTTTGAATAGTGTCCGCTCTCGAATGCGGAACGGGCCTCCGCAACGGGCCTCTCGGCGGTGTACGTATAGTTGAAGCGCAAATTTTCGGGCCGTTTCTCGCCCCCGCAAGCCGCGATCCCAAAGACAAAAGCGACGCATGTCGCAAGAAAAATCGTATGCGTTAATATCTTTTTCAAAATTATATCCTCCTTGTCTTACTTACATTTTTGCGATTTGACGGTAACCTTATAAGGGGTACCGCGGAATTACTTCACCGTCAAGTCCTCGTGCACGGCGCCGCTTTGTCGCCAATATTCGGAGAGCCGATCGTGATATTCCTCTTCCGTGATTTCGCCCTGTTCCATAAGGTAATAGAGGTAAGCGGAGAAGGCGCCGTCCTTCGAGGTCGCACTCGCATAGATTGCTCCGTCCGAATAGGGGCCCTCCGCGGGGCGGTAGCCGTAGAGAGTGCACTCCTCGGTGTATCCCTTCGGCGTTTGAAAAATCAGTCCGCCCGCAAAAAACTCTCCCTCCCCTTCGGCGGTGAGTTCGACGAGGTAGAGATATTCCGTCATCTTGCCCTGCGCGTAGGGGGCGGAGGAAAGAAGTTCATAAAAAACGGTAAACCCGCGCTCGTCCTTTTCGACCGTGAACGTATCGCCCGCAATAACGCGGTAGGTGATGGTAATGCTCTCGCCCGCGGCGTACCGAGGCTTATATTCGATCTTCCCGCTGATGCCGTCGGGAAGTTGGGGCGCGCCGATATCCCCGCCCGGGTCCGACGGATCCCCGGGGCCTTGGGGGCCGACATCGTCTCCCGGGCCCGACGGATCCGCGGGGGCCGTAATTGGGGGATCGTCTGCGCGATTTTTCGGCAGCGCAAAATAGATGCCCACGGGCGCCGCGACGATGAGGACGAGCGCGAGGGAGAGGAAGCCGCCCTTCAAGTTCCGTCTGATCGACCGCCTCCGTTCGGCGCGTCTTGCCTTGCCGGTTTTGTCCACGGCGGAGGCGATGCGCTTCTTTTGCTCGTCCGTCAACGAGATTTTTTCCACTTCTTCCCGAAATTTCATCAATTTGTCTCCAAAACGTCTTTGAGTTTTTTCTTTGCCCGTTCGAGGCGTTTTCTCACGGCCGCATCGCGCATCCCCGTCAGCGAGGCGATCTCTTTGGAAGTGTACCCCTCGAAGTAGTGCAGATAGACGAGCTTGCGGTCGGTGGGGGAGAGGCTCTTCAACTCCTCGGCGAGGGAGAGGTTCTCCGCGGGGGCGGCGATGTCCCCGTCGAGCGCGGTCTGCCGCTTGCGCTTGCGCAGAACGTCGAGGCTCTTGTTGACGGTCACGCGCAAGAGCCACGCCTTTTGCCGCTCTCTCGGGACGGAACGCATGCTGAAAGCAAGGAGAACTTCCTGAACGACGTCCTCGGCGTCAAATTCGCTATGAACGTAGTGCAGAGCAAGGCGATAGATCATATCGCCGTACTCTTCCACGATCTTTTCGATCAGATCCCATGACATGGTTGCAACCGATTACACCTATAAAACGTTTGAAAACTTATTTTTGTGACATGCAATTAAAAAAATTTCAAAAAAATTTTTATCCCTTCAAACAAGCCGCGACCGTCTTTGCCGCGAACAAAACTTCCTCCTCCGTCGTGGAGAGCCCGAAGGAGAAGCGCACGCCCTTTTTGGCCTCTTCTTCCTCTCTTCCCATCGCGAGCATCACATGAGAGGGAAGGGCGGCATGCGCCGAGCACGCTGCGCCCCCCGAAGCGGCGACGCCATGCAGATCGAGAAGGGCGAGGAGCGTTTCGCCCCCGTCCTCGAAGGTGAGGTGAGAAATATTGGGCGCGCGGCCCTCTCCGTCGATCTTCACCCGCCCTCGGAGCGCGGAGAGCACGCTCTCCTCGAAGAGGTCGCGAAGCCGCCCCGTATGCGCGCAAAATTCCTCGCGGCGGGCCTGCGCAAGTTCGAGGGCCTTCGCAAATCCCACGATGGCGGGCACGTTCAGGGTGCCCCCGCGGAGCCTTCTTTCCTGTTCGCCCCCCACGATGAGGGGCTTTATCTTGACGCCCTTTTTTACGATGAGCGCGCCCGCGCCCTTGGGTCCGCCCAATTTATGGGAACTCAAAGAGAGCGCGTCGCATGCGGCGGCGAGCGTTTTCAGATCTTGGCTGCATGCCGCCTGTACGCAGTCGGAAAAGAGGACCGCATTCAGGGCATGGGTGGCACGTGCGAGCTCTTCGACGGGTTGAACGCACCCCGTCTCGTTATTGACGGCCATGACTGCAACGAGGCCTACACCTTCGGACATGGTACGCCCCAAATGCGCCTTTGTGACGATGCCGTCCTCGCCGACGGGGCAGGTAAATATGCGCCCCCCGCGGAGAAGTGCCGCCTCCCGTACGGCCGCATGTTCGATGGGGGAGAGGACTGCATCGCCCTCCCCGATGCACCGCACCGCCCAATTATCCGCTTCCGTCCCGCCCGAGGTGAAGTAGACTTCCGCGGGGGAGACGCCCAAAACGTTTGCAATGCGGTCGCGCGCGTCCGTCACATAGGCGGCCGCCGTCCGCCCGAAGGCGTGCAGAGAATCGGGGTTGCCGAAGTCGTCGCAGAGGACGGGTCTCATCGCCTCGAAAACTTCGGGAAGGAGGGGCGTTGTTGCCGCATGATCGAGATAGACATTCATGATTTTATTATAAGCAAGCCCCGTGCAAAAGTCAAGCATGCCGCCGCCGAATAGCAGCGCCCCTCATTCCGAGCCGGAGGCGAGTGAATCTTTCTTCCGCGCCCTCCGAGCCGCCCGCCGAAGAACGGCGCCTCCCGCCCCCTCATTCCGAGCCGAAGGCGAGCGAATCTTTCTTCCCGGGGGCGCAGTTCGCGCCGCTTCATGTTTCCTTGTCGGATATTTCGCCCGAAAAGCGCGTCATTCGACATCGTTTTTTTCTTCTAAACGGGCGGCGGGGGGCATACATTGTTATAGCTCGGGCGAAAAGCCCCCAACGAAAAATTTTAAGAGGTGACGCAATGAACGATGACATCAGTTACGCCGAAATGCTCGAGATCCCCGTCGAGACGGTGACCGTCAGCAAAAAGGAAAAGAGGAAGAAATGGAAGGAAGAGCCGCTCTCCGACCGCGTCGTGAAGGAAGTCAACGACCGCATGGAGACGAGCGACCCCGCCTACGCCGAGAGCAAGCCCATCGAGCGCGAATACATCGAACGCCCCAAAAAGTCGTCCAACGCGAGGAAGATCCTCATCGCAGAGCTCGTGGCTGTCGTCGCCCTCTGCGCGACCATCTTCCTGACCAACCTGCTCCTCCCGAACAGCGCCATCAATACGGCGGTGAAGGGGCTCTTCCGCGGGAAGGCGGCCGAGGCGACAGACAGCCGCACCTATGCCGACTTCACCCTCTCGCCCATCGTCTCGGGCGACAGCAATGCGGAAGTCACGGTCTCGGAGAGCGGGCTTTTGAGCTTCACGGCCAGCGCCGTCGTCTATGTGCCCGCCGAGGGCAAGCTCGAATCCAAGACGGGGAACCCCACGACGGGCTACACCGTGCGCATCCGCCATTCCGATTCCTTCTCCACCATCATCAGCGGGCTCGACGACGTCGGCCACGAGGTGGGGAGCACCGTCCGCCCCGGGGTGCCCTTCGGCTACACCGACGGAGAGGGCGCCGTGAACGTCATCTTCTATGACGGCGAAAACGTCATCCAGAACGTCGCGCTCACCGAGGGCAACATTGCATGGAGTTAAAAAGCGCCACCTTCGAAGGGCGGGCGGAATAAGGGTCGTCGTCCACCCGCTCTTTTTGGCGGCGGGCATCCTTTCGGCGATCACGGGAGGGTTTCTCCTCTTCGTGGCCGCCGTTTTGGCCGCGCTCGAACATGAGTGCGCCCATGCCTATGCCGCGCGGCGCTTCGGCTACGTCCTCGACCGCATCGTCTTGATGCCCTATGGCGCGGTCATTTCGGGGGACATCGCGGGCATGGGTAGGCGCAACGAGCTCGCGGTGCTCATCGCGGGCCCCCTTGTAAGCCTTGCGACGGGGATCTTTTTCGTCGCGCTCTGGTGGCTCTATCCCGAGACCTATCCCTTCACCGAGCTCGCGGCGCAGGTCTCCTTTTCGCTCTTTTTTGTCAATCTCTTGCCCGCCTATCCCTTGGACGGCGGCAGGATCTTGCGCCTTCTTTTGGAGCCTATCGGCAAGAAGCGGGCAAAGATCGTCTGCGGAGCGTTGAGCGTTCTGACTGCCCTTGCGATCTTGGGGCTCTTCGTGTGGAGCTGCTTTTCCTCGCCCAATTTTTCCGCCCTCGCGTTTGCGCTTCTTCTTTTGTTCGGCGCGTTCGGCGGCGGAAGTTACGGGCGCATCAACTTTTCCCCCAAGCGGTTTTTGCGCGGCGTGGAGGAGCGGCGGGTTGCCATCGAGGCCTCCGTCCCCGCGCAGAACGCCATCCGCTTTTTGCGCGAGGATAGGTATCTCACCCTCATTCTGTTCGAGGGAGGGGAGTATCTCGGCGAGCTCACCGAGGAGGAATTTCTCTCCGCGCTCTCGGCGGGGGCGTACGCGGAGCCCCTTAAAAACTTTCTTCCCGCATAAAATCGGGTTGCCAACCGCGCCCGTTGATGTTATAATGAGAAAAGCCGAAGGCTGTCCTTCGGCTCTTTATCCTATGTGAGAAGGGGCTTGCCCTCAACCGCAGTTTGTGCGGCGGGGGCCAAGCTATGAGAGGAAAAGCATGGAACTCAAAGACATCCTTTCCCGCCACAATTTCGGGTTCAAGAAACAGTACGGCCAAAACTTTCTGACGGATACCAACCTGCTTTCCGCCATCGCGCAGGACGCGGGGGTGGACGAAAACACGGCGGTGCTCGAGATCGGCACGGGCGCGGGCGCGCTCACGCGGGTGCTCGCGGAGCGGGCGAGGCGGGTAATTTCCTTTGAGATCGACAAAAGTTTGCAGCCCGTCCTTGCGGAGACGCTCGCGGGGTGCGGCAACGTCGAGGTCGTCTTTCGCGACTTTATGAAGTGCGACCTTGCCGCGCTCGAAAGGGAGCTCGGGCCCTATGTTGTCTGCGCCAATCTTCCCTATTACATCACCACGCCCGTCGCCATGCGCTTTGTCGAAGAGGCCCGATTTTGCCGCGGCGTGACCGTGATGGTGCAGGAAGAGGTCGCCCTGCGCTTTGCGGCGAAGGCGGGCACGCCCGAATACGGCGCCGTCACCGCGGCCATTGCCCTGAAAGGGGAGGCGCACATCACGCGCAAAGTTCCGCGGACGATGTTCTTCCCCCGCCCCAACGTCGATTCGGCCGTCGTGCACATCGCCTTCGGGGAGGGGATCCCCGTGAAGAGCGAGAGGGCCTACCGCGAGACCGTCCGCGCGGCCTTCTCATCGAGGAGAAAGACGCTCGAAAACAACCTCGTGTCCGCCTTTCATCTCTCCCGCGAGGGGGCGCGGGCGGCCATGGAGGAGGCGGGCATCGAAGGGGGCGTCCGCGGCGAAACGCTCACCCCCCAAAAATTCGCCGCGCTCGCCGACACCCTGTTTTCAAGGGGCGCCATCGCACATTGACCCCCCGTTACAGGACGCGCCGCGCTTCGAGGAAATAGGCCCGCCGCGCCGCGGAGATCTCCTCGATCTTGGCATAGTCGGATGCGGTGTGCAGGATATAGTTCCCGCCGAGGTAGAGCGCCACGTGCCCCACGCGCTCGATGCCCGTTTTGTTGCACCGCGAGGCATTGGTGAAAAACAGAAGGTCGCCCCGTTCGAGATCCTTCCATTCCACATGCACCCCCTGTGCGATCTGCGTGCGGGTGTTCATGTCGAGAAGCACCCCCGCGCCAAAGTAAAAGATGTATTGCATGAGGGAGGAACAGTCGAAGCGGGCGGCGGAAAATCCCTTGATGAGCCCGCCCTTGCCGTCGTGCAGGCGGGTCGCGCCATATACATAGGGGGTGCCGAGGATCTTTAAGCCCTCACAGACGACTTGCTCGACCTCATCGGAGCCCCTTTCGAGGCTCACGAGCGTCGTATATTTGGGGTCGGCGCTCACGAACGCCGTTTGATTTTGATATTGCGTCTTGCGCCATGCGCCCGCCTCTTCGCAGAGGGCCAAAAGTTCGCCCTTTTGCACCTGTCCGAGGGCGGCGTGGGCCGTCCCCGCGCCCGTACGCACATTCAGCCCGTCCACCTGCACGCAGATGTAGGAAGCGCAGGCCTTTACCTCGGGCATGGGTGGGTCCTTTTCCGTCTCGGGCGGAAGTTCGGGCACTATTTCGTTGCTTTCCGCAGGGGGCGTATTTTCGGACATGCCCCCGCCGTTTTCCGTCTCGCCTCCCCTTGCGCCGCACGCCGAAAGGGGAAGGACGAACAGGCCCGCGGCGAGAAGGAGCGCGTAAAATTTCTTGTTCATTTCGGCCTCCTTTGGCTTTCTTTGCTCTATGATAACACACGCCAAAAGCACAATCAAGAGTTTTATGCCCGTGGATATTTGGAAGGAGAGGAAAAGAACGGCAGGGGTTGAAATCGCGCGAAAACGTGGTATAATAGTAGAAAAGAGAGCAGGGGTGGAAAATCATGATTTTGAAGAGTTTCGACGGGGCGGAGATCTTCGTCCGCGAGTGGACGGACGTCAAGCAGCCCAAGGCTGTCGTGCAGATCGTCCACGGCATGGCGGAACATTGCGGCCGGTACGATGCGTTCGCGCGCTTTCTGAACGGGCACGGCTACATCGTCGTCGCCGACGACCACCGTGGCCACGGCGAGACGGACAAAGAATCCCTCGGCTACCGCAAGGGGGATATGTTCGCCGACGTCGTGCGCGACGAGGCCCGCATCACCGACTTTTACAGGGAAAAATACAGCGGGCTCAAATATTTCCTCTTTGGCTTTTCCTTCGGCTCCTTCGTCACGCAGAGCTATCTCGGGAAGTTCGCGGATAAGCTCGACGCCGCCGTCATCGCGGGCAGCGCGCACAAGAAGGACTTCGAGGTGTACAGCGGCTCCCTCGTCGCGGGGCTCGGCTGCATGTTCGGCATGGCAAAAAAGCCTGCAAAGCTCATCGAAAAGCTCTCCTTCGGGGCGTATGCGAAGAAATTCGGCGACGGGCAGTGGCTCTCGACGGACGGCACGAACAACGACGCCTATGCGCAAGACCCCCTCTGCGGGTTCACCTGCTCCTTCCGGTTCTATAAGGATTTCTTCAAGGGGCTGCGTAGTCTCTATACCAAGAAGTATCGGGAGGGGCTCAAAAAGGACTTGCCCGTTCTCCTCGCTTCGGGAGAGGACGACCCCGTCGGGGATATGGGCAAGGACGTGAAGAAGCTCTACCGCTTCTATACCGAAGAGGCGGGCATGCGGAAGGTGGAGATGAAGCTCTTCCCGCACAGCCGCCATGAATTTTTGAACGAGAGCGAGGGCCGCGCCGAAAAGTGGGGCACGATCCTCTCCTTCTTCGAAAAGAACTGTTAAAAAGGGGCGCGCTCCCCATTTTGCTTCCGGCCGCAAAGGGGGCTTTCGGGGCCGCCGAGAGAAATTTTATAAAAAAATTTACATTCGCGAGGAAAAACGCTTGCAAAGCGAATGGGATTGTGCTATTATAATCAAGCAATCGGAAGTTTAGCTCAGCCGGGAGAGCACCTGCCTTACAAGCAGGGGGTCATAGGTTCGATCCCTATAACTTCCACCAATACAGTGCGGAAAGCTCATATGCGGGAATAGCTCAGTGGTAGAGCGCCACCTTGCCAAGGTGGATGTCGCGGGTTCGAATCTCGTTTCCCGCTCCAAACACAGCTCCGCACTGTTTTTTTACGGCGCCATAGCCAAGAGGTAAGGCAAGGGTCTGCAAAACCCTGACTCCCCGGTTCAAATCCGGGTGGCGCCTCCAAAAAAAGCCCGACCGTTTCGGTCGGGCTTTTGCGTGCGTTCAAAAAGAAGAGGGGCATACCATGTCGGGGCTCTGCCCAAAAAATCCACGAAAAAACCGCCCCGGCAAGGGGCGGCTCGCATCGTTTACTCGATCGCGATGAATTTGCTTTCGGCGGCCTTTTTGGGGGTCTCCTTGGGAACGGTGAGGCTCAAAATGCCGTTCGAATACTTCGCCTTGATCTGTTCGCGGGTGACTTCCGTCCCCACATAGTAGCTCCTCGAGGTGCTCTCGTGGATCTCTCTGCGGAGGTATTTCTTCCCGTCCTCTTCCTTTTGGTGCTTTTCCGCACTCACGGTGAGGTAGCCGTTTTCGAGGGCGACTTTGATCTCGTCCTTGCCGTAGCCGGGGAGCTCCAAATCGAGCTCATAGGAATTTGCCGTCTCCTTGATGTCGGTGCGAAGATCTTTGGTCTCTTCGAAGAACATGGGTTTGAAGAAGTCGTCGAACACATCGAAAAGTCCGTAGTTTTGGTTGCGCGTTGTAAGTTCATGTTTCATAATGGTATCCTCCTATAATCGATATCGGGAGGCTGCGGGGAGGTGCTTATCGCTCCAATATGCGACCGCCTTTTGCCTGCCGCTTCCTTTGTTCATATCTATTATACCGCATTTTTCGCACTTTCAAACATCGACGGGCAAGATCTTCCGCACATGGACCGCATGCGCCCGGGAAGATATTTTTGGGATATTTCTTATATAGAAAAGCAACGGGGAACGTGTTCCTCGCTGCTTGCCTTTTTCTCTCATTTTCAAATTTCACTCAACAATAAGCTCGGAGTCGGTGAATAGCGGGTCATCGAAAAAGGCGGCGGGTGTCATTTCAAGTCCCTTTATGATCAGCATAAGCGTCGTCAAATTGACACTCTTGTTTCTCTCGGCCATTATCGATTTCAATGTGCTGTGCGGCATGGCAATTTTTCGTTCGAGCCGATACTGGGATATCCCTTTTTCGTGCAAAATCCTACCGATTCTCAATGCAACCGCCGTACTCAGTTTCATAGCTTTCTCCCCAATAGGGTTATTTTTACTATACTATTTTATCAAAGCCAATATATTCCGTTGCGGCGCAATTCTGACCCCAATTCCTTTTATATCGAGTAAATTTGATCGCCGCTTTAATTGTTTGGCGTCTCGATAAAATCGATGTCGGCAACATAGAGGCAGTGCGTGCCGTAGGTCTTGTTTTCGGGATTATTGTGAACATACTTATTTTCCTTCTCGACGTCGAGGTCCAAGCGGAGACATAAGATGGACCCGTCGTCGAGGTCGAATTGAAACAATCTCGCGCCGTAGCCAACGTCCCGCTGGGGCTTCCCGATTGCGAAAACGACCTCGTCGAGGCTCATGCCGACGCATATTTTTTCGCACTGCGCGCGGGATGGGAAATCGGTCTTGGCGGGATCGAACCACGTCGTGGGGTTTTCTTTATCCAAAACCACGACGTTGTCGATATAGAGCCCGTCGTCCCGTTCGGAAAGTTTCAGCCGTCTCAAATAGCCGTCGTTAAAGGAGTAATCGAGCGAAGGTTCGCCCGAGATCCCCGCATAGGAGGGGATGCCGATATATTCGACCGCCTCGATCACACGCATGTTGCACGCCCGCTCGAAGCTGCCTTCGTGGTATGTCGCCTTTTCATAGGCATAGTGTGCGAGAATGTGCTCGCCGTCGGTGACAAAGACGTGATTCTTCTCACCCTGCGCGAACACGAGATCTTCATAGAAGAGGCAATCGCTTTCCCGCAGGGTTTGAAGCGTGATATTTTTGCTGTCGAAAGCGTCCCCATCGGCGGGCCGCAGAAGGACGGCGGAGGGGATGAGAATCGCCATGATGACGACAAACGAGGCCACCATGCCCGCGATCGCATAGCGTTTTTTGTGCGAAAGCGGCGTTTGGCGGCGGGGAGGGGGGAGGCAACTTTCCACTTTCTCGAAGGAGAGGGCTATGCCGAGAGACGCGTCGAAGGCATTCAAGAATTGTTGCTCTGCTTTTTTCACCGTACGGCCTCCTTGAATTTTTTGTATTTTTTCAATGCGCGAAAGTACTTCGTCTTTACCGTCCTTACATTTTTTCCGCTCATGCGCGCAATGCGCGCGAACGTCATATCGTCGACAAGGTGCCAGAGCACGATGCGCACGTCCTCTTCGGAAACGATCTTTTTCATGTCCGCCACGAGTTCACAAAATGCTTCGCTCGCAAGCGCGTCGTCGAAGGGGGCGGGATATGCGTCGGGGTCGAAAGTCTTTGCCTCGCCGCGTTGTTTTAAGATGCGGAGAGAGACGTTTTTCGCGCTCGCCCCGAGATAGGAGCGCACGGAAGAGCGTACGGCTGCGGCATGACAAAAAAAGCTCATGAACGTCTCCTGCACCGCGTCCTCGATATCCGCCTTGTTTTTGAGATAGCGGGCCGCAATAAAGACGACGAGCGGCTTATATTTTTCAAACAGATATTGAAATGTTGCCTTTGGCTCTTTCGCATCCGCCGATCGCAGAGCAAAAGCAAGCCTTTTTTCGTCCGTCATGCTCGGTTCCTCTCTATTGATAAGACTTTTTGCCGTCCGAAAAAGTTTCAGGTTTCGAAAAATATTAAGGGAAAGGCACCCGTTTGGGTGCCTTTCCCTGGTGCCGGTGGTCGGGCTCGAACCGACACGGGTTTTATCCCGAGGGATTTTAAGTCCCTTGCGTCTGCCAATTCCACCACACCGGCAAATCATATAGATTGTGTTTGTAGTCCCAAAGTGTTTGATTGAGCAAAGCAAGGGACTTAAAGAGGAATGGGGCCCCCAAAAAAAGACGAAGTATTTTTTTGGGGAGAGGAGCCGCAGCGGAGCTTTTGTACCCCTTTCCGCTTGCGGGAAGGGGAGCGGGGCGTAGCTTGCGGCGACGAGCGTCTGCCAATTCCGCCACACCGGCTCGTCGGCGCACGCCTCCTTTTCTCGCTTTTCTTGCGAAAAGCTCCTCTTTAAGGCGGCGCCTCCTCTTCGTGAAAAATCTTCCTGGCAGAATCTTTTTCACGATTTTTTTATAAATTTGTTAGCCTATGCTTTTCTTACAAAGCAAGGGACTTAAAAAGGTTTTCAGTCGGGCGCCGTCTGTTCATGCAAAAGAAAAACTTCGGCACCATCTCTTTCACATCAAAAGTTATACCATATCCAAACCAAAAAGTCAACAAAAGGTGTGTGTGCACGGGCGGGAAAAGTACTGCAAAATGCACTATTTTTCAAAAAGTCTTGCAAAAGCGGGGGTTTTGTGGTATAGTTACGGTGTAAGGAGCCGAAGGCCCGCAAAATAACATTGCCGTCAACCGGTCGAGACCACGCGGTTGGCGTTTTTTCCCTCGGAGGGACAGATGAAGAACTACGACGTGATCATAATCGGCGCGGGCCCCGGCGGCATCTATACCGCATACGAGATCTCTCATGCGCGCCCCGACCTCAAAGTGGCCGTTTTGGAAGCGGGCCATGCCCTCGAACAGCGCAAATGTCCCATCGACGGCGAGAAGGTCAAAAGCTGCATCAACTGCAAGACCTGTTCCATCATGAGCGGCTTCGGCGGCGCGGGCGCCTTTTCCGACGGGAAATACAACATTACCAACGATTTTGGCGGCACCCTGCACGAATACATCGGCAAGAAGCGCGCCTTGGAGCTCATGCACTATGTCGACGAGATCAATCTCCGCTTCGGCGGCGCGGGCACCAAGCTCTATTCGACGGCGGGGACGGCCCTTAAAACGGAGTGCATCAAGCACGATCTTCACCTGCTCGACGCCTCGGTGCGCCATTTGGGGACGGATATCAACTACGTCGTCCTCAAAAACCTCTATGGGGAACTCAAAGACAAGGTGGATTTTCTCTTCGATACGCCCGTCGAGACGCTCTCCGTGCTTGCGGACGGCTACGAAGTGAAGTGCAGGGAGTGCAGCTTCCACTGCCGCGATTGCGTCATCTCGGTGGGGCGGAGCGGCAGCAAATGGATGGAGCATGTCTGCCGGGAGCTCGAGATCCCCACCCGTTCCAACCGCGTGGACATCGGCGTGCGCGTCGAGCTTCCCGCCGAGGTATTCTCCCATGTGACCGACGAGCTCTACGAGAGCAAGATCGTCTACCGCACGCAAAAGTACGGCGACCTCGTGCGCACATTCTGCATGAACCCGCGCGGGGTGGTTGTCAACGAGAATACCAACGGCATCATCACGGTGAACGGCCACAGCTACGAGGACCCCGCAAAGCACACGGCGAACACCAACTTCGCCCTCCTCGTCGCGAAGCACTTCTCCGAGCCCTTCAAGGATTCCAACGGCTACGGCGAATCCATCGCGAAACTTTCCAACCTCTTGGGCGGCGGCGTGATGGTCCAGCGGCTGGGCGACCTCATCCGCGGGCGGCGTTCCACCCCGGGCAGGATCGAAGAATCCTTCGTCACGCCCACCTTGAAGGCGACGCCGGGCGATCTGAGCCTCGTCCTTCCCAAGCGCATTTTAGACGGCATCATCGAGATGATCTACGCCCTCGACAAGGTCGCTCCGGGCACGGCCAACGACGATACCCTGCTCTATGGCGTCGAAGTCAAGTTCTACAACATGGAAGTGCAGGTAGACGAAAAGTTACAGTCCCGCTACGAGGGGCTCTATATCATCGGCGACGGCAGCGGCATCACGCATTCGCTGTCCCATGCTTCGGCGAGCGGCGTATACGTCGCTCGGGACATCATCGAACATCTATAACTTTGTTAAAAACGGCCTTGCGGGCCGTTTGGGGGAAATTAGAAGGGGGAGACGGCTTGTCCGTCTCTCCCTTCGGTTTTACAGATCGAATTGTAAGGCCACCGCGGCATGCGGGGGCTATTTTTCCGTCGTGGGGTTGAGCATATCGCAGAGCTTTACGAGGACGCCCGAGACGGGGAAGGCCGCGAGGATGACGCACACGATGAACAGGATCTGCGGGAAGGTGAACGTTATGACGCTCCACCCGTCGAAGATGATATTCCCGATAGCGGGGATGGAGACGCACATGATGCAGATGCCCACCGAGACGCCGTACAGAACGAGGCGCAGGGCGTTGAAGGGCATGAGGATGCGGAAGAGAATGACGAGCCCGCCGAAGGTGAGGGCGAGCATAAACATCGCGCTCTCGTTGTCCACGAACCCGTAGTTCGCGGGCACCGTGAGCCCCGCGACATAGACGCTCATCACGCACAAAACGAGGGTGATCGCCCCCGGCACCGATCGCGATAGGACGTAGGGGATGAACTTCCCTCGCACCCGTTCGGTATTGGGTTGTAACGAGACGACAAACGAGGGAAGGGCGGCCACGAACATCTCGAAGAGGAGCATGTTGTTCGTCGTAAAGAAGTACTGCCGTCCCATGCAGATGCAGATGAGGGCAAGCATGGTGATGAACAGAGTCTTGGTGATGTAGAGGGCCGCGCTCGACTTGATGTTGTTGATGACCCGCCTCCCTTCGAATACGACGGAAGGAAGGCTCATGAAGTTGTTGTCCATGAGGACGAGGTGGGAGACGTTTCGCGCCGCTTCCGCCCCCGACGCGACGGAAATGGCGCAGTCTGCTTCCTTCAAGGCAAGGATATCGTTGACGCCGTCCCCCGTCATGGCGACGGTATGCCCCTGTTTTTTGAGGGCCCGCACGAGGATGGCCTTCTGTTCGGGAGTGACGCGGCCGAACACGGTATATTCCCCCGCGACGTTTTCCACTTCGAGGTCGGTGAGCCCGTCCAAGGAGATGAAGGAAGAGGCATTCTCCACGCCCACGCGGCGGGCGACTTCGGAGACGGTCACGGGGTTATCGCCCGAAATGATCTTCATCTGCACGCCGTTCTCGCGGAACCATTTCACCGTCTCCGCCGCATCCGAACGGATATTGTCGGCGAGGGTGATGACGGCGGTGGGGCGGAGGATGGCGGGAAGGCGTTCGCCCACGATCTGCCCCGCGGAATGGGCGAGCACGAGCACGCGCAGGCCCGCCTGTGCATACTGTTTGACGAGCTTCGCGATCTTGGGGGGCATGGGGCGCAGAACAAATTCGGGCGCGCCGAACACGAAGGTACCCGTCTCCCCGAAGGAGACCGCGGAATATTTGCGCTTGGAAGAGAAGGGGATCATGGCGGTCGCGGGGAGGGTGTTGGAGATCCCGAACTTATCTTTGAGCGCAATGGAAGTCTGGTTGTTGTCGTCGAGGGCGGCGAGCATGCTGCCCATGATCTCGTCGAGGGTGAACTCGGTGTTATTGTTGAGGATCAGGCAGTCGTTGACGGTCATGCGGCCGTCGGTGATGGTGCCCGTCTTGTCGAGGCAGAGGATATCGACGCGGGCGAGCATTTCCAAAGAATAGAGGTCCTGCACGAGGGTCTGCTTCTTCGCGAGGCGCAGAACGCCCACTTCCATCGCGAGCGAGGTAAGAAGGAGCAGTCCCGAGGGGATCATGCCGATGATGACGGCCCCCGTGAGCTGGATGGACTTATCCGTATCGTGCCCCGTCTGCCCCCAGTTGATCCAGAGCATGAGCGCCCCGATGACGAGGATCAAGAAGCCGATGACGCGGATAAAGAGGCGGATGGAGTTGATGATCTCCGACTTGGGTTTTTTGTACTTCTTCGCCTTCGAAGTGAGGGAATTGAGATAGGTCGCCCCGCCCACGCGTTCGGCGCGCACACGGCACGACCCGCTTGCGATGAAGGAGCCCGCAAAGAGCATCTCCCCGGGATTCTTTTTGACGGGAATGCTCTCGCCCGTGAGGAGGGATTCGTTGACTTCGACGATGCCGTCCGCAAGTTTGCAGTCGGCGGGCACTTGTTGGCCCGCTTCGAGGAGGAGAACGTCGTCGAGGACGATCTCGCGGATGGGGACGGACATCCGCACGCCGCTTCGGATGACGTTTACGGCCGAAGAGACGAGGACGGAGAGTTTATCGATCTGCCGCTTGGCGAGGATCTCCTGCACGATCCCGATGATGAGGTTGAGCCCGAAGATACCCACAAAGAGGAATTGCGAAAGGCTCGCGTGCGCAAAGATGAGCGCCACCGCAACGAGGAGACACAAAAGGTTGAAGAAGGTGCAGATATTGCCGATGAAGATGCTCGCATAGGACTTGGAGTACTTCTTGTTGACGTCGTTAAAAAGGAATTGATTGAAGCGCAGTTCGACCTGCTCGGCCGAAAGCCCCTCCGAAAGGCGGGGGGTAAAGCGTTCGACCTCGTCTGCCGAGGGAATGCTTTTTGCGTGCTTGAACTTCTTTTTGAGCGCCTTGTGCGCATCGACGGGTTTCTCCTCGCGGGTCCTGCTCAAAACGCGCGCCGAAAACGCCTTGCGGCGCGGCGCAGGCGGAAGAGGGGCGCCCATATCGGGAGTTTTACGGTCGGGTTCTGCCACAGCGGTCTCCTTGAAAGGAATGTTGTTCGTTTCTATTATAGCACGACGCGCGCGGAAAAGTCAAAAATTCTCGGGTTTGAATGAGGATTTTTTCGCCATCAATGACTCAAATGGGGGGAAAGCGTTGCGTTTCGGCGGCAAAAGGTGTATAATTGAGAAAAACATTGCAATCAAGAGGCAGATATGATCGATATCGCATTGCTTCGCGCGCAGCCCGAGCTCGTCCGCGAAAACATCAAAAAGAAGTTTCAGGAGAACAAGCTCCCTCTCGTCGACGAGGCCCTTGCTCTCGATACGCGCCGCCGCGCCTTGCAGACGGAGGGCGACGCTCTCCGCGCCTCCCGCAACGCCCTCTCCAAGCAGATCGGCATCCTCATGCGGGAGAAGAAGGTCGACGAGGCGAACGCCGTCAAGGCGCAGGTCACCGCCGATGCCGAACGTCTCGCCGCGATCGAGAAGGAGACGGAGGAGGTCGAGGAAGGGCTCAAAGCCATCATGATGCGCATTCCCAACATCGTCTCTAAGGATACGCCCATCGGGAAGGACGATTCCGAGAACGTCGAGCGGCAGCGCTTTTTGGAACCCAAGGTGCCCGATTTCGAGGTACCCTATCATCTCGATATCCTCGAAAAGCTCGCGGGCATCGATATCGACAGCGCGAGGAGGACGAGCGGGCAGGGCTTCTACTACCTCACGGGGGACGTCGCCCGCCTGCACTCCGCCGTACTCACCTACGCGCGCGACTTCATGATCAATAAGGGGTTCACCTATTGCATCCCGCCGTTTATGATCCGCTCCGACGTCGTCACGGGCGTCATGTCCTTCGAGGAGATGGACGGCATGATGTATAAGATCGAGGGGGAGGACTTGTATCTCATCGGTACGAGCGAACACTCCATGATCGGGCGGTTCATGAATACCACCCTCGACGAAAAACAGCTCCCCTTGACCCTTACGAGCTATTCGCCCTGCTTCCGCAAAGAGAAGGGCGCGCACGGCATCGAGGAGAGGGGCATCTACCGCATCCACCAATTCGAAAAGCAGGAGATGATCGTCATCTGCAAGCCCGAGGAGAGCGAGATGTGGTACGACAGAATGTGGAACTACACCGTCGAGCTCTTCGTCTCGATGGGCGTGCCCGTCCGCACCCTCGAATGCTGCACGGGAGATCTTGCCGACCTCAAATACCGCAGTGTGGACGTGGAGGCGTGGTCGCCCCGCCAGAAGAAATACTTCGAGGTGGGCTCGTGCTCCAACCTCACCGACGCGCAGGCCCGCCGTCTCGGCATTCGTTTTAAGGGGGAGGGGGGGAGCAAATTCGCCCATACCCTCAACAATACGGTGGTCGCGCCGCCGCGCATGCTCATCGCCCTCATCGAAAATCATCTCCGCGCCGACGGAAGTGTGGAGATACCGGAAGTATTGCGCCCTTACATGGGCGGCAAAACCGAGATTTTGCCGAAGAAATAAAGGAATCGCATATCTGCTACGCGATACTGTGTCGAAGGTGCGCTTCCCTTGGTCACGTACGCAAAAGTACGCTCCCTGCGGGAATGCTCCTTCTCCTTGTCTCGCTTGCAGCTATGCGATTTAACGATTTGGAAGTAGTCCGATACAGTTAAATATCCCGACATCGGTTACCGTAAATCGCGGAGAGGCGAGAAAGACAAGGAGTGCGAGGCTTTTCGCAGCCCGCGTACTTGGGCGTACGTGGGCAAGAAAAACGTAGCACGACGATGTATTTCGACGCCTATACGCGATTCGCAACAACAAAACATGCACTATATATTTTTTGACATCGAATGCGCCTGCGTCTACCGCAACGTCGCCAAAATATGCGCCTTCGGGTATGTCGTCACCGACGAGAACTTCAACGTGACGGCGCGTGAGGATATCCTCATGAACCCCAAGGGCAAATTCCACCTCACCGACCGCAAGGGCGGCGAGGGTCTCGTCTTACCCTACGAGTACGAAGATTTCAAAAAATATCCGCTTTTTCCCACCCACTTCCGCAAGATCCGCGCTCTTTTGGAGGCGAAGGACGCCATCGTCTTGGGCCATGCGACGATGAACGACGTCAACTATCTCAATCTCGAAACCAAGCGTTACCATCTTCCCTCCTTCCGCTTCGATTTCCACGATACGCAGTTCTTTTGGATGAACGTGACGGGCGAGTACGGCCATCAGGTCGGGCTGGGCGTCATGGCGGAAAATTTGGGTGTGGAGTTCACCCCGCACCGCGCCGTCGACGACGCCTATGCCACCATGCGCGTGTGCGAAGCCCTCTGCAAGCGCGAGGGCGCGAGCGTCAGGGAGCTCATCGACCGCTACCGCATCCGCGGCGGCCGGGTGGAAAATTACCGCATCACCCCCTGCGCGTCCATGGGGCAGAAGGCCCATTTCGAGGAAAAGGAGCGCGAGCGCGAGGCCTACCACAAGGCGCACGAAGAGTTTTACCGCTACGTCAACAAATACATGCACAAGCGGCGGAAGGGCCCGCTCGAAGGGAACACCTACTGCTTCGCGAAGGACGTGGAGATCGACGTGCCCGCTTCCATCGGGCTCGTCGGCGCCATCTTTGCGTCGGGCGGGAAGTTCACCTCCCACCCCGGGGAGTGCAACGTGTACATCGCCCGCGAAGAGGGCGGTGCGCGCTACGATAGCGCGATCGCGGGCGGGGCGGCCTTCGTCCCCTACGACGAAATGAGGCGCAAGCTCGGCATAGGCGGCGATCTATGATCAAATTACCCGAAAACTTTATAGAGCGCATGCGTGAGAGGCTGGGAAAGGATTTCCCCGCCTTTTTGGCATCGTACGATCTTCCGCCCGTCAAGGGGCTCCGCGTCAACACCTTGAAAATTTCAGCCGAGGAATTTTTCCGCCGCGCGCCCTTTCCGCTCGGGGAGCAGTTTTGCGACGATCCCGCCTGCGTGTATGTCGGCGAGGAAAAACCCGGGGCAGATCCCTACCACTTTGCGGGGCTCTATTATGTGCAGGAGCCCTCGGCGATGAAAGTGGGGGATTTTACAAACGCATGCAAAAAGGAGCGCGTCCTCGACCTGTGCGCCGCCCCGGGCGGTAAGACGACGCACATTGCCGCGCAGATGGGGGGCGAAGGCGTCCTCATCGCGAACGAGATCGACCCCGTGCGGGCGAAGGCGCTCTCGCAGAACGTCGAGCGCATGGGCATCGCAAACTGCGCCGTCACGAACGCTTCCCCCGAGAGCCTCGCCGCCCTCTTTCCCGGCTATTTCGACCTTGTCCTCGTCGATGCGCCCTGTTCGGGTGAGGGCATGTTCAAAAAGGAGCCCAACGCCATTCCCGAATGGAGCTTGGAAAACGTCGCGCGGTGCGCCGCGCGGCAGCGGGAGATCTTGGACCGCGCCGCCGAGATGACGGCGGGCGGCGGGCGTCTTTTCTATTCCACCTGCACCTTCGCCGAAGAGGAGGACGAGTGGCAGATCGAGGAGTTTTTGAAGCGGCACCCCGACTTTTCCCTCGTCGAGAGAAAGAAGCTCTACCCGCACACCTTCCGCGGCGAGGGGCACTTCTGCGCCCTTTTGCAGAGGGCGGAGGGCGGAACGTTGCGCACGCGGCCCTTCCCCGTTCGCCATAGCGCGCAGGCGGAGAAGGCCTTCCGCGCATTTGAAGGGGACTTCTTCGAAAGCCCCCCGACGGGCGAGATCCACACCCTTCCCGACGGACGGATGTACCGCGTGCCCGCGGGCATGCCCGACCTTGCGGGGGTGCGCCTTTTGCGCCTCGGTGCAGAGCTCGGGGAGTGGGACGGGAAGCGCTTCAAGCCCGCCCATGCCTTCGCCATGGCGTACGGGGCAAGTGCGAAGCGGCAGATACGGCTCACCCGCGAAGGGGCGAAAAAGTACCTCTTGGGCGAAGTTCTGCCCTGCGACGGGCAGGAGGGCTGGTGCGTCGTCTGCGTGGAGGAATTTCCCCTCGGCCTCGGCAAGTGTACGGGCGGCATCGTGAAAAACCACCTCCCCAAGGGCTTGCGCATGTACGCGGGACGCTGAAAAGAATATAAAAAACCGACGGCAAATGTGCCGTCGGTTTTGTTTACGCAGAAGCGTTATTCGTTGTAGGGGTCGTTCTCGTCGGGAGTCTCGGCGGGAGTTTCTTCCTTTGCGGGCTCCTCGGGCTGCTTCTTTGCCTTCTTGGGCGCACGCGGCTGTTTGGGCTGCTTGACCTTGACCGACTTCTTGCGCTTGCTCCACAGCTTCCTGAACACGATCGCGCCGATGGTAAAGAGGAGGGCAAACGCGAGGAGGGCAGAGGCGAGGTAGAGCCAGATGTTGCCCGATTCGCCCGTCGTGGTCGTGGTGGTGTCGTCGCCCGAATCGTCGTCATCCGTCTCGTCGTTGAGGCTGGGCGCCTTGAACGTATCGAGGTTTTGTTCGCTCACCGAGTAGTCCATATACACGCTGACGGTGGGGAAGGCCGTGCCGAGCACGCTGCCGTCCTTGTCCACACAGGAGAGATAGGAGAGCTTTTCGAGCTGTTCGGACTGCTTGTAGTTGCGCCAAGGATCTCCGTCGCCGTTTTCGTCCTGCGTCTTGTCGTAGCGGATGAAGTCGGGCGAATCGTAGATGGTGAAGGTGTAGTAGCGGCCATATCCTTCTGCGAGCTTCTCGCTATCGTCCGCATCGCGGAAAGGATAGGCCTCGCCGTCCTTGTAGGCGAGCATGGTATCTGCCGTCTCGGAGAGGAGGGCGCCGTAATTGCTCACCGTGGTGATGTTGCAGCGGTCGAAGAACACATAGCCCTGCCCGGGGAAGCCCGTTTTCGACGTGTCGCCTTCGACATAGTCGCGCTGGCCCGCCCAAAGTTCGAGGCGGTAGTCCTTTCCCTCGGTGCCCGTCTGGACATAGAAGGAAACCGTCACCCATTCGCCGCCGAAGTCGTCGCCCTTGACCGCGATGACGGCCTCGGGATATTCACTGTAATTGTAGCGGACGAAGTCGCCCTTGTCGGGAAGGGTTTGGACCGCGGTACGATAGGTGTAGGTATCGTCCTTCTCCTCGTCGCGGTAGGCATAGTAGGCGTCCGTCTCGCTGTCGTAGTAGAACACGGGAGTGTCCGCCGTGGTGACGTAGTTGCCCTCGTCGTCCTTCTCGAAGTTCGCGAAGTTGGCATAAAGGGCGGTGTCGGTCGTATCCTGCGCGTTCTTGTAGAGGCCGTTTTCTTGAAGTTCGTAGAGGATCTTGCCCTTTTCGTCGAATTCGTCGTCGGCGGGATCCATATTGACGATGTTGCCGTCGTCGTCATACCAATAGGTGACGGCGGGAAGGGTGGCTTTGAGGCCGCTGTTGTAGCCTTCGCTCGCCGTGCCCGAGACGTCGATGAGATAGAGGTAGGCGGTGGTGCCGCTCTTGACCTTCACGCGCACCGAGATCTTGGTAGCGGAGTTGGCCGAAAGAGTTGCCTTTGCGGCATAGAAGCCGTAGGATGCGTGCGTGGTGCCCGCCGCATTCGTATTGAGGAGGACGAGGGGCTGGTAGGCCGCGTTGGCCGTGGCGCCGTTCTTCGAGCCGAAGAGCTTCTTCCACCAGGTCTCGCCTACGGATGCCGCGCCTGCCTCTGTGGAGAGGAAGGATTTCCATGCGGGAAGGGGATTGCCGTCGCCGTAAGCGGTCCCGTCCTTATCCTCGGCCGTATTTGCATAGTTATCCGCAAATTCGGAGGAGAGGAGGCCGGTGTAGATGCCGTCCTTGTTGAGTTCCTTGATGGTGGGGTTCTTCGTCTCGCTTCCCGCGATGAGCACGTCGCTCCCCGCGAGGGCGCCCGTGTAATTGGCGGGACGCGCGAGCCCTTCTTCGAGGGTGTTGCCGCTCGCCGCCGCGCTGTCGAACACGGAGGGATCGGTAGAGGCGCCCGTGAGCGTCGTCTTTTGCGCATAGGTGCCCGTTGCGGCGTAGTTATACTGCGCGCGGGTGAGGTCGGTCTTGATCTCGAAGTTGGCGAATGCCGCATAGCCGTCGCAATAGCTGCTCGCCGTGGAGGAAGCGATCGCGGTGGGGCCGTAGGTGAGTTCGAGGGTGAAGGACTTGACCTCGTCGGAATCGTTCTCCACGAAGAAGAAGCACTGTACCCAGCCGTCCCAGATATCCTTGACGCTGTCGCCCACATCGACGGTGGGGACGGCGGTGGAATCGAAGGGGTTGATGGAGACCTTGTTCTCGCCGTCGACGAGGGTCGCGCCCGCGCCGCTCCTGCCCGAGAGGATGGAGCTCGTCTTTACCCAGAAGGAGACGAGCATGCGGCTGTTGGACGCAACCTCGATCTCGGGAAGTTTGGCGGTGTAGGCCGCGCCGTTCGTCGAGAGGAGCATGATGATGTTGTTCTCATTCGCGAAGGGGAATTTCGCGAAGTCGTTATCGACGATGGTTTTGAGGTAGCCGTTCTTGACGCTCCCGCCCGCTTCGGCGGCATCTTTGAGCCCGTTGAAGTCGAACTTGCCGAGCACGCTCTGGTATTTGGTAGGGGTGGTGGTGCCCTCCTTGGTGTTATCGAAGAGCTTTGTATCGATGTCCGCCGAGGTATAGGTGCGGCTGCCCGAGACTTCCTTGGTGAGCCCGATTTCGGCCGAGGTGAGCTCGTATTCCGTGAATTCCGCTTTGAGGTCGAGGGCATAGTTGGTGTTCTCGTCGTAGACGCCCTTGCCGTCCTTGGCGGGTTCCGTCCTGCTCGTCGAGTAGAACTTGCGCGCGGTATCCTTGTCGTCGAGCTGGGAGATGTGGCCGCTTTCGGGAAGGACCTTGTCCTCGCCATAGACGGCGCTCTGGAATTCCGCGTCCTCGATGAGTTCGCATTCGAGGTCGTCGAAGAGGGCGATGCCGTCGACGGCTTCGTAGCGGTCGTCCGAGGTGCCGCGGCCGAGGCCCAAAACGATGCGGAAGGTGGTCGTCGCGAAGGTGTTCGCGCGGATATAGACGGTGAACTGCTGCCAGCCGTTGTTGGTCGTCTGGTCCGCGGCGTTCGCCGTGATGATGTCGTTGATCTGGAATTGGTCGAGCGCGGTGGAGCCGACGTTGTTCGTCACGGCGATGTAGGCGCCCGCACGCTTGGTGACGTCCACCTTGTCGTAGTGTTTCAGGCCGATGGTTTTGACCCAAACGCTCACCTTGGCCGCCGTGCCCGCGTTGAGCGTCACGTCGGTGCTCGAAGTGTAGTACTTCGCGGTCCCGCTCACCTGCTCCGACGAGGTGTAGTGGTGGTTGTGGATCATGAGGACGCCCGAGCCCGCTTCGTCCTCGCCCTCCGCATAGTGGAGGCCGAGCTCTTCGCCCGCTTCCTCGGCGAGGTAGCGCACGTCGTCGAAGTCGATGGAATACTTGTAGTCGTCGTACTTATCGAAGCCGCTGTCGGCGTCGATATCGAAGAAATCGTAAAATTCGAGGCGGTCGTAGAGGCTCGCTTCGTCCCAATTATCGAGGGCGAACTTTTTGGCTTCGTCGGAAAACTCCACGTCGCCGGGTTCTGCGGGAACGGTCTCGCCGTCGTCGTTGGTCGTCGTGCGGTCCTCTTCGCGGATGAGGGACTTCGCGGACTTCGTCATGTACGCCCAATCTTCGGCGTTCACGATGCCCGAGGAGGAGTCGGAAGAGGGGCTCTCGGCCGAAGCCGACCAGCTCGTGGGGCTGTTGATGAACGTGCGCCGCTCATCCCGTTCCTCTTTCGTCATCTCGTTGTAAAATTCGAAATCGCCGTTTTTGATGAGTTGGGTATCGGTGGGGAGCGTCGTATCCTCCTCGTCGTCGTCCTCCGCGGGCTTCTTTCCGCAAGCGGAGAGGATGCCCAAAGAGAGCGTCGCGGAGAGGGCGATGCAAAGCCCCGCCGTAAAGCCCTTCTTCCATTTGTCCGATTTGAAAAATTTCGCCATATTACACCTTTATCCCGGAGACGCGGCAATGCCGCCGCCGTCTCCCGTATTTTATCGAAAGATACTTCTCTATTTTAATATAAGTTCGGATTTCTTGCAAGCACTTTCGCGTGAAATCCATAAAAAAAGAAAAGTTTTTTTGCGTTTGGCACAAACTTTGCATAAAAAGCGGCCCGAATGTATGGGCAAAGGGGCCGCGATGCGACGTTATGAATAAGTCTTTGGCGAAATATCTCTTCGGCGGCGCCGCGGTGGGGGCGCTCAACGGGATCTTCGGCGGCGGGGGCGGCATGGTCGCCGTGCCCATCTTGAAGAGCGCGGGCAGGCCCGCGCGGACGGCCCACGCAACGGCGATCGCCGTCATCTTGCCCGTCTCGGTTTTGAGCGGCGCCGTCTATCTCTTCTCGGGGCTCGTGCCCTTTGCCGTCCTGCTGCCCGTCGCCCTCGGCGTGGCGGCGGGCGGGCTCTTGGGCGCGAAACTCTTGCCCCGCGTCTCCTCCCGTTTTCTCACCTTTCTCTTTGCCGCCTTCATGCTCGCGGCGGGCATAAGGATGATGTTCTGATGGCCTTCCTCGTCTTTCTCCTTTGCGGCCTTTTGGGGGGCCTTCTCGGGGGCATGGGTATGGGCGGCGGCACCGTTCTCATCCCTCTTCTGACAATTTTTTGCGGCGTGGAGCAGACGGCAGCGCAGGGGATCAATCTCCTCTCGTTTTTGCCCATGTCCTTGCTCGCGCTCTCCGTCCATGCGAAGAACGGCCTGCTCGAAAGGGAGGGGCTCTTTTGGATCGTCGTGCCCGCGCTCCTCTTTTCCGCCCTCTTTTCGCTCGCGGCCGCCCATATCGAAGGGGAGGCATTGCGGCGCGCCTTCGGCGTCTTTTTGGCCGTGCTCTCCCTTTTCCAATTCCGTGCGGCATTCGCGCCCCGCAAACCCCGAAAAATGGCGGGAAAGTCTGCCTTTTGAGCAAAATATTTTCAAAAAGGGTATGGACAAACGCGCATTCCTGTGTTAGAATGAATGCACAATCGTTAGAATCGGGTAATATATCGCGCATCGGAACGTACGCGCACACGCTGCGATCAAGCACAAGGACAGGGCATATTTTCATGGAAAAAATCGGTATCATCGATCTGGGTTCCAATTCGGCGCGTCTTGTCATCGTCGAACTCGGCGACGGTCATTTTATGGTGGTGGATGAGCTCAAAGAGAGCGTCCGTCTCGGTCAGGATATGGACCGCGACGGTTTTCTCAAACCGCAAAGGGTGGCGGAGACCATCAAAACACTCAAAATGTTCAAACGGCTCGCGGACGCAAAGGGCGTCGAACGCATCATCGCCGTTGCGACGGCGGCCGTCCGCCGCGCAAAAAACCAGCGTTCCTTCCTCGACGAGATACAGGCCACCTGCGGGATCCGCGTCAACGTCCTCTCGGAGGAAGAGGAGGCGACCCTCGTCTACCGCGGGGTCATCAACTCTATGGATACGCCGCGGGGCATCATCCTCGAGATCGGGGGCGGAAGCACCAAGATCATCTATTACAACCGCCGCTGTATCATCAATTATGCGAACCTTCCCTTCGGAGCGGTCACCCTCACCGACCTCTTTTCGGACGACGGGCTCACCCCCGAACAGCAGACGGATAAGATCGAGGAGTTCTTCACCGAACAGTTCAAGAAGATCGATTGGCTCTCCTCCGTCGACCCGGATACGCAGATGATCGGGGTGGGGGGCTCCTTCCGCAACCTCTACAAGATCCACCGCATCATCACGAAGTATCCGCTCAACATCGTACACAACTATCACTTCACGGTAGACGATTTCGTCGCCGTCTACGAGATGGTGCGCGTCCTCGACGTCGAGAAGCGCAAGCGCATCCGCGGCCTCTCGCCCGCCCGTGCCGACATCATGCCCGCCGCGCTCGCCATCATCAAGTCGTTCACCGACTATCTGCATATCAGCCGGTTCTCCATCAGCGGCTGCGGCCTGCGGGAGGGGATCATGTTCAACCAAGCCCTTCCCATGACGGTGGAACGGCCGCTCGCCGACGTGCTCTCCTATTCGCTCTCCACCCTCGTAAAATACTACGGGTGCGACGAAAAGCATGTCGAACACGTCGTGCGCCTCGCCATCCAGCTCTTCAAACAGCTCCGCGTTCTCCATAAGTTCCCGCGCATCTATCTGAAAGTTTTGAAGATCGCGGCGAGCCTGCATTGCTGCGGCACCCATATCCGCTATTACAGCGGGCCCATCCATTCCCGCTATATGATCATGAACAGCGGCATCTATGGTGCGTCGCACAAGGAGATCGTTCTCGCCGCCTTCGTCGCGGGGTGCTACAAAAAGGAGAACCTCTCCCCGCAGGATTATTTGCGCTATAAGGATATCATCAAGGACGAGGACCTCGAGATCATCCGCAAGCTCGGCATTCTGCTGCGCATCGCGGAGTGCCTCGACAGGAGCGGCCTCGGCATGGTGACGGGCATCAACTGCGACGTTTTGGGCGATTCCGTCATCATGAAAACGGAGCTCGCCGGCGACGCCACGCTCGAAATCAGGCAGGCGATGGAAGCGGGCCCCGAATTTAAGCGCAACTTCAAAAAGAATCTCGAAATACTATAGGTTCACAAATTTTGTTTTGCTTGGGACGATCTGTCATTCCGAACCCCCATAGGGGGTGAGAGAATCCCCTCATACGAAGTCCACATTCCGCAAAACAAAATTTCGTGAGGGGTTAGATATCGACATCTCTCCGTCCCGTCGGCCGCTGCGCTCTTCTGTTCTCAAAGACATCAAGCGTGCGGTGGCGTAGCAAATTGGGGCGCGCAGCGCAGGGGAACCCTGCTCGCGCAAGTAATCGGAAGCGACGCTCCCTGCGGGAATGCTCCTTCTCCTTGTCTCGCTTGCTTCTCCGCGTTTTAACGGGAACCTTGTTCACAAATTTTGTTTTGCTTGGGACGATCTGTCATTCCGAACCCCCATAGGGGGAGAGAATCCCCTTATACGGAGTCCACATTCCGCAAAACAAAATTTCGTGAGGGGTTAGATATCGACATCTCAAAGCCCCAACCGCTATCCCCTAACCATACACCCATGCACCTTATCCTCGCCAGCAATTCTCCCAGAAGAAGGGAGCTATTAGGGCAGATCACCGAAGATTTCACCGTAGAGCCTTCCCTGTACGAAGAGCGCGCAGGGGGGCTTTCCGCATACGAAACGGCTCAAACGTTCGCGTGCGGCAAGGCGAGAGAGGTCTATTCCCGCTTCCCGCACAGCACGGTGCTCGGCGCGGATACCGTCGTCGCCCTCGGCTCCACGGTGCTCGGCAAGCCCAAGGACGGGGAGGATGCAAGGCGCATGCTCCGCCTTCTTTCGGGGAAAACGCACGAGGTCTACACGGGCGTTTGCCTCATCTCGGACGGAAAAGAGGCATACCATGTTGCAAAGACAAGGGTTACCTTTCATAAATTGAGCGAAGAACTCATTCAAAAATATGTCGAAAGCGGTCTCCCGCTCGATAAGGCGGGGGCATACGGGATCCAGGACGGTTTCCCCCTCGTCGAACACATCGAGGGGAGCTATACGAACGTCGTGGGACTGCCCGTGGAAGAAGTCCGCGCCATGCTCAAAGCGCGGGGAGGAAACAAATGTTGAAACTTGCCATCGATCTCGGTACTTCGGTCACCAAAATTTTCCGTATCGGCAGCGGCATCGTGCTCGCCGAGCCCACCGCGCTCACCGTCTCCAAGGAGACGGGCGAGATCCGCGCCTTCGGGCAAGAGGCCAAGCGCCTTCTCGGCAAGACGGCCGAGGCGACGGACGTCGTGTTCCCCGTTTTCGAAGGGGAGATCGTCGAGGAGAACTATGCCGCAGCCCTTCTCGAATACTTTCTCGCCAAGTGTGCGCGGCGCACCTTCGGCGGCGTCGAAGCGCTCTTCTGCGTGCCCTGCGGCATCGGCGGGGAGGCGCGCGAAAAATACTACCGCGTCGCAAAGTCGGCGGGCATCTCCCGCGTGAACTTTGCCGAGACGCCCTATCTCGTCGCCCTCGGGCAGGACGTGCCGCTCTCCGAATCCAACCCCGTCTTTGCCCTCGATATCGGCGCGGGTAAGACTTCGGCGGCCGCCTTTTCTCTGGACGGCATCATCGCGGGCCTTACGATGAACGTGGGCGGCGCGAACATGGATATCCACCTCATCGACCATATCGCCGAGCTCTACAACTTGAAGATCGGCGCGCTCACCGCCGAGAAGCTCAAAAACACGGTGGGGAGCCTCATTCCCGACGACGTGCAGCAGACGGTCATCAACGGGCGGGACATCACGACGGGCAGGCCCCGTTCCGTCTCCGTCTCCTCCGAGGACGTGCTCTTCCCCATCCGCACCTATGTGGATAAGATCTTGGAATACGCCGAGCTCGTTCTGCGCAAGCTCCCCGCGGAAGTTTCCGCCGCGATGTGCAAGAGCGGGGTCTATCTCGCGGGCGGCGTGTGCAACCTCGCGGGGTTTGCCGATTACGTTGCGGAAAAACTTCAAATGGAGGCCCACCTCGCGCCCGACGTCTCGACGGCTGTCATATTGGGCGGCGGTAGGGTCGTCGGCTCGAACGCCCTCATGCGCAAGATCTGTCTCGAATAAAATCGAGGCAGGGGTTCAAAAAAAGAGAGAGAACGGCGTAAGCCGTTCTTTTTTCTTACAAAAAAATTTATGAAAATTTGTCATAAAATATTATTACACGCTTGACATTTTTATATAACAATGTTATCATGGTGCCAACGATGTAAAAATCGTCCAAAATCGGAGGTATAATGATGAAAACATTGAAAAAAACGGCAGTTCTTCTCTTATCGGGCACAATGATCGCATCGGTCGCCGTGGGGCTATCGGCCTGCGGCAAGTCGGAGGATCCGCCCGTGGAGGGGGAATCGTACACCCTCTCCACGAGCAAGTCTCCCGAGAAACTGGATGCCGACGAAGTCCTTTATGCGTTTTTACAGAAGCAGAGCGAGCTCCAAAGCTACATGATCACGGCGGAGGGGACGGCGGTCGCCAGCCTCGCGGGCTACAAACAAAGTATCCATAACATTACATATAAGAGCGGGGAGGACTATCTCAACGAGGCGAGTTCCAGCTCCGCCCTCGTGAAGATGAAGCACCAATCCTTCTCCAAAGGCGGCAAAGTCGTCTACCGTAACAGTTTTGACGGCGAGATGAAGGTGGCCGACAAGGCCGAGTATAAAAAGGTATATGGTTTTACGGCCGACGAAGTCACCCTCGGGGGCTATATCATCAATCCCAAGACCCTCCGCTATGCTGAGCTCGAGAGCGCGGAGGGGGATACCCTCACCTATTATTTCCGTCTCGCGGGGGACCAGTCCCTCGAAAACGGCACGGCGACGGAATCGGCCACCCCGGCCATCCGTCTGCAATCCAAGGCATACGGTTCGCTCGATAATCTTCCCGCCTTTTCCGACGTAGACCTGCGCCTCACAATCAAGAAGGATTGGACGCCCGTCTCCTACGTCTCCACATGCACCTACAAGGCGAAGAAGATGTTCAAAATGAGCATCAAACAGACGATCACGTCCACCTATTCGCATGTGAACGAGGAAGTGGATATCCCGAGCGTCGAGGAATTTAACCAAAAACTCGGCACGGAGCCCTCGGAGCCCCTTCCCCCGCAGGAGGGCGATCCCCTCATGCAACTTTCGGCGGCGCTCGGGGCCACGCTCGGGGAGGAAAATGCCGCCAAACTGCCCGTCTCTGTCGGCCTTTCCGCCTTTGGCGCGAAGAACGCGCTTTCGGGCGAACTTGCCCTCAAAATTCGGCAGGACGCTCTCGAAGAGGGCGACGTTGCCGACGCCTTCTCGCTGCGTTTTGACCTCTCCCTCGCGGGCATGCCCCTTATCTCGAAGCTCGCGAACACCCTGACGGTGCGCTACGAGGGCGGCGGCCTGCTCCTTTTGATGTTGAACAACAGGGCGGAGGGGAAGGATCGCTACCTTTTCACCTATTCCGCCGACATAACGGGGGTGTTTTCCTCCGCCGCGGAAGGGGGATTGGAAGGCCTCATCGCGGACATGGGTAGCTTCTTTGCGGTCGAAAAGACGGAAAAGGGCTTTGCGCTCTCCCTCAAAGAGGAGACGATTGCCAAAGTCAACGCCGCCTATCAAGGCTTCCTTACAAGTCTCGCGCAGAAGTGGGGCGATACGCACGGATATATCTTGTCTCTTCTCGGGGCAAACTTCACGGGCGTCACCGCAGACCTCGCCGTAAAGGCGGAGGCGGGCGCGGAGAAGATCGCGGGCGTCGCGCTCGATCTTGACGGCTCGCTTGAAAACGTCACACTGGGCGAAAAGATCGCCGTCTCCATCGATACCAAGCTCATCGGCGGCGCGATCGCGCAGCCGTTTACGGGCGAACTGCAACTCCGTTTGAACCCTGCGGCGATATGGTCGGGCGACTACTTCGCGCTCGCAAAAGCGCATCTTCGCCTCGATCTCACGCCCGCTTCCAATCTCATCATGTTGATCGGAATGCTCGGCAATATGATCCCGAATTTGCCTTCTTGGCTCAACGCAGAGCTTTCGAGCCTCGACATCTACTACACAGGCGACGGCATCTTGACGCTTGCCTTCAACAATGCGGAGGGGCTTCCCATGGGCATGACCGAAGTTGACCTTAGGAGCCTTCTTTCGGGCGGGCTTCCCGCCATTCCCGGTCTCGGCGGCGAAGGGCAGACGGGACTTCCCCAATTCACCCTTGAAGTGAAAGAAAATGGCATTCGCTTTGCGCTCGGCGACAATATCGTTACGGCACTCGCCACCGCATACAACGGTCTTATCGATTCTTTAGTCGAAAAGGCGAAGGCAGGTCTCGATGACTTCACTGCCATGATGGCAGACCAGATGCTCCGCGGTTGGCTCGGCGGCCAGATCACGGGCGTGGAATTCTTCCTCGGCAAGACTGAGGAAGGCAAGCCCACATTCGACTTCGCGATTCATGCGATTCCCGCAAATGAGGCAGATTCCGTACGTTTCATCGGCCTTACCATTGCCTATAAGGAAGAGCTTACGGAGGGGGAAAGCGCAGACCTTACCGCGGATAAGGTGGTTGGCGACCTCAAAGTGGCGAACGAAAAGGCGAAGGAGTATGCGGAAAAATTGCAAAAATTCATCGACGAAATGGACGTCACCGAAGGCGGTTATGCGAAATATGTCGAAGCCGTCACCGCCCTGCAAAACGAGATCAACGGACAGGATCCCGCAGTGAAAACGCTCATGTCCAACAGTTCCTATCTCGCGGAAACGTCGTACCAAGACAAAAATTATTCCGTCCTTCTTCTCACCGCAGAGCTCTATCGCGCCCGCGCGGAGACATTTAAGACAACGGTAGCGGAAATCACTGCGGACTCCGAAGAGACCGCATGGGATGAACTCAACGCCCTCTACGACAGATCCGCGACCATTTCGGGCATCGTCGTCCCCGCGATTAAAGAAAATGAAGTTCTCAAAACCGCAGTCGGCGACGATACGATCCAAACCTATCTCACAAAGCGCAATACGCATGAGACGAAGCTGGCGAATGAGCTGAAAACTGCAATCGCCGCCGCAAAGACGACATTCAACGCGGAGGAAAATCAAAATCGCGACGGTTGGACGGATGCGCTCACCAAGATCGTGAACGAGTTCAAGCCCGTCTACGACAAACTTCCCGCCGAATTGCAAGAGAATACGGGATATCAAGACTTCGTGGCCTTGGTCTATGAAAAGAACGTCGACGAGTTGACGAAGGCATATAAGGAAATCAAAGGCGAGCTCGAAGCGCTGATCGCGCAGGGCAGCGATGCGTCGATCGACGAGCTTCTTAAAACCATGAAGAAACTCTCCTCTGCTTACGCCTGGTACTATGGCTATGATTATTGGATGTCCAATTTGGACAACGCCTCGACCGCGATGGAGTGGGGAAAAACATGGATCACAGCATTGAAACCGACTTGGCTCGAGGAAACCGCACAAGTGGAACTTAACCAAAAAGTCACCGATCTCACCGCGCTGAACAGAGAACTCATCAAAGGCACTACGGAAAAATCGGTCGCGACCGCGCTCAAAGATGTCATCAAACAGGCAGTCGCAGCGCTCTACGACCAGATCGGGAGTTGCAGGAGCGTTTCCGAAGAAGACGGTACGGTGACATGGGATTTCTCCAAACTTTCGTTGGGTGACGAGGAAACGTCTGCTTTGCTCGAAAAGATCCACGGCATCCGCTTCATGATCTGTAAGGTACTCACGACGGATCTCTTCGATGATTGGGAAGATGAGACGTTGCTGCAATTCGCGCGGATCGATCTCACCAAGTATGAAACGGCGCTTGCAGAGTATCTCGAAGGCAAGTCAGCGCCGCAGGCATAAACGCCTGAACGCGCAAACGATCAAAGACCTACCCTGCGGGGACGCGGGGTAGGCCTTTTGAAAAAGCGCAGCGCGCAAACTTTCTCAAAATCGTTTGACATTTGCGTTTTGCTCGCTTATAATAGAGGCAAACAAGGCGTTTGAAACGGAAGAGACGCACAAAGGCGATTTCCCCCCAGAGAGAGTGCTCCGCGGCTGAAAGGGCGCTCGGGAGATGTGTGCGGTATTCCCCCGTGAGCCGCCCCTCCGAAAAGAACTTCAAGAGGGGCCGTTCCCCGCGATAGGGGCAACGAGGCGTCAAACTTTGTTTGCGCGAAAACAGGTGGTACCGCGAAAATTTTCGCCCTGTCCTTATGGGACGGGGTTTTTTATTTTGCAGGAGGGCATATGGAAGATACCGAAAAGATCGTAGAAGAAGCGACGGCGGAGGCAGAATCCGCACAGACCTCGCGCGCGCTCTACGAGGTCAAGATGAAGTTTTTGGGGCGCACGGGCAAGGTGACGGCGCTCCTCAAAGGCATGAAGGATCTCGCCGCCGAGCTCCGCCCCGCCTTCGGGAAGCGGGTGAATGCGCTCCGCGAGAAGCTCGAAGAGGTTTTCTCCGCGCTGGAAGAGCGGGTCAAAAAGCGCGAGATGGAACAAAAACTTGCAGAGGAGCAGGTGGATATCACGATGCCCGCACGGAGGCAGCGGCGCGGCGCGCTCCACCCCATCACGCAGACGCGCGAAGAGCTCATCGATATTTTTTCGGGCATGGGCTTCGAGGTGTTCGAGGGGCCCGAGATCGAGAGCGAGTACTATAACCTCACCGCCCTCAATATTCCCGCCGACCATCCCGCCCGCGACATGCAGGATACCTTCTATATCACCGAAAACTTTTTGCTCCGCTCGCAGACGAGCGCGGGGCAGATCCGCCTCATGGAGAAGAAGAAGCCGCCCATCAAGATGCTCTCGCCGGGCAGAGTGTTCCGCGCCGACGACGATGCGACCCATGCGCCCATGTTCCACCAGATGGAGGGGCTCGTCGTCGATAGGGGCATCACCCTTTGCGACCTTCAAGGCATGCTCGACGAATTTGCCCGCACCATGTTCGCGGAGACGGCCAAAACGCGCCTCCGTCCTTCCTATTTCCCGTTTACGGAACCCTCCGTCGAGGTGGACGTGAGTTGCACGGCCTGCGGGGGGAAGGGCTGCCCCATCTGCAAGGGAACGGGCTGGATCGAAGTGCTCGGCGCGGGCATGGTAAACAGGAAGGTGCTCGAAAATTGCGGCATCGACCCCGACGAATACACGGGCTTTGCCTTCGGCATGGGAATCGACCGCATCGCCATGCTCAAATACGGCATTACCCATATTCGTTCGTTCACCGAGAATGACGTGCGCTTTTTAGAACAATTCAAGGATTAAGGGGGAAAAGAAGATGAAAGTACCTTTTTCTTGGTTGAAAGAGTATGTGGAGATCGATATCTCCGCCGAGGAGCTCGAAGCAAAGCTCTTTTCGTGCGGGTTCGAGGTGGAGGAACTTGTCTACCTCGGCAAGGACGTCGAAAACGTCGCCGTCGGTAAAATTTTATCCTGCGAAAAGCACCCCGATGCGGACAGGCTCACCGTCTGCAAAGTGGACTGCGGGGCGAGGGGAACAGTTCAGATCGTCACCGCCGCGACCAACGTCTTTGCAGGCGCGCTCGTCCCCGTTGCCTTGGACGGCGCAACGGTAAAGCATGAGGGCGGCGTGCAGAAGATCAAGACGGGAAAGCTCCGCGGCGTCTTTTCCGAGGGCATGTTCTGCTCGGGCGAAGAGCTCGGCATCAACGACGATTTTTACGAGGGCGCAGAGCTCAATGGGATTCTCATCTTGGACATGGGTACCCCGCTCGGCGTCGACATCCGCCCCGTGGTCGGCATCGACGACTATATTTTCGACATCGACGTCACCGCCAACCGCCCCGATTGCCAGAGCGTCTACGGTATCGCGCGCGAGGTCGCGGCCGTCCTCAAAAAGCGGCTCGCGCCCCTCGAGACCGACTATCATGCGGAGCCCTCCGGCGTGGAGATCTCCGTCGAAGTCAAGGAGCCCAAGCTCTGCCCGCTCTATGTGGGCAGCTATGTGAAGGACGTCAAGATCGGCACCTCGCCCCGCCTTCTTCGCCGCCGTCTCGCCCTCATGGGGCTTCGTTCGGTGAATAACATCGTGGATATCACCAACTATGTTCTCCTCGAAGTGGGTCAGCCCATGCACGCCTTCGATAGAAAGTTCCTGCGCGGGGATAAGATCGTCGTCCGCTGCGCCGAGGAGGGGGAGAAGATCGTAACGCTCGACGAAAAAGAGTTCACCCTGCACCCCGAAAATCTTCTTATCTGCGACGGGGAGCGTCCCGTCGCGCTCGCGGGCGTCATGGGCGGCCTCAACAGCGAGATCAAAGACGACACAAGCGAGGTATTTTTGGAGGCGGCGTGCTTTGCCCGCGACAGCGTGAGAAAGACTTCCCGCGCCTTGGGGCAGCGGAGCGATTCCTCCGCCCGCTTCGAAAAGGGGGTGTACGAGATCTTCCCGCATATGGGCATGAAACGCGCCCTGCACCTCATCGAGAGTCTCGAATGCGGCACGCCCACCAAGTGCACTGCCGTCGGAAATTTGAAGAGCGTCTCCGAATACGGCGGCATTGCCCTCGGGCAGATCGACACGACGTACGAAAAGATAAATTCTCTCCTCGGCATCCATGTCCCCAAGGAAAAGGTGAACGGCATTTTGAAGCGGCTCGGGTTCGGGGTGACGGATAAGGGGGAGGAACTCTCCGTGAATCCGCCCCTCTGGCGGGAGGACGTCGAAGGCTATCCCGACCTCGCCGAAGAGGTCATAAGAATGTACGGTTACGAGCATATCGTGCCGACCTTCTTGCCGACCGCGGCCGTCACGCACGGCGGCCTTACGGCGGCGCAAAAGCGGGAGCATCGCTTCAAGGAAGTGTTGGCGGAAGAGGGCTACTTTGAGGCCGTCGGCTACTCCTTCTATTCGCCCAAAGATTTCGATCTTCTGCGCTTTCCCGCCGACGCCGAAGAGCGCCACGCCATCACCATAAAGAACCCGCTCGGCGAGGACCTTTCCGTCATGCGGACGATTTTAGCGCCTACCATGCTCGCGAATGTCGTGCGCAACGTGCGCCGCGGCAACGAGAGCGGGCGGCTCTTCGAGCTCGCAAATGTGTTCCTCGCAACCCGACTTCCCCTCGAGGAGTTCCCCGAGGAGAGGAAGCACCTCTCCGTCGCCCTGTGGGGGGAGGGGGACTTCTTCGACTTGAAGGGGGCCTTCGAGGCGATCGCCGAATGCTTCGGCCTGAAATTTACCTATGAGCGCGGCGAAAAGCCCTTCCTGCACCCCGGCGTGACGGCAGTTGTCAAGCTCGGCGAGAAGGAGGTGGGCTGGCTGGGGGAACTTCACCCCGCCCTTGCCGCAGAGCTCGCCCTCGAAAAGAAGGTCTGCCTCGGCGAACTCGACTACGACGCGATCTCGAAGAAATTCCGAAAGGGCATTCGCTATCATCAGGTGCCCAAGGTCCCCGCAGTCGAGCGGGATATCGCCGTCGTCGTCGAGGAAAAGGTCACCTGCGCCGAAGTGGAGGGGTGCATCCTCCGCGCCTGCAAGGCGGCAAGGAGCGCCGAGCTTTTCGACGTGTACCGCGACGCCCGCCTCGGCGAGGGCAAAAAGAGCATGGCGCTCCATATCACCTTTGTGCCCGACCCCAATGCCGACCAACCCATTTCCGCCGAGACGGTAGACGGGTACATGAAGAAGATCCTTTCCAGCCTGCAACACACCCTCTCCGCCGACCTTCGCTGAAATTTTTCCAACGTGCGGCACGCCTTCCCCTTGACCTTCGGGCAGGCGTGCTTTTTATGAATATCGATGAAGAATATCCGACGAAACAAAAAACTCCTGTGAAAACACAGGAGTTTTTTGTAGGTTTTTATTATACAAAAAAGACCCCGCCGCGAGGCGAGGTCCGATATGCGATCTGTATGAAAGCGAAGATTACTTTTTGACGATGGTCTGCAAGATCATCTCGGGAGCCTGCTCGTAGCGGGCGAACTCCTGCGTAAAGCGGCCTCTGCCCTGCGTCATGGAGCGGAGCGACGTCGCATAGGTGAGGATCTCGCCCTCGGGCGCTTCGGCGGTGATGACTTGCAACCCTTCGACGGTATCCATGCCGATGATGCGGCCGCGGCGCTTGTTGAGGTCGCCCATGATATCGCCGACGTATTGTTCGGGCACGGTGATCTTCATCGAGCAGATGGGCTCCAAAATGACGGGCCTTGCGCGGCGGATACCGTCCTCATAGGAGAGCTTTGCGGCCGAGACGAAGGCGACTTCCTTACTGTCGACGGGGTGATACTTCCCGTCGAAGAGGGTGGCTTTCAGGTTGACCATGGGATAGCCCGCGAGCACGCCCTTCTGGATGGCTTCGCGCAGACCTTTCTCGACGGCGGGGATGAACTGCTTGGGCACGGTGCCGCCGACGACGGCGTCGACAAATTCGAACACGCCGTCCGCTGCGCCCGGCTCATAGCGGATCTCGACGACGCCGAACTGCCCCGCGCCGCCCGTCTGCTTCTTATGTTTGCCCTCGGCCTCCGCAGTGCCCGTGATGGATTCGCGGTAGGCGACGGTGGGGGTGGTGAAGTCGGCGTCTGCGCCGAACTTTGCTTTGAGCTTCTTCTTGACGATGTCGAGCTGGACTTCGCCCTGCCCGCAGACGAGCGTCTCGCCCGTCTCCGTGTTCTTGCGGACCTGGAAGGATCTATCCTCTTCGGCGAGGCGGGCCAGGCCGCCGAACACCTTATCTTCGGTGCCGCGCACCGTCGCCGTGACCGCCATCGAAAGGACGGGTTCGGGGAAGTCGATGGGGTCGAACTTCACGGGACTCGTGGGATCGCACAGGGTATCCCCCGTGCCCGTTGCGGTGAGCTTTGCGACCGCGCCGAGATCGCCCGCGGAGAGCGAGGTGACGGGCTCTAACTTCTTCCCGCGCACGATATAGAGCGAATTGATGCGCTCCGTCGTATCCGTATTGGGGTTGTACACGTCCGCGCCCGCCTTCAAAACGCCGCGGTTGACGCGCAGATAGTTGAGCTTGCCGACGAAGTTATCCACGGCCGTCTTGAACACCTGCGCCGCGAAGGGAGCGTTTTCCTCGCATGCGACCTGTACCGCGCCGTTCGTTTTGAGATCGGTCGCCGAAAGCCCGCGCTCCGCCGCCTGCGGCATGTATTCGACGATGGCGTTCATGAGATTGATGACGCCCTTGTTGAGGAGCGCACTGCCCGCGAGGACGGGAATGACGCCGATGTTGAAGATGCCCTTGCGCAGACCCGTGATGGTATCTTCGGGGGAGAGGAAGCCCTCTTCGAAGTATTTATCGAGGAGTTCCTCGTCGTTCTCGGCGGCGGCCTCCTGCAAGACGCCCTGCATCTCCTCGAGCTCGCCTTGGTAGGCGGCGGGAAGGGGAGTTTCCTCGGGACCCTTCGCCCCGAACAGATATGCCTTGCCGTCGATGACGTTGATGTAGCCCGTCATCTTGTTGCCATCCATGATGGGGATCTGGATGGGCGCGATCTTGCCCTTGTATTGTTCTTGAAGAGCGCGCACCGTGCCCTTGTAGTCGGCATTTTCCTTGTCCATGCCGTTGATGAAGATGATGCTCGGCTTCTTGTGTTTGAGGCAGTGGCCGATGGCCTTTTCCGCCCCGACGGTCACGGTCCCGTTCGCGCCCGCAACGATGAGTGCGGCGCCCGCGGCGCGCATTGCGCTGCAAAATTCCCCTTCGAAGTCATAGAACCCGGGGACGTCGAGGAGGTTGATCTTGACGCCGTTCCAATTAAAATAGGCGAGGGCGAGGGAGATGGAAGTCTTTCTTGCGATCTCCTGCTCATCGAAGTCGGAGACGGTCGTGCCGTTTTCGATCTTGCCCATACGCTCGATGGCGCCCGCGTTGAAGAGCATGGCTTCGAGAAGGGTGGTCTTGCCTTCGCCGCTGTGGCCGACGATCGCGAGATTGCGGATATTGGTGGCTGAACCCATAATAAAATACCCCTTGTTGATGGTTTGCGCGGGAAAACAAAAACCCGCATAGTTCCATTATACAACAAAATCGGCAAAAATCAATAGGAAAAGGAAAAATAGTTGCACTTTTTGTGTGAATGGTTCAAATTTCCCCCGAGAATAAGCGAAGCGCCAAAGCCGTTCCATCAAAAAGTCAAAGATTCGATGAAGTAGCCATCTTGCGCCACAGATAGAAAAAAAATCATTATTATTACGATAAATTTATCAGAATTTATATTATTTCGATATTTATCGAAATAATGAAATGAGACAAAAGATAATTAAAACGCATGGCGAAAGCCATGCGTTTTTGGTGCACCCGGCGGGGATCGAACCCACAACCTTCGGCGTCGGAGGCCGACACGCTATCCAATTGCGCTACGAGTGCGTCTCTCTTTTCTCACATTATAGCATATCTTTTCGAAAAATGCTTTATATTTTCGCGGGGATATGGTAAAATAGAGAAAAATTTTTCGGGGGACGGATATGTCTGAAAAGACGGTCGTCGTCGGCATGAGCGGGGGCGTGGATAGCTCGGTCGCGGCGCTTCTTCTCAAAGAACAGGGATACAACGTCGTCGGCCTCTTCATGCAGAATTGGGAGGAGACGGGCGTGAACGGCGTCTGTACGGCGGACGACGACTTCGAGGACGTGAAGCGCGTCTGCGGCCTTCTCGATATCCCCTATTACACGGTGAATTTCGCCCGCGCGTATATGGACCGCGTCTTTTCCTACTTCCTCGCCGAATACAGGGCGGGCAGGACGCCCAACCCCGACGTTTTGTGCAACCGCGAGATCAAGTTCGGCCCCTTCAAGGAGTATGCGAAAAAGCTCGGCGCGGACTATATCGCCACGGGGCACTATTGCGGCGTCTCGCACGAGGGCGGCCTGCATCGCCTCTTGAAGGCGAAAGATAGGGGGAAGGACCAGACCTACTTTTTGAACCAGCTCACCCAATCCCAGCTTGAAGATGTCCTCTTCCCGCTTGCCGATCTCGAAAAGCGCGAGGTGCGCGCCATTGCCGAAGAACACGGCCTTGCGACGGCGAAAAAGAAGGATTCCACGGGCATCTGCTTCATCGGCGAACGCAACTTCCGCAAATTTCTGCAAGAATATCTCCCCGCACAGCCGGGCAAAATTTTATCCCTTTCGGGCGAAGAGGTGGGCGAGCACATCGGGCTCATGTACTACACGTTGGGCCAGCGCAGAGGGCTCAACTTGGGCGGGAAGAAGGGGGAGGACGGGCGTTGGTTCGTCGTCAAAAAGGACCTCGAAAACAACATTCTGTACGTCTCGCACGGCGACGAGACGCCGCTCCTCTCGCGCTCGTGTTTGGTGAGCGGGATGAATTATATCCCTACCATGTCCGAGGAAGAGGTGTTCGATTGCACGGCGAAGTTCCGCTATCGGCAGGAAGAACAGCGCGTCCGCGTGCATCGCATCGGAACGGATAGGGCGGAGATTTTCTTTTATGAACCCCAGCGCGCCGTCACCGAGGGCCAATTTGCCGTCTTATACGACGAAAAACAGTGCCTCGGCGGGGGCGTGATCGAAAAGGCGGCACCATGACCGACTTCTTTCAAAACAAAACGCCTGATTTTGAGCGGCTGAAAACGTACGGTTTTTCCGAGCAAGACGGAAAATGGGCATACCATGTCCGCATCTTGGATGGCGAATTTGAACTCACCGTCACCATTTCGCCGACGGGCGGGGTCAAGACCGAGCTCCTCGAATGCGAGCTCGGCGAGCCCTACACCCTGCACCTCGTCGAAGAGGCGGGCGGCGAGTTCGTGGGCAAGGTCCGCGCGGCCTATGAGGCGGCGCTCGAAGAGATCGCCGAAAGTTGCTTCGACGGGGCGTTCTTCAAGCAACCGCTCACGGAAAAACTTCTCGCACATGCCCGCGAAAAGTACGGCAGCGAGCCCGAATATCTTTGGGAAAAATTTCCCGATAACGCCGTTCTGCGCCGCACCGATACGGGCAAGTGGTTCGCCGCCGTTCTCACTGCGAGAATGCAAAGCCTCGGCCTTGCGGGCGAGGGAACGATGGAGATCGTTGACCTTCGCGCCGACCCCGCCGAAATTCCCCGCCTTATCGACGGCGTGCGCATTCTCCCCGGCTGGCACATGAACAAAAAGCATTGGATCTCCGCTGTCCTCGACGGCCGCGTTCCCTTCGACGAAGTTGCCGCCCTTTTGGATAAAAGTTATTTATTGGCCAAGTGAGAGCCTCGTTTATGGGGACGGGGGCGAAAAAAGTGAGGAGGGGGTGGGCTTTTCGTTCAACCATCACCTATGGGGGAGTTCTCTCGCGCGGGTAGAGATCGCGCGCAAGCGATCGTGTCGATACAAAATCCCACGCGGTTCTTGACAACGGGACCAATTTTCCCTATGATGAAATTGCCCTGCGGGCTATCCTAAAATGCACTGCAAGGGCGGAGGGAAAAAATGGAATTTTCCGAAAAGCTGAAACTCATGCGGAAAGAGGCGGGGCTCACGCAGGAAGAGCTTGCCGGGCGGCTGCACATCACGCGGCAGGCGGTCTCGAACTACGAACAGGGGCGCGGATATCCCTCCATCGATATTCTCGTCTCCGTGGCCGAACTCTTCAAGGTCTCCCTCGACGAACTGCTGTCTGCAAACGGCGTGAGGAGACAGACGCGCCTCATCCTTGCCCTGCTCGCCGAAGCGTGCGCGTGCATCTTTGTCGCAATGCTCGCCGTGTATTTTCGGGTACAAAGGGGCGGTTTGCTGCTTCCCTTCCTCGCGGAGATCGCTTTTGCGTTTTTCTTTCCCGTTCTCGCCGCCCTGATCGGTGCGTTTATGCAGGTAAGCCCGCCCAAGCGCAACAAGTTTTTCGGCTATCGCACAAAGCGGTCGATGAAGAGCGACACGGCGTGGGCGTTTGCACAGGCGGCGACGGCGGAACTCTTCTGTAAGACAGCTCTCGCGATGTTCGGCGTGGTCGCCGTCTATGCGGTCGCAGCGATTTTCTTGCGCTCCGTCGCAGACATGGTAGCCCCCGTTTGCCTCTCCACACTCTTTATCGCCGCTCTTATCGCCGTCGTCTGCGTCGTAGAACATAAGCTGAAAAAGCTGTTCGGGTGAATGGCCAAAAAACAGTATTGAATGATAAAACAAACCGCCGACGAGCAACCCTTCGTCGGCGGTTATATTTATAGTAGATTTTACGGATAACACATTTCGGGATCCTTCACTTCGCTACTTCGTCGCTACAATCCTCGTGCCGAACTTTGGGGTAGGGGTTCTTGCAAAAAAATTTTTTCAAACCACTTGCAAAACGGGTTTTGCTGTGATAGAATGAAAACCGCGACACAATAGAATACTGTTAGTGCAAAGATACAACGGCCTCGGTGTATCTTTTTTTCCTAACACTAACAGGATTATTGTGTCGCAACAATTCGGGGATACTCGAAGCGGGCGCTCCTCGGATTGGAGCGTCCTTTTTATTTTATTGCCCGCTAATAACTTTCTGGAGGGAATGTATGAACAAACAAACTTGGCTCATTGCGGGACTTTCGCTCGCGATGGCCGCAAGCCTCGGCCTTTCGGCCTGCGGAGGGGGAAAGACCCCCGAAACGCCCCCTACGACCGAGCACACCCACGCCTACACGGAGTGGAAGCACGACAGCACGCAGCATTGGCTGGTCTGCCCCGACGACGGGGCGGAGGACCCCGCGGGCAAATCGCCGCACGAGTATGTAGACGGCGACTGCGAATGCGGCGCACAGCTATGGGAAGTGTACGTCATGGGGCACATCGCTTCCTATCCCGGCAGCGAGATCGCCTCGGTGTACCGCCAGCGCGGGGCATCGGTCCCCGAGTCGATCGCAAAGAATTGCCCCAAGATGACGCTCGGCGAGGACGGAAAGACGTACACCGCGGAAGTGTACCTTATCCCTACCGACTATTTTGCCATCTACTGCTATACGACGACGTGGGCATATCCCCTTGATAGTCTGTATTCGCACGGAAACGATCCCCTTATGATCTCGCCCGACGAGCCGAACACCTATCTCATCACATGGGTGGTGGGGGATGAAAAAGCCTCCATCCGCGTCCACGACCATAAGTACACGGGTTGGAAGGGCGACGACACGCAGCATTGGAAGGTCTGCCCTTCGGACGGCACGGTCGACCCCGACTTTGCCAAAGAGGCGCATGACTTTTCCAAGGGCAACTGCGTCTGCGGCGCCGTGGAGTCGGCGTCCTGCCCGCACGCCAACGGTTATTCCTTCGCTTATGAGGAAGTCCCGGCTGCCCAAGCGGAGGGCGGCACGCTCGAAAGGGTGTGCCCCGATTGCAACGGCAAACAGTCGGTGGAGTATCAAAAGGGCTTTGTCGGGGATTCGACTTCTTCGGGCGGCGGTACGCTCTGCGAGGTCGATGAAGGAACGTATTATTTCGTGACGGGCGAGGCGCGCACGCGGTTCGGCATGACGATCACAAAGGCCGGGACGTACACCGTCACTTTCGAAGAAGTGTGCGACCGCAGCTTCGAGTTTAAGGGCGCGGAGGGGCAACTCGGATTGGATGGGCTTACTTTCGGAGCGGAGTATGACGATTCGTTTTTCTTGGACGCGTGCATCGCGAACGGGGGCCTGAATGTCTTTACCGACGCTGCGGCGCTGATCAAGGCGTATGACGTCAAGGTGAACGGAAAGACGCCGCTCGCCAAAGAGGACCTCTACGGGAATCTGACGACGCTCTCCTTTACGGTCACAGAGGAACAGCTCGCGGAGGGAAATCTGCTCGTCACCTTCCTCGTCGGCGGTGCGGTGAACGATTCCCACAGCCATTTGGGCGCCAAGGAGGCGCAGTCGTACCTTATGACGATCAAACAAGACGCGTGAGCCATCGGGGCATAAAAGCGCCTCCCCCTTCGACATGAAGGGGGAGGTTTTTTAGACTGTTATCGTATGGAAAGGCTTCCCCAAACGCGTCATCCTGAGGCGATAAGGGTTTTACGCAGTTCATGGCGGCCTATCTTCGAAGAGATCCCCTGAATGAAAACCGGAAGCAGGACTTCGTGCTTCGGGATCCTTCGGTCGCTTCGCTCCCTCAGGATGACGCGGGGAGGGCAGGATGACGCGGGGCGGTGGTGAGGGCGCAGCCGTAGGCTGCGTTTTGCGACACATGGATGGAAAAAAACAATTTTTACCCGAAAAAGTTTTTGATGATCTCGGCGATCTTGCTCTTGTAAACCACGTTCTGCGCGCCCGTGAAGCACAGGGGCGGGTAGACGACGCACCACCAATTATCTCCCTTGCCCGAGCCCAGCTCTAAAATGAGCGCGTCGTACACCCCCGCATCGAGCGTCACGCCGTCGTACACGCGGGTGGGAAATTCCTCCCTGCGCACAGAGGCACGCGCCCCGTACGAAAAACCGTTCTTGCGCAAAACGCCCGTTGCCGTCCGCTCGATCCCGCCGAGGCTCTTTTCGATCTTTTCCATTGCCTCGGCCTTGGTCTCGCACGAGGCGACGATGGGGGTGAGGTAGGCGACGACTTCGTCGCGCACTTTATATTTGACGGCCTGCGCCTCCGCCTCGTTGGAATCGGCGCGGATATGTACCCGCAGGTAGGCCTCCGCGTCGACGCCGTGCGAAGAAACCCTTCCGAATGCAAAAACGATCCCCAAAATGCCCGCCACGATCGCGATCGCCGCTATCAATTTTTTCATGCCGCTACCTCCATGCCCTGCGATGATTGCCATGTGAAAGAAGATTTATACCTGCACGCGAAAATTTAATTTTTTCCCAACCCCTTGCAAATCACGGCGATTTATATTACAATAGCGGTATGTTTCACGTCGTCCTTGTCGAACCCGAGATCCCGCAGAACACGGGCAACATTGCCCGCACTTGTGCCGCGACGGGGTGCGTTTTGCACCTCGTGAAGCCCCTCGGCTTCGATATCTCGGAAAACGCCGTGCGCCGCGCGGGGCTCGACTATTGGCAGTATGTCGATGTGCGCGTGCACGAGGACCTCGAAGAGGCGTTCGAAGCGCTCCGCGGCATGCCCTTTTTCTTCTATACGACGAAGGCGGAGACGTGCTATACCGACGTGCGCTATCCCGAAGAGTGCGCCCTTTTCTTCGGCAAGGAGACGGCGGGGCTCGACGAGGAACTTTTGGTAAAGAATAAGAAGGGGTGCGTGCGCATCCCGATGACGGGGGAGCGGCGTTCGCTCAACCTCTCCAACTGCGTGGCGGTCGCCGTCTACGAGGCCTTCCGCCAAAATCAGTTCGGGGAGCTCGAGAAGAAGGGCGCGCTGCACAGGCTGAAATGGTGAACGCGCGCAGGGCCGCCGCAATCGGGTTTTGCGTCCTCCTCGCAGCGGCAGGGGCCGCGACCCTCTTCCTTCCTCCGCCCGCCGTTTTGGATAAAAAGGGCGAGAGATATCTCTGCACCTGGGACGACGGCAGGGCCACCGAGGAGGACTATCTTTCGGCCTATTCCGCCCTCGATGGGATCGCCGAAGATGGGGAGATCGAGCTCAAACGGGGCACCCATGTCGGGAAGATCCGTGCAAGCGAGGCCTTTTCGGCGTGCAATGCCGTCCTCTCAGAGGGGTCGCTTTTGGAGCTTTTACAGCTCGGCACGGGGGACGTCTCGCGCATCGAGCGGGCCGCCCTCTTCCGCGAATACGGCGGCGCCGTCTACTATTCCGTAGACGAATTTCGCTATACGGGCGAAAAGGTGGTGCGCGCAGGGGCCGACCGTGCGGATCGGGTCGTCCTTCTCTCGGGCGCCCTTCCCGCGGGGTATTTGGCCGAAATGGGCGCGAGGGAAGTGCGCATCGCGGCCGAGGGGGAATTTTCGGCCGACCGCCTTTTGGGCAGCAGGGTGGAGAAATTCTCTGCCGCCGCGCCCTATCTGGCGGAAAACGACGCCCTGTACCTCGAAACCGCGGGGCAAAAGCGGCTGATCGCGGGCCTTCCCGCGGCGACCGCTCTCACCCTTTCCGCCTGCGACTATGCCGACGAAGGGGCCCTTCTTCCCTGCACGGCGCTCGAAACGCTCACGCTGCCCTTTGCGGGCAATGCGGCGAGGAGCACGGGGAAAAACTTCGACGGGACGTTTGCGTGGCTCTTTTCCGACGAGGAGGGGTTTGCAGTCCCGAAGAGCCTAAAACGGGTGAAGATCTTGGGCGGGGAGCTCGTCTCCCACTGCTTCTACGCCTGCCCCGACCTCGAAGAGGCGGACGCGTGCGGATTGCGTGCGGAGGACGTTGCGAGGGACGCATTCGCGGACATGGTGGGGTGGAAAACCGTCCATTCGCCCAATCGCGACATCATTTTGACGGGGGAATATACATCGCATACCGCACCCTGCGGGTGCACGGTGTTCGAGCGCATATAGGAGAAGGAAATGAGACTGTTCAAAAGAATATTCAGCCGCTTTTTCATCGTGGCGCTGACCATCATCATCTTTGTGCTCCTCATCTGGGCGGCCATCATCGCCGCGCTCGTCCTTCTGCACGGCGTCATCGCCCGCTATGCGCCCGAAGCCGAACCCTACGTCAGCCTCGTCATCTTCATCATCTGGTACCTCGTGGCGGCCATCTTCGTCATCCACGCCGCCAACCGCGATATGGTTCCCGAGACCAAGATCCCGTGGATCATCACCATCGTCGTGTTCAGCATGTTCGGCGTCGTGCTCTACCTGCTCTTCTCCTCCGCCCGCCCTTCCAAGAAGAAGCGCCGCCTCTACCGCGATGTGGACTTCGCCATCCGCAAGCACGAGGAACGCAAGTTCACGCCCGAAGAGCTCCACGGGCGCATGGGCCGCTGGGGGATGGTGAGCGAGGCGCTCTCCACCGTCACGCCCGAGGCCATCGTCTACGGCGGTACCCGCACCGAATATTTCCCCTCGGGCGAGGAATTTTTGGAGAGGTTCCTCTCCGACCTCGAAAAGGCGGAAAAGTACATCTTCATGGAGTACTTCATCATCGAGCGGGGGCAGATGTGGAACAGCATCCTCTCCGTTTTGGAGCGCAAGATCCGCGAGGGCGTCGAAGTGCGCGTGATGTACGACGATATTGGCTGCATGGGCAAGATCCACCTGAACTACCACCGCACCCTCAAAAAGAAGGGCATCTATTGCAAGAAATTCAGCCCCTTCGTGCCCGTCCTAACCACCGTGCACAACAACCGCGACCACCGCAAGATCACGGTCATCGACGGCAAGATCGGCTATACGGGCGGGCTCAACCTCGCCGACGAATATATCAACGTCACCCATCCCTTCGGCCATTGGAAGGATAACGCCATCCGCCTCGAAGGGGAGGGGGTCAAGGGGCTCCTCTTCATGTTTTTGCGGCAGTTCGACGTGCAGGTCAAGACCATCGACGAGGTGGAGCGCTACCTTCCCGAGACGCCCGAGAGGTTCGAAGAGGAGGGCTACGTCCAGCCCTACGGCGACGGGCCCTTCCCCATCTATCCCCGCCATTTCAGCGAGGACGTCTATATCAACATCTTAAACGGCGCGAGGGAGCGCGTCTGGATCGCGACGCCCTACCTCATCATCGATTACAGCCTCAAACAGGCCCTCATCCTCGCCGCACGCAGGGGGGTGGACGTGCGCATCATCACGCCGCACATTCCCGATAAGAAGATCCCCTTCGCCCTCACCCGCTCCAACTACATGGCGCTCATCGAGGGTGGCGTGAAGATCTACGAGTATATCCCCGGGTTCATTCATGCCAAGCTCATGCTCGCCGACGACGAGGTCGCCACGGTCGGAACGGTCAATCTCGACTACCGCTCCTTCCTCTTCCACTACGAGGACGGGGTGCTCATGTACAAGACCAAGGCCGTCGAAGGCATCAAAAAGGATTTTGAGGAGACCTTCGAAAAGTCCGCCCTGCAAACGCGGGAGGACGCCAAACGGAGCGTCGTCTGGCGGTGGATCTGCGAGCTCGCGAAGATCTTCGCCCCGCTCTTTTAAGGAGATATCATGATCCATTCCCTCTCGGGCGGCGTCATCGCCGACAATATGCCCGTCACGTTCGCCAAGGTGGACATCATGGGCGCCCCCTATTGGTACATCGCGCCCTTCCCCGTGGAGGTGGGGGAGAAGGTGCTCGCGCCCTTCGGAAGGGAGGAACGGCTCACGGAGGCCGTCGTCCTCAAAGTGGAGACATGCACGCCGCAGACGGCGCCCGTTTCCGTCTCCCGCGCGAAAATGCTCCAAAAGCCGCCCCGAAACATTTGACAGGCCTGCGCCCATATGATATAATCACATCTGTCATAGGGGAGTAATCGGTTCACCCCGCGGGGTGAGCGGCACCATCCACACAATGCGCCTTTGGCGCGGGTGTTGCATGAAACGGTGAGACTTATGCACGGTTTTTTCCGTGCGTAAGTCTTTTTTTAAGCCCTGCAAGGGCGGAAGGAAAAGGGCTATGCAGATCTGGGAAGTGGTACTCATGGGGATCGCGCTCGCGATGGACGCCGTCGCCGTCGGCATGACGAACGGCATGGCGGAACCCCGCATGAAGAAGGGCAAGATGCTCGCCGTGGCGGGCGCCTTCGGGCTCTTCCAATTTGCCATGCCCGTCCTCGGATACTATGGGGGGTACGCCTTTTCGGAGACGGTGGGAAAGATCGCGCCCTATCTTTCCTTCGCCATCCTCTTCCTTCTCGGGGTCAAGGCCATCGTCGAATGCGTGGGGGAGGATCGCAGACATGCCCCCCTCGTTTTCGCTCAAAAGCCGCTCACGCCCGCCAAACTTTTGGGGCAGGCCGTCGCGACAAGCCTCGATGCGCTCGCCGTCGGCGTCACCCTTCTCGCGACGGAGAAAAACCTCGGCCTCCCCGTCCATGCGGTGCTCTGTGCCGCCGTCATCGGCGTCGTCACCGCCATCCTCGTTCTGCCCGCCGTGGCGTTCGGGCGGGCGGCGGCGCAAAAACTTGCGGGGAAGGCGGAGATCGCGGGAGGGGCCGTCCTCATCGCCATCGGCTGTAAGTTGCTCCTCGAAGGGATTTTGTGACCGCGGTGATCCGACCTCATTCCGAACCCCGTAAGGGGTGAGCGAATCTTTGCTCCGTGAGGCAATGCAGTCCGTTCTTTAATAAAGGATACACTCGCCTTTGGCTCGGTATGAGGACGGGGCAGGATGATGCGCTTCCCCTTTTGGCCATATTTCACGCACGCGCGCTTGACAAAACTTTTCGCATGTGTTACTTTAAGCGGGAAGGGTAGGAAAATGGGCTTTCTCTTTCTTTGGATATTCTTATTGATCGTGGGATTCGCCCTCCTCGTGAAGGGGGCGGATTGGTTCGTGGACGGCGCCGCGGGCATTGCGGAAAAGTGCAAGATCTCCGCCCTCGTCATCGGGCTCACCATCGTCGCATTCGGCACGAGCGCGCCCGAGCTGTGCGTCTCGGTCACGGCCGCCATCAAGCACTCGACGGGCATCGCCATCGGCAACGTCGTCGGGAGCAATATCACCAATATTTTGCTTATTTTGGGGATCTCCGCCCTCGTACGCACCCTTCCCGTGAAGAAGGTCTCCCTTTGGCTCGATATCCCCGTGCTCCTTCTCGCGAGCGGCCTTCTCATCGGGCTTGGCGCGTGGGGGAACGCCCTCTCGTGGTGGGACGGGCTCGCCCTTATCGTCGTCTTTGCGGGATATATGGCCGTCCTCTTCTGGAATGCGCGGAAGGAACAGAAGGCGGCAAAGCTCGCCGGCGGCCCCGCACCCGAAGAGGACAAGCCCGAAAAAGAGCCCAAGACCAAAGTGGGAAAATGGTTCAGGATGATGGAACAAAAGACGTGGTTCCTCATTCTTTTGACCGTCGTCGGCCTCGGGATGGTGGTGGGCGGCGGGACGCTCCTCGTAGAGAGCGCGACGCGCATCGCCGAATATTTCAGCGTCCCCGAGGATATCATCGGCCTCACCATCGTCGCCATCGGCACCTCCCTTCCCGAACTCGTCACCTCCCTCGTGGCGGCGGCGAAGGGGGAGACGGATATCGCCGTCGGCAACATCATCGGCAGCAATATCTTCAACATCTTCCTTGTCGCGGGCGTCTCCTCGCTCTTCTGGCCGCTCGCATTCCACTATCCCGACAACCTCATCGACGGGCTGGTCGCCCTCGGCGCCGCCGTGCTCCTCTATGGGTGCGCCCTTCTCGGAAGGAAGAAGCTCGGCAAATGGGCGGGCGCGCTCATGGTTCTATCCTTCGTCGGCTATTACGTCTATCTGTTCCTCGTGAGAGTGTGATATGGGCCATCTCTTTTCCTGTTTGAAAAAATATCGGGCAGAGGCGATCTTATCGCCTCTTTTCAAGCTGCTCGAAGCGGGAATGGAACTCCTCGTCCCCCTCGTCGTGGCCAAGGTCATCGATGTCGGGATCGCGAACGGGGATAGGGATTTTATTTTGCATGCCTTCTTGCTCCTCGCCGCGTTTGCGGCGCTGGGGCTCTTGTTTGCGCTCGCGGCGCAGTACTTTGCGGCCAAGGCGGCGGTGGGTACGGGCGCGGAACTCAGGCGGCGGCTCTTCGGCAAGATGCAATGCTTTTCGTATGCACAGATCGACGACATGGGTACCGCCTCGATGCTCACCCGCATGACGAGCGATGTCAACCAAGTACAGACGGGCGTCAACATGATGCTCCGCCTGCTCCTCCGCTCGCCCATCGTCGTGTTCGGCGCGACGGCGCTCGCCTTCGTCATCGACGTCAAGGCGGCCTGCGTGTTCGTCGCCCTCATTCCCGTTCTCGCCTTCGTCATCTATGCGGTTATGGCGGCCTGCGTGCCCAAATACCGCGCGGTGCAGGAGGATCTCGACGGCGTCTACCTCGCCGCAAGGGAGAACCTGACGGGCGCGCGCGTCATCCGCGCCTTCCGTCTCGAAGGGAAGGAGACCGCCTCCTTTTCGAAGAGGAACGACCGTTTGAGAGGGGCGCAGGAAAGGGTGGGGCGCATCGCCTCGCTCACTGCGCCGCTCACCTTCCTCCTCGTCAACATCGCCGTCATCGTACTCATCTATGTGGGCGCCTTGCGCGTGGGGCACGGGGCCCTCGAACAGGGCGACGTCGTCGCGCTCTACGGCTATCTCGCGCTCATTCTCGTCGAACTCGTCAAGCTCACCAACCTCATCGTCACCCTCGCAAAGACGGTATCCTGTGCAAAGCGCATCGGTGCGGTACTCGACAGCGACGGGGAGGAGGAGAAAAAGGAGGACCTTCCCGCGGCGGAGGCCGACGAAAACGCCCCCGCGTTCGCCTTCGAGAACGTTACCTTCACCTATGCTGGCGACGGTGCGCCCGCCCTGCAAGACATCACCTTCGCGGCGCAGCGCGGCGAGACGGTGGGCATTTTGGGCGGCACGGGTTCGGGAAAGAGCACCCTTGTCCGCCTTTTGCCCCGCTTCTATGAGGCGAGCGAAGGGCGGGTCCTCGTGGGGGGAAGGGACGTTCGCGCCATTCCCGCAGGTGAGCTTCGGAAGATGTTCGGGTATGTCCCGCAGAAGGCCGTCCTGTTCCGCGGCACCCTTGCGGAAAACCTGCGGTGGGGCAGCGAGGACGCGACGGATGAAGAACTTCTCGAAGCAGCGCGCACGGCGCAGGCGGCGGATATTCTCGAAAAGAAGGGGGGGCTCGGCGCGGAGATCGAGCAGGAGGGGCGCAACCTCTCGGGAGGCCAACGCCAGCGGCTCACCATCGCGCGCGCCCTCGTGGGGAAGCCGCCCATCCTCATCCTCGACGACGCCTCGTCCGCCCTCGACTATGCGACGGACGCCCGCCTCCGCAAGGCGTTGCGCGAGCTGCGCTGTACCACCGTCCTAGTTTCCCAACGGGTCGCATCGGTGATGCACGCCGACCGCATTCTCGTGCTCGACGAGGGCCGTATTGCGGACATGGGTACCCACGATGAGCTCATGGTGCGCTCCCAACTCTACCGCGAGATCTATGCTTCGCAGACGGAGGTGCACGCATGAAACGCAAAGAGATCGTGCGCGGCCTCGTCCGCTATCTCAAACCCCACCTCTGCCTGTTTATCCTCGCCTGTCTCTGCGCCCTCGTCGTGGTGGCGGGCCAGCTCCTCGCCCCGTTTTTTGCGGGGAAGGCCATCGACTGCATCCTATCCTCCGCGGAGGGGGGCATTTTATGGGAAGAGCTCAAACTGCACCTCATCGCCGTCGGAACGAGCGCCCTCCTCGCGACGGTCTTTCAATGGATTTTGGCCCTTTTGAGCAACCGTATCGCCTACGGCGTGCTCTCTGCACTCCGCAAAGACGCCTTCCGCAAGGTGGAAAAACTTCCCCTGAAATACATCGATAACCGCCCCTACGGCGACGTAGCGAGCGTCATCGTCTCCGACGCCGAGGCCGTCTGCGACGGGCTCCTGTTGGGCTTTACGCAGCTCTTCACGGGGATTTTGACGATCGTGGGCGTGCTCGGCGTCATGCTCGCTGTGCGCTGGGAGATCGCCCTCGTCGTGTTCTGCATCACCCCCGTCTCCTTCTTCGTCGCCCGCTTTATCGCAAAGCGGACGTATAAGACCTACCGCGCGCAGGCTGAAGCCCGCGCCGACGAGACGGCGTTTGCCGACGAGATGATCGGAAATTTGAAGGTCGTCAAGGCTTTCTGCCGCGAGGAAAAGAACGCCGAGATCTTCGACGAAAAGAACGAAGTCCTCCGCAAGACCTCGCTCCATGCCGTATTCTTCTCCTCGACGACTAACCCCTCGACGCGCTTTATCAACGCCCTCGTCTATGCCGCCGTCGTGCTCGCGGGGGGCTTTTTGGTGATCTCGACCGCGGGCATGGGTGCCCCGTTTACCGTCGGGTCGCTAACGACCTTCCTCCAATATGCCAACCAATACACCAAGCCCTTCAACGAGATCTCCGAGGTCGTCGCCGAGTTCCAGAACGCCCTCGCCTGCGCGGGGAGGATCCTCGCGCTCATCGCCGAGGAAGAGGAACCGTCGGATGAGGGCAACGAGGCCCTCGGCAGGGCGCAGGGGGCAGTGAAGGCGGATAACGTCGCCTTCTCCTACACTCCCGAAAAGGAGCTCATCAAGCACTTCGACCTCGACGTCGAGCCCGGCATGCGCGTCGCCATCGTCGGCCCCACGGGGTGCGGAAAGACGACGCTCATCGGCCTTCTGATGCGCTTTTACGACGTGGACGAGGGGGCGATCTATGTGGACGGGCACGATATCCGCAAGCTGACGCGCGCTTCCTTGCGCGAAAATATCGGCATGGTGCTGCAAGAGACGTGGCTCAAAGAGGCGACGGTACGCGAAAATCTCACCATGGGAAGGCCCGACTGCACCGAGGAGGAGATGATCGAGGCCGCCAAGGCCGCCAAAGCCCATTCCTTCATCATGCGGCTCGAACGCGGCTACGATACCGTGCTCGGGCAAGAGGGGGTCCTCTCCGAGGGGCAGAAGCAACTCCTGTGCATCGCGCGCGTCATGCTCTGCCGCCCGCCCATGCTCATCCTCGACGAGGCAACGTCGAATATCGATACCCGCACGGAAAAGCTCGTGCAGGACGCCTTCGCCGCCCTCATGAAGGGGAGAACGTCGTTCATCGTCGCGCACAGGCTCTCGACGGTGCAAAACGCCGACCTCATTCTCGTTATGAAGGACGGCAAAGTGATCGAGCGGGGCACGCACCGCGAGCTTTTATCCCGCGGCGGGTTCTACGAAACGCTTTACCGTTCTCAATTCTCCCGCCCGTAAACTCAAACGTGCCATTCTGAAAACTCAACCGCGTCATTCTGAAAACTCAACCGCGTCATTTTGAACGCAGTGAAGAATCCCGAAGTACGAAGTCCGCGGGTAAGCGTTGTCATTCCGAACCTGCGAAGCGGGTAAGTGAATCCCCTTGAATTCATAAGAAAAGATCCGCTCACCGCCTACGGCGGTTCGGGATGAGGACGTAGGGGGGAGACGATGCCGACGACCGCGGATCGGTTGAGCGTCATTTTGCCCACCCTACGGGAATTGCGTCATTCTGAGCGGAGGCGAAGCCGAAGTCGAAGAATCCCGAAGTACGAAGTCCACGGGCAAGCACTGTCATCCCGAATCTGCGCAGCAGGTGAGTGTATCCTCTAATACAAAGTCCCAAAAAAATGTCACCCTTCGATAAAACTTCGGGTGACGTTTTTAGAGATTGCGTACACACCCCCCTTCGAACGGAGAGGACATGCACGAGACAGGGTAAAGCGCGATGCACTTCAAATATAATCATGCCCGAAGCAAATTGCTTCGGGCATGATTTTTATCATAATTCAATTCCGAAAAGCGTATTTGGTTCCACGCCAAATTTTTCATATAGGGCGAGGATATTGTCATATCCCGGCTTCTTTTTTCCGTGAAGCCACTGCCCCACGGTGGTTTGATGAACGCCGAGAGCTTCCGCAAGTTTTTGTTGACTTAGATGATGAAGAATCATAACCTCTTTGATGACATCTTGATACGGCATAGAAATATTATGGAAGAAATCAAGTCAAAAGACTTGACATAAGTCAAAAGACTTGATATAATTTTATTAAAACATAATAGCAAATAGAAAATAGAAAGGAGAAAGAACATGTTTGTATTTTTATTCATTTTGTTTCTTATTCTGACGGCCGCTTCGTTGAGCATGATCGCTGTATTCATTTGCGTAGGCATACCGTATGTAAATTCAGATCGCATGCTCTTGGGATTGTTTATTTGGCTCATTGCTTTTCTTGCCTTTGCAATAATTGGATGCTTCGCCTATTATCTTCATTTATATTTGAAGAAGGAAAGCGAAAAAAAGGCAATGAGGGTCGTTTTGACGATTCTCTCATTGTTAACGATTATTCAATATGGTATTGGCGGGTTTTTAGTTAGGCTTTTTATAGAGTTGAAAGAGCCGGATCCAAATCCGATAAAAAAAATTGAAACAAAAGATGAAAATGGGAATAAGCATACCATCACACAAACATATACGGGAAGTAGCAGATTCAAAGATGAAAATGGAGATTATTGGTCATCAAGCGACGGGGGAGAAACTTATCATCGTGATTGATTGAAGTTTCACGGAGTTTTGGGTAACAAAACCAAAGCAGATTTTTTATATAGTGCAAAATAAAGATCGAAAAAGATTGTTTAGACGTCTGGCGTTAAATTCGCCAGACTTTTTGGGGTGAAGAAAACCACGCGATAGCAGGTGAGTGTATCCCCTTGAATTCATAAGAAAAGATCCGCTCACCGCCTACGGCGGTTCGGGATGAGGGCGTAGGGGGCGGGAGATGATGCCGACGACCGCGGATCGGTTGAGCGTCATTCTGCCCGCCCTACGGGAATTGCGTCATTCTGAGCGGAGGCGAAGCCGAAGTCGAAGAATCCCGAAGTATGAAGTCCGAGTTTCCATCAAGGGGATCCTTCGGTCGCTGCGCTTCCTCAGGATGACGCGGAGGTACGAAGCCTGTATTTCATTCAGGGGCTTCTCTCGACCCCTTTCGCTTACTGTCTTTGAGAACATGCAGGTACAGCGGGCGAAGGGGTTTAGAGATATTGATATATAACCCCTCACGAAATTTTGTTGCTCGCAACAAAATTTGTGAACAAAAAACCCCCGCGCAACCGCACGGGGGATTTTTGATGATTCAGTTGTCCTCGGGGAGGACCTCTCGGTCCTTTAAGCCGAAAACTTCCATTTGATCGGGCTCAAGCCCTGCGCGGGGCGCTGCGCCACCGCGCGTTCTTCGGGTATTCGGCCTAATTTTCCGCCCCTATCATATAGTAGTACATTGGTCAGCCCTCCTTCATGCTTTGATAAAGCCTTGAAGTATCATATCGATGCACCTCCGATATGAGATTTCGTACGGACCCCTGTCCGCCCATTTTCCGTTGCCCGAAAAGGTTACATGCCCATGGGAGTATCCACCTTTGTTGGAAAGTAACGTTTTTTGTGAGTTTCTTTCCTTTTCACCTACATTATAGCATAGAAAGAGAACTTGTCAAGGGGTTTCCCGAAAATTTTTCGGAAAAATTTGAAATCGCCCTTTTGTCCGTCGCCCAATCACACCCTCTCCCCGGGGAGAGGGGTAGGGGTGTGGGGCAAAAACCATTAAAAATATTTGATATTTTTACAAAAAAAGGGAAAATTTTTTGTGAAAAGACGAAAAAAGTTCACTTCATCGTGCAAATCTATTGACAATTTCCGCCGAATATCGTATAGTGACGGTGCGCTTTCGTGTTCGCGCGCCCATGCGTATATAAAGTAATAAATACAACATAATATAGGGGCATGGGTAAAGAAAACGAAAAAAATTTCGTCAAAATAAGGAGTAAACGATGAGTAAGACGAAGAAGATCAAGGGGTGGTTGCTTGCATTGCTGACGGCATTGCTCGTATGCTGTTTCGGCTTTGCTCTTGCACAGATCCTCCCCGCCTCCGCCGCGGCAGTATCGGTTACCGTTCAAACTGACGGCAACGGAACCGTATCATATGGCGGATCGACTTCCGAAAAGGAAGCGGGCAGCAGCATTGCCGTTACAGCGAATAGCGGCGAGCAAGTCACTTTGACCGCGTCGGCGGACGAGGGCTATGTCTTTGCATATTGGTACACGGTCGAAAACACGCCGCTTTCGTATGAAGCGAGCTATGACTATACCATGCCCGCGGAGACTACGACTGTCCACGCGAAATTCTTTGAGAATGAGGACGGAAAAGTAACTGTAACGGCCGAGGGTTGGACAGTTGATGGTGGTGCGGGCACCTATAAACTTATTAGTACGGGTGATTCCGATAATTTTGGAGTCGCGCAAGACATGCCCATTTATTTTGAGTTTGTAGGCGAAAAATGGTTTACCTTTGATTATAAACTTTCCCTTACGACAAATGGATCTTATCAAGGCAAATTGAGTGTATCTTTAGACGGGGTAAATTATTTAAAAGATAAATATTTTGAATCGTGGGATTGCGAAATTCAGAAGAATTTAGTTTTTAAGGCAAATAAGAATAAATATCACAGGGTTGAAATTGTATATCAGACCCCTCAAGATATGATTCCGACGGCACTTGAATTTACGCTCAGCGGAATAGTGCTAAAAAACGAATCCGAATATGGATATGCACAAACACCAGTAAAGTGGGATGCGCGGCTTGGCGAGGTTTATTATCTTCCCGGTATTTTTTCCACAAGTTATGATACAGATACAGATTTCGTTATCGGGAACGGTGCAAAATTGGAAATTGAGGGCGACGAAGCGCATGCTACCGTTCCCGTCGGTGTTCCTATCGCTTTTGCGGTAAAGCCGTATGAGCAAGTGAAATCCACTCTTGATCCCGAAGAGATGACGGGAGTACATTTGATGGGTGTTAATTATGGTGCGGGTGGCAATACTGGTGATATAGCGTTGGTCAAATTTAATACGGATGGCAAAATTGCTAAGTATGATGGAGACGTATACTCCGAAGGAGGCATCAGTTTCGACCTTAAAGAAATCGCCATTTTCCCCAAAGTTTCGTTCACGAAATCGGTAGATAGTGTGCCTCAAGAGGAAGAGACAATTTCTCATGAAGGTAGTGTCGATTTCCCCTATGGAAAAAAGAATGATCTTTTGGTGACGATTGACCATTATAAGACCGTTACAAGTTCCTTTACTATTACATCGAATGGTGATGCCGTATCTTGTGAAACATTGACGGGCAAGACAGGCTTTTCTCTGACAAATATTACTGAAAATCAAGCAGTGGTTATCACGTACAGTTACGGAGAAAAATATTATGTCGAAGAGCCGTTTACTTTTAATGTATATATCAAATTGGATGGCGGCAATGACGGACTCGATTCAATCCTTTCCCCCATATCCCATGAAGTTACGATAACGAATGATGAACAATACCCTTGGTATTTTGACCCTGCGGGCAACGGCGAGGGGAGCTTTGCCTTTTCTTCCGGCATTTCTTACCAAAAGGATGGCACTTTGCCCGCACCTGTTTTTTCACAATTAGGTTTTACGTTTAAGGGCAACGGTTCTTTTACATTTGAATTCCACATTGACGGATACGGCGGGAAAGGTGCGGATACGGATGATACAAAAGCAAAATACAGTTATGCCGCATACCGCATTGATTCTCCTATCCCCACGGATACGCCATATAAGAGCGGTTGGCTTGCGACTAACCCCTCATGGACCGAGGCCCCGTGGGGTGTAAAAGGTTTTAAGCCGGAAATAGCGACAAATCTCGGTTGGGGTGTTTCTACGTCTGCCACGAGCCTTATGGCACCCAGAATTTTTGACGCTACAACAGTAGATGCAAAAAACTTTTGGTATAAGGTCACAATTTCTATTAAGGGTAAAGGAGATGACGAAGAGACAAGCATCTACATTGCTCACGCAATAGGAAATAAATCCAATAGCAGTTATGCTTGTATGTCTGTGCGTAATGTAGCGTTCTTCTCAGGTACGGCTTATATCGATTGGGGCGTTCAAAATGCAAACAATGAGAGTGGGGATGCAACTGATATTACTGTAAAACAAAACGAAAAGGATGCAACAAGCGGCAAGATTGACGCGGGTTCAATGCTTACTTTCGAGGCAAATCCTAAAAGCGGAACTTTCTACGGTTGGAAGGCGGTTTCAGGCGCATTAACAGAAGAGTCGGCGGAAAAAGCCAATGATCCGGAATCGGAAATCACGGATAAAGATATACAATGGGATACTGAAAATGCACGTTATGTTTCCTATGATGAAAAATATAACTATATTGTTGGTACGGGATATACAAAAATAGTTGCTGTAATTGATACGGAAGGGACCTATGCCGTACGCAATGGGAGTAAATTCTATAGTTCCGAAGAAATTCAAACAGTTTTGAACGACGTGGCGGCAGGAAAAGATAAAAATGTTGTCGTCGTGGATAATGTTGCGCTTAGCGGTATCACCGTTCCGGCGGGCGTCAATCTCGTTATTCCTTTCAACAGGACGGGTGACTTCTATGCCATGGGCACCGCCGCAACGGCGCAGACGCGCGTCTCCTGGGCGAGCGGGGACGCCAAATACAAAGACCCCGTCTACACGCTCACGCTTTCGGGCGCGAACATCATTAACGGCACGCTCACCGTCGGCGGCGTGCTTCACTATCCCGATCAAAGCGCACAGGGGCATACCTCGGGGGCTTATTCGCAACTCGTTCTCTCGGATGAGGGGACAACGCTTACCGTAGGAAACGGCGGACATCTCGACGTCTACGGCCGCGTGACAGGCGAGGGCAGCATCGACGTGACATCGGGCGGAAAACTCACCCAACCCTTCATGATTACCGACTATAACGGCGGTACCAACACCGAAGCGTCGTTCAATGCAGGCGTCACCCCGTTCAAGATGTACGCCATGGTCAACGTGCAGAACAAGGGCGGCTTCACCATTCATCACGGCGCAGAGCTCTACGGGCACGCAAGTCTGTACTTTTGGTCGAGCATTACAACGATCGACGCGCCCTTCATCTCCTATGTAAAGGAAACGAGGGAGAACAGAGACTACTTCCAAAACGACGCGCTCATCGTGCTGCGGGAAGGAGCCTCGGCGCACATCGTCTATGACGATGCGCACGGCCGTGTGCAATTTACCGATAATCCCTCAACGCAGAACGTAAAAGAGGACGATCTGAACAACGTGCAGGACGTCGGCAAGACGACGATTACGCTCACGGGCGGCGCGTATGCGGATTTCATGCAGTTCCCGCTCGGCATCAACACGACGCAGGTCTACTTCTCCGTGCCCTACAATTTTGACATCACGCTGAAGAGCGGCGGCACGTTCGACATTCTGCACCCCTATAAGATGATGCCGGGTTCTTCTTTCACTGTAGAGGAGAACGCAACGCTTACCGTACGTACTCCTACAAACGGACTTCCCAACGGCTTGCATGTCTACGACAGCTTCTTTATTCCGGCTGTCGCAAAGCGCACCTACCCCACGGGGCAGGAACTTATTAACGCGGGGTATACCCCCTACGCGAGCCTTATCGTAAACGGCACGCTCAACATTCAAGACGGCGCGACCTTCCTCGGCACCGTGCAGACGAAGAATACAACGGGCACGGCGAAAATTATCGTCGGCAACAATGTAAAACTTTCCGATGATACGCTCTTCGACGGGGTGTCAACGGAATATTCCTGCAATTATACGAAGTACACGCTCACCGCGCAGGTCTACGACGCCGCACATAAGTGCATGGGCAAGCTCGAAGCGGGCAAGACTTATACTTCCGTTGCACCAGTGAAAGACGCCACATGGCAGCTCCC
>CANQOT010000002.1 GCA_947625555.1 uncultured Clostridia bacterium | reverse complement strand
GTTGCGGGGGCAGGATTCGGACCTGCGACCTCCGGGTTATGAGCCCGACGAGCTACCTGGCTGCTCTACCCCGCGATGTCCTATCCGTTCGGATAGCTTATTCATTTTAACGGATGCGGCGGCAAATGTCAATCGTTTTTATGCCTTCAATATAAATTTTTTATCGAAAGCGTTGCGGGAGGGGGAATTGCGGCCGCCCGTTGTGACTTCTCCCTCCGCGGCGGGTAGTATATGGATGAAGCGGAAAATTTCCGCCAAACTTCCATTTGAGGTGAGATGATGAAAAGATCGATGCGCATATTCGCCCTTTTGGGCGGAGCGGTCATGGCGGCGGCCCTGCTCGGCGGCTGCGGTGCGGGGGAAGGGGGCCGCGGCGACGTCTGCGAGCATATCGATGAGAACGATGACGCCATTTGCGACCTCTGCGGCGACTTTTTGGGCGGAAACGAAAGCGGGGGCTCGCATTCGGATAAGACGGAGGGCCGCGCCGATCTCCTCGCGAAGGCCGTCCATGCCGACCCCGTCTCTTACGGTAGCGTGAAGTCCGCGGCCTTCGACGCCTATCTTGCGACCGTCGGGGATTTCTCGCAACAACTCGCCTCCCGCGCCCTTCTCGCGCATGAGGACGCGCAGGACGCCGATAACTTCGTCCTCTCGCCCGCCTCCGTCTATACCGCGCTCGCAACGGCCTCCGCCTGTGCGGACGGCGCCACGCGGGAGGAACTTCTTTCCGCGCTCTGTACGACGGAAGAGACGCTCACCGCCAATTTTTCCTCCTTCTACCGCCTCGTCGGCGGAGCGTCCGAGGGGGCGAAAATGGAATGCGCCCAACTTGCCAATTCCATTTGGGTAGACCAAACATCGGCCACCCATGTCCGCGATGAGGGCCTTCAAAACCTCGCAGAAAACTTTTTCTGCACCGCCTATTCGGCCGATTTTCTGCTGGACAATGCCGCCGCGAACAGGGCGGTGCGCGACTTTATAAAGGAACAGACGAAGGGGCTCATCGACCAAAATTTTATGCTCCCCGAAAGCACGGTGTTCGCGCTCGTCAACACGCTCTATTTGCGGGACGTGTGGAACGAAATGGGCTCGGAGCTTCGCGAAAGCGCGCCCAAGCCCTTCCTCCTTGCAAACGGCACGCAAAAGACGGTCGCGCGCATGGAGACGGGCTACCTCGCAGGAGAGCCGGCGCGCGGCGAAAACTTCACCTATTTCTATGCCCAAACGTACCGCGGCTATAAGCTCAAAGTGCTCCTTCCCGACGAGGGGAAGGGGGTGGAAGAGGTCTTTACACCCCAAAATATCGCCCTCGTCAACGGGACGAAGGACTTCGGCGGCACCGACGATGTGCGGAAGATCCGCCACCTCACCCGCCTGCTTTTGCCCGTGTTCGAGGCGCACTGCGACGAGGATTTTGAGGAAATTTTGAAGGAGATGGGCATTCGAGCTTTGTTCGGCGCGGAGTGCGATTTCTCCGCGATTTTGGATGGCGCGGCCGCACATTGCAGCGGCGTCAGGCATGTGGCGAAGTTCAAAGTGGACCTGCGCGGGATCGAGGGCGCGGCGACCACCGTTCTGCCCGCCCCCGGCGCGGCCGGCCCCGACGAATGGGAGGAAATTTACAGCGATCTCTCCGTCGACCGCTCGTTCGCCTTCCTCTTGACCGACCGCTACGACAATATCCTGTTCGCGGGCGCGGTGAAGAGCGTTTGAAAGGAGCGCTTCGCATAGAGGGGGCGAGATAAAATTACCGCCGACGGGGGCACCATGTCCGCGTCGGCGGTGTTTTTTATTGATAAAGTTCGGTAATTCCCAAAAAGTAATCCGCGGGGACGGAAAAGGCGAGGCACATTGCTTTCAGGGAATCGTATCCCGGTTTTGCCTTACCTTTGAGCCATTCGGAAACTTGCCCTGGTTTTACTCCAATACGTTTTGCAAATTCCGCTTGCGTTAAGTTGTTTTCACTCAAAAATTCCCGCAAAATTTGAATAAAACCCATATAAATATTTTATAGAATTTTCTAACTATAATGCTTGACTGTTAGAAAATTCTGACTTATAATAATGTTAGAAATTTCTAATAGGGAGAAGTACAATGGATTTCTTGGAATTTTTAAAAAGCTCATGTTATTATTCGGATGTCAAATTCGATATGCGAGATAATAAAATCTACCAATGGCAAACGTCAATATATACGGGATTTTCGCTTCATAAAGTAAACGACTATGAATTACGGGTCGAATACAATGGCTCTGAAACGGGTTATAGATTACGGCATTATTCTTCTGACTACAACATTTATAAAGATGGATCATATACAAATTTTGATTTGCGTGATAGTGGATATGGTGATTTAAGGCTTTATAAGGGCGGTTCCTCGTACGGACAAGTTGATTACATGAAAGAGAAAGAAGAGAGGGAAAAGGAACTGCAAGCGGAAACAGAAGAGAATTCTTTGTCATCAAGTTCATCAAGCGGTAACAATGACGATTCCTTTTCAAACGGTTTTTGGAGCTGGAAATCATGGGGAGAAGCTTTTGGGATAATAGCATGTTTTACATTTAGTTTAGGCGGTGTTATAATGCAATTAATTTCCCCATATCTTCTTCTTGTTGCTCCAGGAGTTATGGCCGTTTGGGCAGTTATGCTAATTATATATAAAATAAAAAAAAGAAGAAGAAGACATTAAACACTAACGGCGGGCAGACGGTGACATTGCCCGATATGAGCGCGGAATAAGGGTTATAAATTATCCGCCCGAGGCGATAGGCCTCGGGCGGATCTTCGTATATGAGTCAAAAGGCTTCCTTTCAGCCCAACCTTGATTTGAAATCGGAGTAACCGAAACGGGTGAGGGGGGATAAAGAGCCGTCTTTCGCCCGCTTCCAGATATCGGGCAGGGGCATGCCGTTGAAGGTGTTGGTCTTGCACGTCGTGTAGATCGCCATGTCGCCGAAAATGAGCATATCGCCGATATGGAGCGGTTCCGCAAACAGATAGTCGCCGATGATATCGCCCGCGAGGCAGGTGGGTCCCGCCAAGCGGTAGCAAAACCTCCCGCTCCCGTCCGCGCCGAAGAGCGGGGGCGTATAGGGCATTTCGATGACGTCGGGCATATGGCAGGCAGCGCTCGCATCGAGAATGGCGATTTTGTCCTCGCCGTTTTGCACGATGTCGAGGACGCGGGAGATGAGCACCCCCGCATTGAGGGCGACGGCCTCGCCCGGTTCGAGGTAGACTTCAAGGCCGTACTTTGCGCGCGTATCCCTTATGATTTTTACGAGGCGGGAAGTATCGTAATCCGCCCGTGTGATGTGGTGCCCGCCCCCCATGTTGAGCCACTTCACGCGGGGCAAAATATCCGAAAATTTGCCCTCGACCGCGGACATGGTGGCCTCCAATGCGTCCGCATTCTGTTCGCAGAGGGTGTGGAAGTGCAGCCCGTCCAAAAGCCCTAAAAGCTCCTTTGTCATCTCCCTTTCAAAGACGGCGCGCGTCGTGCCGAGACGGGAGAGGGGGGCGCAGGGGTCGTAGATGGCGTGCCCTTCCTGCGTGGAACACTCGGGATTGATGCGGAGACCCACCTCTTTTCCCGCTTCCTTCGCCCTTTTCCCAAACTTTTTGAGCTGGGCGGGGGAATTGAACACGATGTGGTCGGCGTATAAAAGGAGCTCTTCAAACGTCTCCTCGCGGTATGCGCCGGAAAAGACGTGCACCTCGCCCCCCGGCATCTCTTCGCGCCCGAGACGGGCCTCGTACAGCCCGCTCGCCTCCGTCCCCGCAAGATAATTTGCGAGGAGGGGGTAGAATGCAAAGTTGGAAAAGGCCTTCTGCGCGAGCAAAATCTTACACCCCGCGTCGCGTGCGACGGAGGCCAAAATTTCGCCGTTTTTGATAAGGCTCTTTTCGTCGATGACGAAGGCGGGGGTAGGCATGTCCGCAAACAGGGCCTTCGGATCGCCTTCGAACATCGCAAAGGGCGGGCGGGGATCGCGTTTCATCATTTCACCAAGACGGGCTCACGGCTCTCCTTTTTGGGAAGGCCGTACTTTTCGAGGGCGTCGAGGAAGGGATCGGGGTCGAACTCCTCGACGGTGTGCACGCCCTTTTGCGTCCACTTGCCCGTAAGGAGCATGAGCGCGCCGCACATGGCGGGGACGCCCGTCGTGTAGCTGATCGCCTGACTCTTCACTTCTTTATAGCATTCCTGATGGTCGCAGATATTGTAGATATAGTACGTCTTTTGCTTGCCGTCTTTCTTCCCCGTGAAGATGCACCCGATGTTGGTCTTGCCGTGGGTGCGCGGGCCGAGGCTCGCGGGGTCGGGCAGGAGCGCTTTCAGGAATTTGATGGGAACGATCTCCTTCCCCTCAAATAAGACGGGGGTGGTGGAGAGCATGCCGACGTTTTCGAGGCACTTCATGTGGGTGAGGTAGCTTTGCCCGAAGGTCATGAAGAAGCGGATGCGCTTGGCCTCGGGGATATTTTCGGCGAGCGATTCGATCTCCTCGTGGTGGAGAAGGTACATATCCTTCATGCCGACGCCGTCGAAGTCGTACTCGCGCTTTACGCTCATCGCGGGGATCTCCACCCAGCGGCCGTTTTCCCAAAAACTGCCCGGTGCGGAGACTTCGCGAAGGTTCACCTCGGGATTGAAGTTGGTCGCAAAGGGGTAGCCGTGGTCGCCGCCGTTGCAGTCGAGAATGTCGATGGTGTCGATGGTGTCGAACTCGTGCTTCTTCGCATAGGCGCAGTAGGCCTGCGTGACGCCGGGATCGAACCCGCAGCCGAGGAGGGCGGTAAGCCCCGCCTTTTCGAATTTTTCGCGGTATGCCCACTGCCAGCTGTAATCGAAGTAGGCCGAGAAGCCCTTCTCCTTGCAGCGCTTTTCGTAAATTTCCCGCCATGCGGGGTCATCGGTATCCTCGGGCTCGTAGTTGGCCGTATCCATATAGTTGACGCCGCATGCAAGGCAGGCGTCCATGACGGTGAGGTCCTGATAGGGCAGGGCGATGTTCATCACGAGGTCGGGCTTGTACGACTTGATGAGGGCGACGAGCTCGTCGACGCTGTCCGCATCCACTTTTGCCGTCGTAATTTTCGTCGAAGTCGTGGGGGCAAGCTCCGCGGCGAGGGCGTCGCATTTGGCCTTCGTCCTGCTCGCGATGCAGATCTCCGAAAAGACCTCGGGCACGGTGCAGCACTTTCTGATAGCGACGGACGCAACGCCGCCGCAGCCGATGATAAGGACTCTGCTCATGATATTCTCCTATTTTCCGAGCGCGAGAATGAGCTCGCGCAGCGTTTTGCACGCCGTCGCCGTCGAGACGCCGCCCGCGTCGAGCATGGGGGCGAGTTCGTTGAGATCCGCCCCGACGATGATTGCATGTTCGCACACCGTAAGAATGGCGGAAAGGAGAGCGGAAAAGCTCACGCCGCCCGCTTCGGGGGTACCCGTGCCCGCGAACAGGCTCGGGTCGAGGCAGTCGAGGTCGACGGTGAGATAGACGGGCGTCTTATCCTTTTGAAGCGTCTTTGCAAGCGTTTCGAGGCCGTCGAAGCCGAAGGGGTGAAGGTCGGTGTGCGCGCTTGCAAATTCGAACTCCGTCCTATCCCCGCTGCGAATGCAGAATTGGTGGATCTTGCCGTCGCCGACAAGGTCGTGGCAGCGGCGCATCACGCAGGCGTGGGAGAGCTTCGCCCCGAGATAGTCGTCGCGCAGGTCGCAGTGCGCATCGAATTGAATGACGTGCACGGCGGGGTATTTTTTGAAAACCGCGCGGAAGGCCCCGAGCGTCACGAGGTGTTCGCCGCCGAGAAGGAGGGGGAATTTCCCGCTTGTGAGAATTTCCTCCGCCCGCTCTTCGATTTGGGAGAGAGCGATAGCGGCGTCGCCGATGCAGAGCTCTAAATCTCCGCTGTCGAATACGTTGCAGTCCGCAAGGTCTCTTTGTTGGTAGGGGCTGTACGTTTCCAGCCCGAAGCTCTCGTGGCGCATGGCGGAGGGGCCGAAGCGCGCGCCCGGGCGGAAGCTCGTCGTCGAATCGAAGGGGGCGCCGAAGAGGACGATCTTCGCCTCTTCAAATGCGGCGTCGCACCCCAAAAAGGTCTCGATATTGGGCTTCATCATTCCACCTCCTCGAGCATTTTTTCGAGATATGCGGGCAGATAGAAGGAGCCGATATGCAGTTTGGTCGTGTAATATTTGGTCTCCAAATGCAGTTTCTTCCACCGCTCGGGGTCGAAGTCCTCGATGGGGTGGTAGCGCTTGCTCGCAAAGCCGAACAGCCAATATCCCGCCGCATAGGTGGGGATATGCGCTTGATAGACGCGGCTTATGGGGAAGGTATTCACGATGTGCTTGTGGCTGCGCTTCATCGCATCGGCATCGTGTTTATAGAAGGGGCTGCCCTGCTGGTTCACCATGATCCCGTCCTCGTGCAGCGCGTTATAGCAGATGCCGTAAAACTCGCGGGAAAAGTACCCCTCGGAGGGCCCGAACGGGTCGTTGGAGTCGACGATGATGAGGTCGTATTGATCCTTGCAGCGGCGGATAAAGCGCAGGGCGTTATCGAAGAAGATGTGCACGCGGGGATCGTCGAGACGGGAGGCGTTCTCGGGGAGGTAAATGCGGCAGGCGTTGACTACCTGCGGGTCCATTTCCACGAGGTCGATGCGGCGGATGCAACCGTAGCGGGTGAGCTCCTTTAAGACGCCGCCGTCGCCCGCGCCGATGACGAGCACGTCGCGGATATTGGGATGCACGGACATGGGGACGTGCGTGATCATCTCGTCGTAGATAAATTCATCCCGTTCGGTGAGCATGACGTTGCCGTTCAGGGCGAGCACGCGGCCGAACTCGGGGGTGTCGAAGATGTCGATCTGTTGGAAATCGCTCTTCTCGGAATAGAGGTGGCGGTCCACCCGGATAGAGTGCTTCACGTCGGGCGCGTGAAATTCGCTGAACCAAAGTTCCATGGCCTTCCTCCCTTTATGCGAGAACGTTGATGTTGCGGACGCTCAGATCTTCCGAACCCGTGAGCGAGCAACCTTTTGCCCTTGCGTATTCGATGTAATCGAGAATATCCTTGGTGATCTTTTCGCCCGGGGCGAGGATGGGGATCCCCGGGGGATAGCACATCACGAACTCGCACGAGATGAGGCCGATGCTTCTCTCGAGGGGGACGCTCTTCTTCTTTGCATAGAAGGCCTCCTGCGGGCTCATGACGACGACGGGGTCGATATATTCCTGGCTCAATAGGCCCTTGCTGTCCTTTTGATAGCGGCGGCGGATCTCGGCGAGGGCGCTCACGAGGCGTTCGAGCTCCTGCGGCCTGTCGCCCATGGAAAGATAGGCGAGGATGTTGCCGATGTCGCCGAATTCGATCTGAATGCCGTACTCGTCGCGCAAAATATCGTAGACCTCGATGCCCGCAAGCCCGATATCGCGCGTATGCACCGAGAGCTTGGTGGGGTCGAAATCATAGATGGAATTGCCGTTTTTGAGCTCCTTCCCGAAGGCGTAATAGCCGCCGATGGCGTTGATCTCCTCGCGCGCGTAGTTGGCCATCGCCACGACCTTGGCGAACACCTGCTTTCCGCGGAGGGCGAGGTTGCGGCGGGAGATATCGAGGCTGGACATCAGAAGATAGCTGCCCGAAGTCGTCTGCGTGAGGTTGATGATCTGGCGCACATAGCCCGCGTTGACGTTGGGGCCTATGAGAAGGAGACTGGATTGGGTGAGGCTCCCGCCGCTCTTGTGCATGGAGACGGCGGCCATGTCTGCGCCCGCGGCCATGGCGGAAACGGGCATGTCCTCGCCGAAGTAGAAGTGCGTGCCGTGCGCCTCGTCCACGAGGCAGACCATGCCCGCATCGTGGGCCATCTTCACGATGGCGCGAAGGTCGCTGCAAATGCCGTAGTAGGTGGGATTGTTGACGAGGACGGCGACGGCGTCGGGATTTTCGCGGATGGCCGCTTCGACCTTTTCCCGCTTCATGCCGAGCGAAATGCCGAGGTCGCGGTCCACTTCGGGATTGACGTAGATGGGCACCGCGCCGCACAGAACGAGAGCGTTGATGACGCTTTTGTGCACGTTGCGCGGCATGATGATCTTATCCCCGCGCTTGCATGCGGTGAGCACCATCGACTGCACCGAACTCGTCGTTCCGCCTACCATGAGGAAGGCGTGGGCCGCCCCGAATGCCTCGGCCGTGAGCGCTTCCGCCTCGCTGATGACGGAGACGGGGTGGCAGAGATTATCGAGCGGCTTCATGCTGTTGACGTCGATGGAGACGCACTTCTCGCCGAGGAAGGCGGTAAGTTCGGGATTGCCCTTGCCGTGCTTGTGCCCGGGCACGTCGAAGGGGACGACGCGCATCTCGCGGAAGGTGCCGAGCGCCTCGTAGATGGGCGCCCGCGTCTGATCTGCTCTTTTCTTCTGTTCGTCCACTTCTCCCTCCATGAAAAAACAAGCCGTGCGTTGCATATCGCACAGCTTGTTCCCTTTGCATGGCATTGAGACGGAGAGACCGCCCCGCTTCGCGGGATAGGGGGTTCGGAGTCGAAAGCAAAAATACTTTTACTACTCTTATTGACCGTTTCACAAGTCTGTGCAAACGCTTGCACATTGCGGTTATAAAGTAACCAACTTATAAAATTCGAGCTTTTAACTCGATCAATAAGGCGAAAGATCCGCCGATCGGCAGTGGACCCGGCTGTCCGTATGGCCTCGACTCCCGCAGGAGTGGTCCGAAGTACTCGCTTGGAAAGACTCTCGAAGATTCTATCCGTATCATATATTAAAACAAATCGGTGGGCTTGTCAATCGTTTTTTCGGTTTTGTGAAAATCTTTTCGCAAGAAGAAGGCGGCGGCGGATATTATGCGAAGGCTTGACAAGGCCGCCCGCATGTATTATAATAAACTGCAAAGCGGGCGGCGTGCGCACCGCGATACGGACATGGGTGCCTCGCAGGGCGCGGACGCACCGCTCATGGGCCGCAGAGCAGGAGGAAGAGGAACGCCATGAAAGAATATCCCAATCTCTTTATCTTCGATCACCCCCTCATCAAGCACAAGGTCTCCATTCTTCGCGATAAGAACACGGGCATGAAGGAGTTCCGCGAGCTCATCGAGGAGATCACGACGATCATGACCTACGAGAGCATGCGCGACGTGGAGCTTATGCCCGTCGAGGTGGAGACCCCCCTCGAAAAGACGGTGCAATGGCGCATTCCCGAGGAGAGCGTCGCCATCGTGCCCATTTTGCGGGCGGGGCTCGGCATGGTGAACGGCGTGCACAAGGTTTTCCCCACGGCGCGCGTCGGGCACATCGGCATGTACCGCGACGAAAAGACCTTGCAGCCCTGCGAATACTACTGCAAACTTCCCGACGGCATTGCGGATAAGACGGTCTTTTTGGTCGACCCCATGCTCGCGACGGGGGGCTCTGCCTGCGACGCCCTCACCGCCCTCAAAAAGCGGGGCGCGAAACACATCAAATTCATGGCGATCATCGCCGCGCCCGAGGGGATCGCGGCCGTCGCCAAGGCGCACCCCGACGTGAAGATCTACGTCTCCACTTTGGACAGAGAGCTCAACGAGCACGGCTATATTTTGCCGGGGTTGGGCGACGCGGGCGACAGGCTCTTCGGTACAAAGTAAAACTTTATGAAAAGGACGGGCAGTTTGCCCGTCCTTTTTTATGCGTGGTGTTTCAATCCTTGCCTTGCTTGCTTCTCCGCGTTTTAACGTAACCGATGTCGCTTAAATGTGCTCCCTTGCCACTCTCAAATCTTATTCACAATGCCCGAAAACAAAGTGGTGCCGTAGGGGTCGGTGAGGATAAAGACGAAGGCGCGATCGACGGGGAAGTCTTCATACACGTCCGTGTACACAGGCTCCGGGGCGGTCGCATCACACGACAGGATGGTCACGGCGGCGCCCTCGACGCCCGTCTTATCCACGTGGAGATCGGTCACATGCCGCACCCCGCTGCAATAGGCGGCCACATCCGTCAGCGCCGTAAGGTCGCATGTCGCGGGGTCGAAGAGGACTTCGATCCCGAAGGTCTCACTCAAAATGGAACGGACGTCCTCGTCGTACTCGGCGATAAATTCGGGGAAGAGACAGCGCGTGTGATAGCAGATCTTTTGGGCCTCGTCTATTCCGTTGTAATTGGAAATGGCGTTGACTTCGGCAAGTACTTCCGCCGTGCAGAGCTCCTTTGCGGTATATCCCTCCTTCGGAACGATGAATTTGAGCTTGTAGCCGTTCTCGGTCGAGGCGCGGAAGTGGGTGTAGCGGTCCGTCTCGACCGCCCGGCCTTGGATATATTGTCCCATGAGAAGGTTTTCTTGCGTCACGGTGCCGTCGGCATTATAAAAGGCGCGAGCGTCCTTCGTGAAGCCGAGATCTGAGCCGAATGTGTTCCACACGTCCTTCAAATACAGGGTGTTGATGAGGGCGAAGGCGGTCTTATCGGAGAGAGCGAGATCCTTATCGATGAGTCCGCGCGTCTGCTCCTTGACGAAGGCGCGCACCGCCTTGTTCGCAGCTTCATTGTCGAAGCAAAAGTCCGCGGAATAACTCGTGCAATAAAAGTTATTCGCGAGGCTATCGAGGCATTCCTGCTTGGCGGGGACAGCCTTATCCACCCACACGGAGTTGGAAAGGTCCACGCACCCGATGAGTTTGTTCCCTTCGTCCTCGTCCGTGCGGTATTCCGCTTCGAGGGAGCGATAGAGGGCGGAGTAGTCGCGGCGAAGGCTCCCTTCGTCGGTGCTAAGGGCGGCGAGGAGCTCCTCCTTCGTCTCGCCCTGCGCGCACTCGGCGGCGAGGGAGAGCGCCATATAGACGGAGAGAGGAGAGACGGCGAAGTTGCCGCCCTGCGTGTAGGCCGCGCTTGCGGCCTCCGTAAACGTCGCGGCGAAGCCCTCCGCGCTCTCTATGAGGGAGTTAAATTCCTCGGAAAGCCGTTCCTCATGGGAAAGGGGTGCGATTTTCCCCTTATAGCTTGCAAGTTTCTCCGCTTTGCCCCCTGCCGTAGGCGAGACGCCGCATGCGGATGCGCCGAGGAGCATTCCCGCAAGACAGGCGGCAGAGAGCGCGAGAAAGGATCTTTTCATTTCTTTCCTCCAAAGATTTTCTATAATATAGACGAAAGAGGGAAGGTTTTTACTCACACAAATGAATTATTTTTTTAATTTTTTCTTCTTTACAAACCAAATGACGAAAACAGTGGCACCCATGCCCGCAACCGCTACCCCGCAAATGACGCCGATCGCCCATGCGGGGAAGGGCTTTTTCCCCTTATCTCGGTCGCCGTCGGCGGGCTTTTCGCCTTCGCTCGGGTCGCCTTCGCCCGGGTTATCGCCCTCGTTCGGGCCGTCGCCGCCCGAGGAGAGCGCCGTCCATTTGGCATAGAGGGCGGTATCGCCCGCGAGCGTTCCCTCGGCCTTTTGCGTGCATGCGGCGTCGAGATACCACCCCTCGAAGGCAAAGCCCTCGCGCGCCGCAGGTTCGGCAAGGGGAAGGGGCGCGCCCGCCCTTGCGAGCGTCTCGGAAAGGACGGTCCCGTCGGTGTCGCAGTAGGTGACGGTATAAAATTCGTCCTCTTCGGCGAGGAGCCCGCCCGCCGTAAGTTCCTCGCGGATGGCGGTCTGCGCCTCATAGGAAAAGCCGAGATTGCACGCCGCCTGTAAAAATTCCCGCCCGAAATCGTCGAAGTCGGCATCGCTTTGCAGCATGCACAGCGTCGCGTACCAGAGCTTCCCGATGCGCTCGCGGGTGAAGTAGGCGGGCATCCGCTTCGAGAGGCGGTATTGGACGTTGGAGACGATGGTGCTGTTGAAGTGCACGCCGCCCGCATCGCAGTTCCCATGGCTCGAATGGCTACCTTCGAGGTGGCATTCGGGATAGGCGTCGCTCACCGTCGTCGCATAGCCCTCGGCGGGGTCCTTCATGGAACGGACGACGGGCGCTCCCGCAGGCACGCCGCGCTCGCCCATCTCCCAAAAAGCGTCCTCCGTGGGCTCGTGTCCCTCGACGAGGGCGCCGAAGATGTCCGAGACGGCCTCGTTGATGGCGCCCGCATGGTTCTCGTGGCCGAGATCGGCGGTGAACATCGTGATCCCGTGCTGGTATTCGTGCGCGAGGATATCGAGGGCCTTGCCCTGCTCGAAGAGGGGGCCCGTTTCATCCCCGTCGCCGACGACGATATAGGCCGTCTTGACCTCCTCATCGTAGCCAAAGGAGGCGTTCTGGCGGTTGCCGCTCACATTGTAGTGGGGATAGACGTAGATGGGGATCTCCTCGGCGCGCGCGTCGGCGTTGCCCCAAACATCGTCGTTCCCGCCGTTGATGCCGCGAATGTCCGCCCCGACGTTCTGCTCGGTATAAAAGTCGTAGGCCTTGACGATGTTCGTAAAGACGGAGACCGCCATCTTGTCGAACCCGTCCTCGAAGCCCGAAGAATAGATCGTCTTACTGCCCCAACCGGTGTAGGCGACGATGTTGCGCTCGTAGTCGGCGAGGTAGTAGGTGCCGAATTTGGGGCTTACGGCGCTCGCCTTGAAGTCGATATCCGACGGAATGACGTTGCCGTCGTAGTCGACGAGATCCGCACGCGTGCAGAAATTCGAAATGCCCCCGTTTTGTAGGGCAGGGGGCGCTTTTTCTTGATATTTTCCCGAATAGGAAAGCACATCTTTCTGCCTGTTCACCGCCACGGCGACGTCCTCGCCCAAGACTTCCTTTCCGTCGCGGACGCGGCGGAAGCGGTACACGGTGCCGTAGGCGACGTCGAGCGCGCGCATCGGGCGGTATTCATGCTGTACGTCCACCCCCTCGAAGGCGGGGAGCGAGAGAAGGAGCGCGGCGGGATCGGCCCCGTCGAAGAGCTGCGCATGCACGGGCAGGGCGCGCAGGGGCATGAAGAGGCAGGGGACGAGAAACGCCCCGCAAGCGATGGAAGCGAATGCCTTGCCTATGGTCTTTTTCATAATGGGGTGCTCCTTTTCAGAGGGAATCGGGCGTCCGTTTGATGAGGATATAGTCGCAGGCTTTGAGCAGCCATGCGGCGTCGTCCATGATCTGGAAGTCGTAGCGGATGACGTCCTCTTCCTCCTCCGTCCCGCCCGTCTTTGCCGCCATGATCTTGCGGTATTCGACGAGGCCTTCCATCGTCGTGATGTTTCCGTGTTGGCGCTTTTTGAGCAGTTCCTTCTTGTTTACCGTCGCGATCTCCTCACGCGTGCAGGGGACGAGCCCGCTCGCGATCATATTTGCGCACCAACGTTGGTGCTCTTGCACGGCGAAGGTCCAGCGGCGGGAGGGGATGAACTGTTCGGCGTTGGTATATTTCCAGATCTTCTTGCGGTCGTTTTCGAGAAAGAGTTGCGGCGCGTTGTCCTTGGTGTAGTAGGCGAGGAAGGATTGCGAACGATCCTCCCCCGTGCGCGCATAGTCGTAGCCGCAAAGTTGCAATTTCATGCGCAGGTTGAGGCAGGCGTAGATGTTGGATTCGCGCTGGAACTGCCTGTAAGAATGGTACCAGATCTCCTGCGCCGACCGCTCGATGGCCTCGCTATCGAACGTCTTATCGGGGTCCGCGCCGTGCTGTTTGATCTCGTATTCGGCGGTGTAGGTGACATGGCGCTGTTTTGCCATCTTTTCCATCCGCTCGGCGAGCACAGTCTCGGCATTGTAGACGCAGCCGCGGTTGGAACCGAAGAAGAGCATATCCCCGTCGCCCGTCTGCACCGCGCGCGCCAGCGAGAGGTCGCGCACCTTCACAAAGATCTTGACGGGGGCGGTGATGTTCCACTCCTTTTTCTTTTGGCAGAGCTTTTCGGCGAGCTCGATGTTCTGCATATCGGTGCCGAAGGAGACGATGATGTAGTTATACGACGTCTCGTTCGAGAGAATGGTGCGGACCGAACGGTAAAAATCGGGGTGAGCGATCTCCATGGCGTGCCTGCGGATGTTCGCGGGCAGCGGCACGAGGTCGAGAAAGGCGTCCCGATCCTTCTTGTGCACCTTCAAAAATTCCTCGTAGCGGCAATAGCCGTGGTTGAGATCGCCGCTCGCGACCGAACGCTTGTCCGCGATCTTTCCGAGGGGATAGAGGCGGTCGTACAGGTGATAATTGACGGGCTTGGGCACGAGGACCTGTTTGCCGTCGACCTCCTTGACCGTCAAAAATTGGTGGTTGGAGACCGACGTGAGGAAGAGGCTCTCGTTGAGCTTCCCGAACCCGATCATGAGCACGTTGAGCTTGACTTCGGGCTTGATCGTGGCGGTATCGTAGTCGATCTCCCGCGCTCCCATAAATTGCGTCATGGGGTAGCGGTCGATAAAGTCCATCGCGATCTGTTTGTGGCGGCTGACGAATTGGATGATGCCCATCGAGCGGTGGACAAATTCGGAGAACACCTCGCTGTTTTCCTTCGAGGCGTAGATGCGCACGGAAAGGCCTTTTCCCCCGGCGAAGCTGAGGCCGGAGTGCTTTTTTTCGGAGATGAAGTCGATGTCTGTGAGCTTTTTTTCGGAGATAAGCTCGCACAACTGTTTCGCATAGAGGAGGCTCTTGGCGTCGTCCTCGCAGTTGAGGATGACGGAGATCTTGCGCTTGTCGAAGCGGGTGAAGAGCGTTTTGAGCTTCTTATCGAGCTTGTCCTCCTTCCCCATCGAGAGGTAGATCGCCCTTGCGAGAAAGGCCTCGTCTTTGAGTTCGGGGGTGATATCGCCGAGGAGCACGGCCTTGCCGAGCTCCCGCCGCCTGCGTCTGTCCGCCCTTTTGCGCATGCGCTCTGCTTGCTTTTTCTCTTCCTTCGAAGCGCCTTCGGGAAGGGACGCCTTGCAGGGATCTTCGTAGACGGAACGCAGGAGATCGAGCGCATTTTGGCCCGTGCCCACGACGACGACCGCGCTGCGCTTGGAACCCCATAACATAAACCGCGAGATGTGGTTGAGAACGGTCTCGCCGCAGACGGACGCGGTGAACAGGAAGGTGTTGAGGACGATGAGGGAGAAGAGGAGGTTGGTCGTGATGCGGTAGAGAAGGTTTTCCGCCATCAGGGGACCGACGGCGTTATAGTCGAATTTGAGCACGACGTATTCGATACATGCGCGTACGGAGAGCCAAAAGGAACCCTCGGCCGTCTGCCCGTTGGAATATTGCGCGAGGAAAACGAGGGGAATGACGGCGATGTAGATGAAGGCGAATTTGCCCTTTTTGAACCCCTTGATGCGTTTTAAGCGTTCCTTGCGCGAACAGCAGATGAGCCACCAGGCGATCGCGCCCGTGAGGGCGAGCATGTAGATGAGGCAGAGTACGGTGACGACGGTCATGAAACTTTCTCCTTTGCGTGCGGGCGGGGGCGCGCGGCCTTGCGCTGTGCGCCCGTCCTTGCAAAGACAGTATAGCACGTTCCGCCCGCAAAAGCAACCCTATTCCCCGTTGCGGGCAGCAAAAACCGCGTTACTTTTCCGCAAAAAAGTTGACTCTTCTTGACAAAACCGACGCGAAGTGTTGACAAACCCCTGCCGCAGGATTATAATGAGGTCATATTTCGGGCTTTATGTTCATACGAAAGGGGACCGCCGATGGGTGAGGAGAGCAAGAAACGAGAAAGGCGCCTGCCGCTTGTCAATTTTCGCCTCCTTGTGTTTTGCGCCTTCGGCCTGATCTTCGGGATCTTCCTCTATCTGCGCATTCGGTTCGGGGGGCTGGCGCCCTCCGATTTTTTATTTTGCGGAGTATTTCTGGGCTGTTCGCTCCTTCCCTTTTCGTGGAAGCGGACGGTCGCCCTACTCCTTTCTGTCGCCCTATCCGGCGGCATCGGTGCGGGAGCGATCCACCTCTATGCGGAACGGTATCTGCGCGGACCGGAGGAGGGGACCTATTCGATCACGGGCACTGTCACCTCGTTTACCGTGCAGAACGGGCGGTGCGACGTGCTCCTCGAAAACCTCTCCTTCGACGGCGCACCCGCGGGCGGGAAGATGAAGATCGTCGTCCTTTCCGAGGAGGTCCGCGCAGGCGATATCCTCGCCTTCGAGACGACCGTGACGAAAAAGGGCCTACCCATGTCCGGGGATAGCTATGCGGAATACCTGTTTTACAGCGATATCCGCTACGAGGGGACGAGCGTCGGTTACAACAAGACGGGGACGGGCAAGAACGCGCTTTTGCGCGTCGTTTCCGCCCTGTACGACCGCCTCGAAGGCGACATGGGAGGGACGGAGGCCGAAGTGGCCTTCGCCCTTCTCACGGGCAATTCCCGCGGCATGGACGAGGGGCTCCTCGGCGAGGTGCGCACGGGCGGCATCGCGCACATCTTCGCCGTCTCGGGGCTGCATATCGGCATTCTTTTCGGCGCCGTGTGGCTCCTCTTCCGGAAGAGGCGATGGGGCGTCTTTCCCGCGATCGGGGCGGCCTTCCTGTACAGCGCGCTGTGCTCTTTCACCGTCTCCTCCGTCCGCGCCGTCATCATGTGCGCCGTGATGGGGCTCTACCGCGCATTCGGCCGCAAGTACGACTTCTTGCAGTCGGTCGCGCTCGCCGCCGGCGCGGTGCTGCTCTTGCATCCCGCCGACTTTCTCTCGGCGGGCTTCCGCCTCTCCTTCGGCGCATGCCTCGGGCTCGCGCTCTTTTCGGGGAGCCTCTCCCGTCTGCTCGGGAAGATCCCGCACATGCCGCGCTTTCTCACGTCCTATTTTGCCGCCAACCTCGCCGTCCAGCTCTTCACCTTTCCCATTCTTTTGGAGACGTTCGGCTACTTCTCCGTATGGGGATTTGTGTTGAACCTCTTCCTCATCCCGCTTTTGCCCGCTTTCTTTTTGACGGTTCTGCTCTTTTCGTTGCTCGCCCTCATCATTCCTCCCGCGGCGGGCGTCTTTCTCGCCGTGCCCAAGGGCCTTCTGTCCCTCTTTCTGCTCGTCATGGAGGCGGGGGATTTCAGCTATGTGTTTGCGGGCATTTCGCTGGGTGCGGGCGGCGCCGTGTGGCTCGTCGCCTCCCTCCTTCTCTCCGAGAGGTTCCGCATGCGGCTCGTCTTGCGCCTCGGCGTTGCGACGGGTCTCGCGGCGGTGCTTGCCGTCTGCCTTCTCCTCGAAAACGCCGTCTTTACGGGGGTGCGCATCGATGTGTACGTCTGCAACAGAGGGGGAGCCGCCCTCATCCGTTCCGACGATACCGCCCTCCTTGTCATCGACGGCGGCATCGGCCTCGACGACGCAAAGGATTTTTTAAGCCGCAGGTACGGCGGCCACCTCGACGGCGTGGTCGTCCTCTCGGAGGATGAACTCGCGGGCATCAACCGCGCCGTCTACCTCGATGCGGAGACCGTCTATGCGTGCGACGAGATCGCCACGGGCCTGCAAGAGAGGGACGTCGTGTTCGGCGAGAGCGTAGAGGCCGGTTCCCTCACCCTCCGCTACGAGGCGAGGGGAAAGCTCGTTTTGACGGCGTGCGGCGTCGCGGTGGAGATCGACTTCGAGGGCGACGAAGCGCTCGGCGCCGACCTCTTTATCGGCCTCGAAAGCGGGGGCTTGAAATATTTTCTTGACCGTGGTATAATCAAAGCGATATGAAATTCGTCCAGCTTGCAAAAAATCTCAAAGAGGAGGGCGTCGCCCCCGTCTATCTCATCGAGGGGGACGAGGCCTACTTCCGCGAACATGCGGTAGAGGCCGTCCGCGCGGCGTGCGCCCTTGCGCAGCCCGCCCTCAACGACGTGCGTCTCGAAGGGGATACCCTCAAAGGCGACGAGCTTTTGAAGCTCATCGCACAGCTCTCCACGCTGCCCTTCTTCGATGAGCGGCGCATCGTCCGCCTCTATGAATTTTATCCGACGGAGAGGGAGTGGGAGACCTATCTCAAACCCTATTGCGCGTCGCCCTGTCCCACGACGGTGCTGCTCATCGTCAATACGGGCGCGAAGAAGGGGGCCGACCTCAAACGGAAGGGGGGCGTCACCTACGTCGACTGCGGAAAGGAGACGGAGGAAATGCTCGGGCGTTGGCTCTTCGGGCTGGTGAAGCGGACGGGCCTATCCATCGACGGCGACGCCGCGAGCCTCATGGTGCGCTATTGCAATCAAGACGCCGCGCGCATGAAGCTCGAAGTGGAAAAATTGGGCCTCATTCTCGGACATGGTGGCAGGATAACGCGTGAAGCGGTGGAAAGTTACGTCGCAAAAGACGTGGAATACAAGATCTACGAACTGACGCAGGCGGCCTCCCGCGGGAACAGTTCCGCTTTCTTTCAGATTTTGAACGACCTCATGGAAAAGGGCTTCGACGAAAATGCCGCCCTCTCCTCGCTCACGTCGCACTACCGCACCCTCGCCGAGATCACGAACATGCGCGGGACGGACGCGGAGATCGGGCAGACGCTCGGGATCAAACCCTATGCGGTGCAGAAGAACCGCGAGACGGCGCGAAGGCTGGGCGAGGCCAAGGTGCGGGAACTCTACCTGCGCCTCTACAAGCTCTCGGCGGACGTCAAATGCGGCGTCTATACCAAATCGGGGGCGCTTTCCGCCGCGATCGCAAAAATATTTTTCGGATGACGCAAAATAGAGGAAAAACACTTTGCATTTCTTACGGAAAATCGCTATAATGAAGGTGACACGCGCGTGATGCGCGCAAGGAGGAAGCATGAACACACCACAGGAGGTATGGAGCGCGATCAAGGGGGTCTTTTCTCCCTTCCCGGGCGCGGCCGGCACGGTGATGCTCGTCGTCGAGGCGCTCTTTTTTGCCGTTATCGTGTATATGGTGCTCAAAACGCTTTGGGAGAACAATGCGCGGCGCTTTATCTTTGTCTACCTTCTCCTGCTCGCGACGGCGGCAGCGATCGCCTTCTTCGCAAAGCCCATCAATGCGACGACGTTCATCATCTTTTTCCTGATCCTGTCGATCTTCTTTTTGTTCCTCTTCAACGTGGAACTCAAACGCAGCATCTGGAACACGGGCAAACATAAGCCCGTCACGGCGTCCTCGGCCACGACGGCGCGCTCCTCTTCGAGCGTCACGGCGCGCGCGGACGAGTATATCAACAGCATCGTGAAGGCGGTGCAGAACCTCTCCAAAAACGATATCGGCGCCCTCATCGTCCTCTCCAACGGCAACCTTCCCAAGGACATCGTCGAGAGCGGCGTCATGCTCAACGCCCATATTTCCAGCCAGCTCATTGAGGGCATCTTCATTCCGAAGGCGCCCCTCCACGACGGGGCTATGGTCATCTACGGCGACCTCATCGAGGCGGCGGGGTGCTTCCTGCCCCTCACGCAGAAGGACTACCCCAAGGAATACGGCACCCGCCACCGCGCGGGCATCGGCGTCACCGAAGTCGCAGACGTCTCCACCATCATCGTCTCCGAGGAGACGGGCATCGTCTCCTTCGTCAAGCGGGGCGAGATCACGCGGTTCGTCGATTCGGAGGGCCTGAAACGCTTCCTCAAAGAATACTATTGGAAGGAATTCAATTCGGAGGGCAAGAGGCAGTGAAATTCGTCGAAGTGTTGAAAAAGCTGTTTACGCGCAATATCCCCTTAAAGCTCCTCGCGCTCGCAGTCGCGGCGGGGATCGTCGTCGTCGTGCACGCGGCCGGGCTCTGACATGAGAGGGTGCCTGCGCAGTCCGAGGGTGCTGATCCCGCGGAACGATTTCGAAAAATGGGCCGTTCCCGCCCCCTGCCGCATCGGCCGTGCCGCGCGGGATGAGCTCGAAAGATCTGTCAAAGATGCGCCCTCGGCGCTCCGTTATCTTTTGCCCGAAAGGGAGGGGGAGGAGGCCGCGGACGCCATTGCGGAGAGCATGTTCTTCGCCCTCGAGGACGAGTGGACGGAGAAGTTGCAGCGCGGACCCATCCTCGTCGAGCGGGCGGTCAAGGGCGGCCCGCGTTATGGCATTTTGGCCGCGATCGACCTCGAAGCCTATACCCATGTCCGCGGTGAGACCGCACAGATCCTTCCCGCGCAGGCGGGAGACGCGGAGCTTAACAAGGCCTGTCTTGCCCTGCGGGAGAAGGCCCCGCTCGAATTTCCGCACGCCGTCGTGTTCTATCGCGATAAAAAATGCAAGATCGTATCGCGGCTTTTGGAAGAGGACCTCGAACTGCTGTACGATTTCGACCTCGCGGACGGGGGCGGCCATATCAAGGGCTACTTCATCCCCGCGCCGTATTCCGATTGGGCGCTCGACGAGATGCACACCCGCGGCGAACCCTGTTTTGCGGTCGCCGAGGGCGTCGAGGAGATCGACGCCGCCAAGGACTACTGGGAAAAACTCAAACCGACGCTCGAAAGGGGCGAACTCGACGGGCACCCCGCGCGGTTTGCGCTCGTCGAGCTTCAAAACGTGTACGAAGAGGGGGTCGAGATCTTCCCCGTACACCGCCTTGTCTGCGAGACGGACGCCCCTGCGCTCATCGACTATCTCTCCCGCAAGTTCAAGTGCAAGCGGGAGGGCAACATTCTTTCCATCGCCCAACGGGGGACGGAGACGGCGGGTGCCTGCGACGCCGCTTTGGAGGAGTATCTTCGCCAAAATGGGGGCAGGGTGCGCTATATTTACGGCTCTGCCGAACTCAAAGAAGCCGCCAAGGCCGAGGACACCGTCGGGATATTGCTGAATACCATAGATAAAGAGGATATCTTCTCCGCCATCAAGGGCGGCAAGCCCCTCCCGAAGCGCACGTTCGCCGTCGGCAGGGCGCATGAGGGGAGATATCTTTTGGAGGGACGAGAGATCGGCTATGATTAAGGTGTGTAAATTCGGCGGCACCTCGATGGCGGACGGCATCACTGCTCTGCGCGTTAAGCGCATTTTGGAAGCCGACCCCGCGAGGCGCTACGTCGTGGTCTCCGCGCCGGGCAAGCGTTACAGCGGAGATATCAAGATCACCGATCTGCTTTTAGAGACGGCGCAAGAGGTAAAAGAGGGGGGGCATGTCGGCGATGCGTATGCCAAAGTCGCCGCGCGCTTCCGCTCTCTCGTCAAGGAACTTTCCCTCGGCTTCGAGATCGAGCCCCTCCTCGAAGAGACGGCGAGACAGATCGAACAGGAGAGGAGCGCGGACTTTTGCGCTTCCCGCGGGGAGTACCTTTCGGGGCGCATCATGGCCGCCCTTTTGGGCGTTCCCTTCATCGACGCAAAGGACGTCATCAAGTTCGAAGGCGGGCATCTCGACGGGGAGAAGAGCTATTCCCTCGTGCGCGAAGCCCTCAAAGGCAAGCGGCGGGCCGTCGTCGCGGGATTTTACGGCGAAGATGAACGGGGGCATGTAAAGACCTTCCCGCGCGGCGGGAGCGATATCACGGGCGCCGTCGTTGCCCGCGCCGTGGGTGCGGACGAATACGAGAATTGGACGGACGTCAGCGGCTTCCTCGCCTGCGATCCGCGCATCGTCCCGGGGGCAGTCGGGATCGACAAGCTCTCCTATAAGGAGCTTCGCGAGCTCTCGTACATGGGCGCGAACGTCTTGCATGCCGAGGCCGTCTATCCCGTGCGCGAGGCCAATATTCCCATCCGCATCCTCAACACCTTCCGCCCCCAAGATGCGGGCACGCGCATCGTCTCCACCGAACATTTCCGCCCCGACGGGCGCACCGTCACGGGCATTGCGGGGAAGAAGGATTTCACCGTCATCTTCATCGAGAAGGCGCAGATGAACGAGATGAGCGGCTTCGCCCTCCGTCCGCTTGAAGTGTTGAAGCGGCACGACATCTCCTTCGAACATATGCCCTCGGGCATCGACACGCTCTCCTTCGTCATCGACAGCAACCAGTTGAAGGGGGGCGTCCTCGCGGAAGTCCTCGCGGAGATCGAGGCGTGCGTGGCGCCCGATAAGATGAATGTCATCGAAAATATCGCCCTCATCGCCGTCGTCGGCCACGGCATGAACCGCAACGTGGGTACCGCGGCGAGGCTGTTCCGTGCGATCGCGCGGGCGGGCGTCAACGTGCGCCTGATCGACCAAGGGTCCTCCGAGCTCAACATCATCGTCGGCGTCGATAACGAAAATTACGAGCGCAGCATCAAGGCCGTGTACGACGAATTTTTCGGCCCCGATGCGGCGTGACCCGAAAGGGAGGAGCGGATGAATAAAAAGAATATCGTCTACATCACCTTGCTGTGCGTCTGTTTCGCATTGGACGTCGTGGCGCTCGCGCTCTCGTTTTGCCTGAACAGATTTTTCGGCGTCCTGACGTCGTCGAAATGCGCGGAGTATGAGGCCGTAGTCAGCGAAATTGACACCTCGGATGCGGACATGGTACATATCTTTGTCGTCGATGCGAAGGTTTGGGACAGCAAGGCCGAAGCCGATCAAGAGGAGGAGCAGGCGGCCGAGGAGCCCCAAAAGGGCGTCTCCTGCACCGTTCTTGTCGCGATGCACGACGTCGATGCGGACAAGCTGGATACCCTTGCCGCGGGGAAGGACATCGTCTTTTTGGTCGAAGAGGGGGAACTCTCGGAGGGCGGCGAAGTCACTGCCGTCGCGCTCAAAGTGCGCATTTCGCAGAACGCTACCGAGGACGTAAACGTCGCCACGCTCGACCTTCACAACCGCGAAAAGTTGCAGAAGGTCAGGCACGTGCAGATCGGTCTCCTCTGCGGCGTGCTCGTGTTCCTCGGGGCGGGCGCCTTCTGCATGATCAAGCTCTGCTCGAAGAGATCGCGCTGGTAATTTCCTTATAAGGCTTGCGCCCCCGTTTTCGTCTGAAAACGGGGGCGCTTTTTATGCTATGTATGTTCATTCTTTGGGCATGAGGTCGAGGAGGGTATAGCGGGAGAGGAAGTCGTTGACCGTCTCGTCGAGGGCGCGCCAAACGGGGAGCGTGGGGCACGTCGCGGCGCGGGGGCAGGCTTGTTCCTTGCGGCCCGTGCAGTCGGTGGCGGCGAGCGACGTCTCCGTCTCGCGCAAAACTTCGGCGAGCGTATATTCGGCGGGGGCGCGCGTGAGGCGGTATCCGCCCTTCTTTCCCCGCGCACTCTCCACAAAGCCCGCCTTCACGAGGGAGCTCATGATGCTCTCGGCATACTTGAAGGGGACGTTTTGGGCGGCGGCAAGTTCGCGCAGAGAGGTGCGGTCGCATTCCGCGAGGCCCGTCATCATGCGGAGGGCGTAGCGGCCGCGCGTCGAGACGATCATGCCTCGTCCCCGTCGTCGGCCGTATGATCGTGTTCGTGGGCGCAGAGCGCGCACTTGAAATCATCGGGATCGTAGGGGATATTGTTGCGCTTGTAGTAGTCGAGAATGGCCGCCTGCACCGCCTGTTCGGCGAGCACCGAGCAGTGGAGCTTGTACGCGGGAAGGCCGCCGAGGGCCTCGGTGACCGCCTTGTTGGTGAGCTTTAAGGCCTCGGAGAGGGGTTGCCCCTTGATCATCTCCGTCGCCATCGAGCTCGAAGCGATCGCGCTGCCGCAACCGAAGGTCTCGAACTTGACGTCGACGAGGATGCCGTCCTTCACTTTGATATACATCTTCATGATGTCGCCGCACTTGGCATTACCGACCTCGCCCACGCCGTCGGCGTCCTCGATGACGCCCACATTGCGGGGGTGGCGGAAGTGGTCCATGACTGTTTCGCTGTATAATGACATATAATACCTCTGATTTTTTTTATTGTTACAAGATAAACTGCCGTTTGCCCTCTTTCAGGTCGCGCCAGACGGGGGAGAACGAGCGCACCTTTTCGACGACTTCGGGGATCTTTTCGAGGAGGTAATCGACGTCCGCCTCGGTATTTTCGGGGCCGAGCGTGAGGCGCAGCGAACCGTGCGCGACGTCGTGCACCCGCCCGATCGCGAGGAGCACGTGCGAAGGGTCCAAGGAGCCCGACGTGCACGCCGAGCCCGAGGACGCGCAGATGCCCTCGTCGTCGAGATACAGAAGGAGCGCTTCGCCCTCACAGCCCTCGAAGCAGAAGCTCACATTCCCGGCAAGCCGCCTCTCCCTGTCGCCGTTGAGGGCAGAGTGGGGAATGCGGGAGAGTCCCTCGATGAGTTTGGTCTGTAATTTCTTCAAGAGCGCATTGGTGGCACCCATGTCCGCGACCGAGGCCTTCAAAGCGGCCGCCATGGCGGCGATAGCGGGCAGATCTTCGGTGCCCGCGCGCTTGCCGCTTTCCTGCGCTCCGCCCTCGATAAGGGGGGTAAGGGGCGCGCCCCTTTTCGCGAAGAGGACGCCCACGCCCTTGGGCCCGCCGAACTTGTGCGCCGAGAGGGCGAGGTAGTCACAGCCGATCTCTGCGACGTCGACGGGGATATGCCCCACGGCCTGCACGGCGTCGGTGTGGAACAAGACGCCCTTTTCGCGGCAAATTTTGCCGATCTCCTCCACGGGTTGGAGGGTCCCGATCTCGTTGTTGGCGAGCATGACGGAGACGAGGGCGGTATCCTCGCCGATGCAGTTTGCAACGTCCTCCGCCTTCACGATGCCCTCCTGCCCGACGGGCAAAAGGACGATCTCGAAGCCCTCCTTTTTGAGCTTTTCGAGGGTATGCAGGACGGCATGGTGCTCGATGGCGGTGGAGACGATCTTCTTCTTTCCCTTCTTCGCGCCCGCATAGGCGGCCGAAAGGATTGCCTGATTATCTGCCTCGCTTCCGCCCGAAGTAAAGTAGATTTCGCGGGGAGTGGCATTGAGAATGGTCGCAATGGTTTCGCGGCTCTTTTCGAGGACCTCCTTCGCATGCTGGCCCTCGGTGTGAAGGCTGGAAGGGTTGCCGTAAAACGCCCATGCGGTCTGATTGTAGGCCTCGAGTGCACAGGGTGAAATCTTCGTCGTCGCCGCATGATCGGCATATACAAACATGTTGTGATCCTCCGCAAAAATAAATTCCTATCTTTTCGATAGGAATTATAGCATGTTCTATGCACCCATGTCAACTTTTTTCATGCAATGGCGAAAAAAAGGTATTTTATCGCGAGAGAATGGGTTTCAGCAAGAGGGCGAGGGCATCCTGTTGGTCTTTGCGCAGGGCGAGCACGGCGCGGATCAATCTCTCCCGCTCCTCGTCGAGCCCGGCGGGGATCAATGCCGTATCCCTGCCGAAAAGTTCGTCCAGCGAGACGCCGAACACGTCGGCGAGCTTGACGATGCTCTCGCAGTCGGGTTCGTTCGACCCGTTTTCCCAGTTGCTGATGTTCCTCTGTACGTTGCCGATCAACACAGCAAGCTCCTTTTGCGTCAGAGCCTTCTCTTCCCGTAGCTCCCGGATTTTCAGTTTCAAAGAGCGCCTCCCTTAATTTCTACTTTATTTTAGCAAAAAAATTACCTAAAATACTTGACAAAGCAATTTTATTACTTTATAATAGCATTATTATTACTACAAGGAGAAAAAAAATGGAAATGTCCGTTAAGGTCAGCGCGGAAAAAAAGAAAACCGTGTTGACGCGCTATTATCTTTTGGCGCAGTTGTGCGAACAGTATTCCGCCGACCGCCGCTCGCTCACTGCGCTCTGCCGCGTCATCAGGCTGGAATTTAAGCGGTGGAAAAAGAATACCTACTATCCGCTCTCGGATGGGGACGTGCGCGATATCAGCTACTTCATCGCCGAGCTCAAAGATATCGCCGCGGGGCTTGCCAAGGGGAGGAACGTCGAAAAGCATGCGGTGGCGATCGCCCACCTTTACGACCTTCTCGATAAAATGCGCGACGTATTGAGGGCGACGGATGATCTGTTGCACGAGAAGAAAACGGACGCGCTTGGAACGGCGATCGAGACGGCAAAGACGATACGCGATCTTGTCGGGAAGGGTGTGAGCGAAATAAAAAAAACTCTGGGCGGCGAAAGCTCAAAATAGGGATCGTCTATTCGGGCGCATTGAGCAAAGGCGCCTATCAGATCGGTTTCACGAAGGCCCTCTTGCGCTATATCGGGCGGGACGAGATCAAGGTGATCTCGGGCGCCTCGATGGGGCTCTTCGTCGCCTATTCGCTTGCGGCCGACCGTCTCGATGACTTTGAATATCTCTATCGGAACATCGATATCGGGAGCACGCCGCAACTTTTCTATCGGGTCTTTTTCAAGCGCATGCTTTGGAATTATATCGGGGAATTTTGTTCGCCGGACGACGAGGTGGAGATCCCGCTCTCCTTTCCCGTCTGCCGTATCCCGCTTTTCAGCCTGCGCTACTATTGGCTCTCGGGGAAATATAACCCCTGTTGGCAAAAATATCTGCGCGCGGCGATCAATTTTCCCTTTCTCTGTATCTTTCCGAGCGTCCTCGAACACAGATTTGCGATCGACGGGGGTGCGGGGGACAACATTCCCATCTACCCCGTTTTGAAGAAGGGGAAAGGTTATTTGCCCGCGGGCGAGGATTTCGATCTTTTGATCGTGCTCCACTTCGACGCCCGCTACGACTATCGCCGCGAGTTTACGACGGATATCCCCGTGCTCGATCTCGACCTCGGCATTTGCAACGACTTCAAGAAGAACCATTACGATTTTTCCAAGGAGTACGTCGACGAAATGATCGCGCGCGCCGAGGAGTACGGCGAGAAGATCTGCGCCCGCCTCTTTGTGGGGGAATGTACCCGCGAAGAACTGCAAGACCGCGTGGACCAGATCTTCATCGAGGAGCATGCGTTGCGGCAGAAGAATATCTCCGTAGACCGCTTGTTCAGCATGCTCAATTATTTGGGAAAGGCGCTTCGGAACGATGCGACCTGTCATAAAAATCTATTTTAAGGAGAAAACAAATGAACAAAGCACTCACGATCAAGACACGCAACCCCTGGCTTGCACTGCTCTTCACCTTCCTGACGTTCGGGATCTATGGATTCTATTGGTATTATAAGCTCACCAATGATTCCAATACGCTCTCGAAGATCAAGACGGCGAGCGGCGGAAAGGCGATCCTCTTCGGGATCATCACGCTGGGCATCTATGATTTCTATTGGTATTACATGCTCGGCAAAAAGGTGGGGGATATGGAGAAGGCCTCCTCGGACGGCGGACTCTACCTCTTCCTGTCGCTCATCTTCTGCGGCTTTATCGCAAACATCATGGCGCAGTATGCGATCAATCGCACTGTGGCGCGGTTGAATAGGGAAGGCGTTCCCGCCGCAAACTGAAAAAAGAACGAAAGCGCTCCCTCCGGGGAGCGCTTTTTGGTAGGAGGGTATGAAAAAAGGCCTGTTGATCGTAACATTCTTTTGTTAATCTTCAAGTCCGAGGAGATAGTCTACCGATTCGCCGAAAGCGGTGCAGTTTTCGTTTTCCGCCTCTGATTTCCGAATTTTGTAAAAGTTTTAAGCAATTTCCATTTTTAACCTCTTCAAACGATTGAATTTTACATTTCCATATGATATAATGGCTGAAATATTTTCAAAAAGAGGTGAAACATGAAAAGAAGGATGAAGATCGTGGTCATGCTCTCTGTGCTTGCGATGATAGCTTCTCTTTCGGCGATCCTTTGCGCATGTAAGGACGAAAAGCCGAAACTTGTTTCATTGACTTTTCGTGCATACGGCGCAGAGGATATCGTGGTGAAAAGGGTCGCGGGAAGGAGCGTGACGCCTCCTCCCGTTCCCGAGATCGAAAACAATATCGGGCATTGGGAAATCGATAATTTTGATGATATTGGGGAAGATACGGTGATAAACGCCGTCTATGAGACGGAAGGGCTCGAATTCCGTTTGCTCGAGGATTTCAGCTACGAGGTCTCGGGCGGGAAGGCAAATAAAAAGGTAGAGCAGCTGTTTATTCCGGCAGAGCACGAGGGGAGGTTCGTCACCCGGATCGCGGACGAGGGCTTTTCGAGTGAGTATAAGTATTATCTCGACCCGTGGCACATAAAGACGCTCCATTTGCCTGCGACGATCAAAGAGATCGGAGAGAAGGCATTCTACGATAGTCCGTGGCTTGAGCAAGCTCTGTGGGAGAGCGCGGATTACGAAGGCGGCAATGCGACCATCGGCAAAGAGGCGTTTAAGTTTTGCGACGTCTTGCAATCTTTCGAAAGTGACAATGTGTGTAAGATCGATGAAGAAGCGTTTTACTCCTGCGCTGCTCTGACCCACTTCAATGCGGAGAATCTCACGGAAATTCCGGATTTAGCATTTGACGACTGCTCTTTGGAAGAGGTCAACCTGAAGAATGTGACTTCGATCGGTTGGAAGGCATTTTCATTGGTAGAGAGCTTGCAACGCGTCGAGCTCCCCAAGAAGCTAAAACAGTTGGGGGATCAGGCTTTTTCGCAGTGTACCGCGCTGAAGGAAGTCGTGTTTGAGGAGGGTTGCGAGTTGGAGTATATGGGTATAGGGTGTTTTTCACAGACTGCCATCACGAAGATCGAACTTCCCAAAGGCTTGAAAAATCTCGCGTTTGCCGTCTTTGAAAGCTGTAAATCTCTGCGGACGGTGATCCTGCCCGAGGATACGCAGCTCACAGTGATCGAAAAGGCTGCTTTTGCATTTGATCGCGCGCTTGAATCGTTCACGATTCCTTCTTCCGTGGAGAGCATCGGCGAGGAAGCATTCCAAGGATGCGTGGGGATCTCTTCGATTGCCATTCCTGCGGGCGTCCAGCAAATGGGGGAGAATGCCTTTGCGGAATGGACGCCCGAGCAGACCATCTATGTCGCGGGCCGCAACCAAAAACCCGCAGATTGGCCCGAGAATTGGTGCGGCGACGCCACCGTCGTTTGGGCAAAAGCGTGAGCGTCAAAAAAGTATGCGATCAATCGCACTGTGGCGCGGTTGAATAGGGAAGGCGTTCCCGCCGCAAACTGAAAAAAGAACGAAAGCGCTCCCTGCGGGGAGCGCTTTTTGGTAGGGGGCATGAAAAAAGGCCGTTTCGCGGTTGCAAAGCGGCCTTTCCGGTAACTTTTTTTATTCTGCCCGGAAGGGGATGAGGGCGGCGATGCGGGCGCGTTTGATGGCCGTCGCGAGCTCTCTCTGGTGCTTCGCGCAGGTGCCCGTCATGCGGCGGGGCAAAATTTTCCCGCCCTCGGCGATGAACTTCTTGAGTTTTGCCGTATCCTTATAGTCGATCGTGGACTTTTCCTGGCAGAACAGGCAGACCTTCTTGAAGTTCTGCTTTTTGAAGCTCTTCTTGGGGGCGCGGTCGCCCTTCCCTTCCTTGGGGTTGGGCGTCTCGGCTGCGTTGGCAGCCTCTTCCTCGACGGGAATATTGGCTTCTTCTTCCATATTTTACTCCTTATAAATTTGTTGGGGACCGCCATCGCGCGCGGGCGCGGGCGGCATTTGCCCCTTTCAGAAGGGGATATCGCCGTCGTCGTCGAAGGATTCGAGTTGCGGCTTCTTCTTTGCGGGGGCGGGGCTGCCTGCGGGGGCAGCGGGTGCGTCGTAGAAATCGTCGCCTCCCTGCGTCTTGGTTGTAAGGAACTCCACATCCTGTGCGATCACGTCGACGGCCGTGCGGCGGTTGCCCTGGTTATCTTCGTAATTGCGGATCTGGATGCTGCCCGAAACGGCGACCTTGGAGCCCTTCTTCACATAGCGCGCGATGGTATCGGCGAGGCCGCGCCAAGCGGTGATGTTGAAGAAGTCGGTCTGCCTCTCCCCGTCGGAAGAGGTATAGGAGCGGTTCACGGCGATCGCGAAATGGCAAACGCTGACGCCGCCCGCCGTTTCCGAAAGTTCGGGATCGCGGGTGAGATTTCCGATCAAAAACACCTTATTCATCTTACTTTTCCTCTACTTTTGTGATCATACGTCTGAGCACGTCTTGCGAGATGCCCGCAATGCGGTCGAGCTCTTTGAGCGCTTCTGCTTTTGCCGTAAACGTCATGAGGGCATAGAAGGCGTCCGTCTTGTAAGCGATGGGGTAAGCGGTTTTCTTGACCCCCCACTTATCGAGCGCTTCCACGTTGCCGCCGAAGGATGCGACGATATCGGTGTACTTTTTCAGTTCCGCATCGATCGCTTCTTCGCTCATGTCGCTTTTGAGCAGAATCAGCATTTCGTATTTCTGCATTTCTCTTTTACCTCCCGGTCTTATTCGGCATCCCGCCCGCGAGAAGCGCAGTGCGGCATGCAAGGTCCAAGCGACTTTTCTCCTTGATTATATCCTATTTTTGGGGGAAAGTCAACGCGTTTTGCCGCGTTTTCCCTTTCTTCCCCCAAGAAACAGCCGTGTTTTTACGAACCGAACCCTCCGATCTTTGCAGTGAGCGCCTTGACGAGGCCGAGCGTCTCGTTCAAAGAGACCTCGATGAGGTTGTAGACGGTGCGCGTTTCTTCTTTCCCATCAGACGTAAATGGAAGTCCTTCCGGGAAAACCTTACTGAAATCGGTGTAGGGGTTCTCGTCGATGAGGCCGTGGAACCACAGTTCCGCGAGGAGGGTGTTCTGCATGCTGCCGGAGACGCCCTTGATCAGGCCGTCGACGTTGAGGATGGGCTCATCCGTCTTGAAGGTGATGCCGCCGTCTTCCGTCTTTTTCCCGAGGAGGAGATACCAAACGCCCGAGACATAGCGGTCGAGCTCGACTTCCGCGCCCGATCCCGAAGGCGTGTAGAAGTAGCGCTCTTCGATATTCTCTTCATGGTAAAGCGTGTCGTCGCCATCGGTCAAATATCCTTTGTCCACGCCGACCTTCTCGACGATATAGTCCTCTTCGTGGGTCTTGCCTTGGACGACGGTATAAGCGGATTCGTTATATGTGATCTTGCCGTCGTCCGGTGTGTAATGCGTGTCCTCTTCTCCGATCGTGTAGTAGGAGACGACGCGTTCCAGATCGATGCGGTCGAATTCCTCCTCCGCGCCCGCCACGGGGACTTCGATGTAGTAGTTGTCAAATTCATCGTGTTTGACTTCGTAGGGCTCGGGGTCGTCCTTGTAGTAGAACTTCCCGTCCACGAGGTCCTTCGTCTCGCCCACGGCGCCCGTCTCGTAGCTGTACACGCCGTAAAAGTAATGGGGGGTGAGTACGATCTTGTTCTCGTAGTAATACTCGGCGGGAGCGTCCTTGGTATTGCGGAGGACGGTGACGCCGTCGGGAACGGGGGTCTTGCCGCCGTGCTTGTAGTAGCCCTCGGTCGCCAAGGCGTTCACTTTGTCTTTGATATAGAGGCGGGCCGTGACCGTTTCGCCTTCGGCGAAAGCTACCGCCTGCGGACGGAAGTCGAAGGCGGACGGATCTTTCGTTCTGCCGTCACTCTGCAAGCCGTTGAATTGTGCGTAGTTGTAGTTGTTGGGGCGTTTTGGGTCATCTTTGTTGGCCTTGCCGAAGTAGGTCGTGTAAAGCCAATTGTAGTCGACGGTCACGGTTTTTGCGGTCGAAGCATTCGTTGCGGGGTCATAGAGGTTGACCGACTTTTTCTCGATCTTCATGTAGGAATACATCTCGTCGCCGAACACTTCGCTCACGGTGAGCTCTTGGATATCGGTCGCAAGCGAGTCGATGGTGCTCTCTTTGAGGTGTTTCAAAATTTTATTGCCGTCGAGCTGGCTCTCGTCCATGATCTCGGAGAGGCGGAGGGTATCGACGCGGTCGCCGAGGTCGCCGAGGCGGCTCGTGGAGAGCGACTTCAAGAGGGCGGGGGTGTCGGGGCCGTCGAGGTCGAGCACGTCGCCCAGCGCGAGCGAATCGATCTTGTCTTGGCTGCTCAGATCGCCGATGCGCCAATTCTTCATCGCGTTCATGATCTTGGAACTGTCGGCGCCGATCTCGATGACCTGTCCGAGGCTGAGGCGTTCGATGCGGTTCTGGTTTTGAAGGTCCTCGATCTTCCAATCCTTCATCGCCTTCATGATGCCGCTGCTCGTATCGTCGATCGTGAGCACGTCGGAGAGTTTGAGGCTGTTGATGGTATCTTGCTCTTTGAGTTGGCCGAGCGTCGTCCCGCGCTTTGCGAACGCCTGTATGATGTTGGAGCTCGCATCTTCGCCGATGACGTCGGCAACTTTGAGGGAATCGATCTTACTTTGTTGTTTGAGGTCGTCGATGGTCCAATTCTTGATGGACTTCATGAGGCCCGAAGAGGAGCTGTCGATCTCCATCACGTCGCCGAGCTTCATGCCGTCGAGGAGTTTTGCATCCTTTTCGGTGAGGTCTTTGACCTGCTTTTTGGCGATCGTCTTTTGGGGATCTTTGAGGTCGGGGAGCATCTTGATGGCCGAGACCGTCTTTTCGCCGCTGCCGCCCGTCGTGTATTCGTAGACGAAGGTGCCGCCGCCCGCGTACTGCATCTCTTCCGTCGGCGCGCCCTCGTCGTTGAGCACGGGCTCGGTGAGGAAGGTGCCGTCCTCCGCGAGGAGGTAGCCGTTTTCATCGACGCGCTTGCCGTCTTTATCGAACCATACGTCGCCCTGTTGCGTATAGGGCTCCTCGCCCTTTTGCAGTTCGGGACCGTAGGCAAGGTAGTGCATGAGCTTATCCGAATCGGGCTTGATGCCCATGAGCGTCTCCACCTGCATGCTCTGGATGAGGTTACTCGAATTTTCGGTGAACGACTGCATCTTGGTGGGATAGTCCTCGCCGTGGCCTTCGAGCATCTCGATCTTGCCGCCTTTGAGCTCCCAATCGGTGCCGCGCGCGCCGTATGCGAGGGAATACATGACGCCGTTATCCTCGATCTTTTGCTCGGTGACGTCGCTGTCGATGCCGAGCACGGTGCCCAGTTCGAGGGCGTTGACGACGTCGTTGGAGTGGTTCATAAGCGCTTCGAGGGTGGTGGGGAAGGTGTGCACGTAGGTCGTGCCCGTGCCCTCTCCCTCCTTCGCAAGGGGATTCTTCGTCGTTTGATCTGCGAGAACGACGATCCTGCCGTCCTCGAGCTCGTAGTCCTCGCCCCGCTTGCCGTAGCAGAGGGCGTACATCATGGCGTTATCCGAAAGTTTTTGTTCGGTCACGCCCGTATTGAGGCCCATGAGGGTGCCGAGGCGGATGGTGTTGAGGGTTTTCGTCGGATCTTCCATGAGGTCCTTCACGCTCGTGGGGGTACGTCCGCCTTCGAGAAGTTGGATGTTGCCCTCGCCGTCCACCTCGTAGTCGATGCCCTCTTCGCCGTAGCAGAGGGCGAGCAGAAGGGCGTCGGAACTGCCGTTCACCTTGGCGATCTTGCCGAGTTGCGCCGTCTTTACGATATCTTCCATAAAGAATTCCCCGATCTTTTCGAACGAGGTCTCCTTCAACTTGGTGCGGAGTTCGTCGTTGAAATCGACGCCGAGATCTTCCATATTCTCGGAGAGCGTATTGAGCAGGCGATCGACGGCGGGGGTGTACTTGGAGATATCGCCGATGGTCTTGATGTTCGGGACGTCCTTCACGACCGTCGAGACGAGGTCGAGGATGGACATATCCGCATATTGGGGTTCGAGCCACTTCTCCGCATTTTCGCCGAGGAGCTTTTTCAGGCTGGTTTTTGTTCCGAGGAATACGCCGGCGCCGATCAGGCCGCCGAATGCAAGGATGATGCCGAAGAAGAAAGCGAGCGCGACGGCAAGGATCCCGCGGAACCTGCCGCGGGGCATGTAGTGCGCGCGCGGATAGATCTTGCCCTCTCGCACGAGGCGGGCCTCGAGGGCGAGTTTCTCGCGCTCATTGAGTTTTGCGGCCCTGCGGGCTTCCCTTTTACGGGCAATTTCAGCTTTGGAACGACTCATCGCGATACCTCTCAGGTTGAGATTGGGAATTTTGGATCGGGGAGCGCGGCGACTTCGCCGCAGTCTCATACGAAGCAATTATAATACACGCGCGCGGAAAATGCAAGCATTTCACAAAAATAAAACTTTCCATAATTGGAAAAGAAAAAACTCACGCGCCTCGTGCGAGCCGAGGCGCGTTCCTAACCGCCCGCCGTTATTTGAATGTGGCGGCGGCGTATTTGAGCAGACGCTCCCGCTGGTTGCGCGCCCCGTCCTCGGCGCAGTAGTTGAGGAGCTCATGCAATGCGGTCGCCGTATCCCTTTCGGGAATGCCCGCATGTTGCAGGTCGCGCCCGTTCACGGCGAGCTCGCGCAGGGTAAAGGGGACCCCTTCTTCCCGCATTTTGGCGAGGATATCCTGCCATTTCACGACGGTGGGGGCGGGGGAGGGATCGCCCTTGCAGGCCGAAAAGTCGGCCTGTTTGAGGGCGAGGAGGGCGGGGAGCGCCCCTCCCATTGCAACGATCTCCCGCCGCACCTTCGCCTCGCGCATCTTGCAGTCGAAGTCGCGCATGTGGTTTTTGACGAGAAAGACCGTCTCTTCCGTCAGTTTTTTGGGCGCTTTGAGACGGGTGAGAATGTCCTCGGCGATGCGCGCGCCCTCCTGTGCGTGGGCATAGAAGTTGCCGTCGCGCAGTTTGCAGAAGGGTTTCCCCACGTCGTGGAGAAGGGCGGCAAAACGGATTTCGGGGGGGGCATGTCGCACACAGAGGAAGGAATGTTCGAGCACATCGTGGACATGGTATGGGGTATTTTGCTCCATGCCGTCGCCGAGGGCGAGCTCGGGCATGACCCCCGCGAGCACGCCCGTATCCCGCAAAATGCGGAGCCCGCGCAGGGGGGCTTCGGCGTCGCCGTGCTTTTGATCGGAGAGCAGGAGGAGCTTCATCTCCATGAAGATGCGCTCGGGCGAGATGTCGCCGATGAGCGCGGCATTGCGCTTGGCCCCCGCGAGGCATTCCCCGTCGGGAACAAGCCCCGTTTCGGCGGAAATGCGGGCGAGACGGACAAGGCGAAGGCCGTCCTCGCCGAACACCTTCTCCGCTTCGCGCACCGTGCGCAAAAAGCCCCGCGCGATATCCTCCGTGCCGCCGAGGGGGTCGGCGAACTTCCCCCCCGCGATGTCGTAGTAGACGGCGTTGGCGCAGAAGTCGCGGCGGCGGGCGTCGAGCGTCATATCCTCCGTGAAGAAGATCTCCGAGGGCGTATGTTCCCCGCGGAGATATCGATCGGAGCGGAAGCGGGTATATTCGTATCCGCGGCCCTCCCCGTCCTCGAGCTTGACCGTCCCCGTGCGGCGGTAGACGGCGCGCACCGAAAAGCCGCGCGACTCTGCGGCCGCGACGAAGGTATCTTCGTCCATGGGGGAGGCGATATCCCAATCGGCCTTTTCGCCGAGGGGATAGCCGAGCAGAAAATCGCGCACGCTCCCGCCCACGAGATAGAGGGGGGCGGGGCAGCTCTCCGCCAAGCGTTTTAAGGGTTCGGGAAGAATGTCTTTCATGCCGTGCCTGAAAAATTTTATCGGAAACAGTATAGCAAATTCAGAAAAAAATTGCAATTCCCGGAAAGATATTGTATAATACAGACGGAAATACATCGGATAAGGATGCGTGTATGCTGCATTTTATCGTCAATCCCCATGCAAGGAACATCGCCAAAGTGGTCGGGGAGCTCAAAGCCCGCCTCGCGGAGACGGACGCCGCATGGGAACGCTTCGAGGGCGCAAGCCGCGAGGAGATGACGGCATATGTGCGCAAACTTACCGGGGAGGGGGAGCGGCGCATCGTCGCGGTCGGCGGCGACGGGATGCTCAACGACGTCGTGAACGCCCTCTCCTCGCCCGACGGGGTGGAGCTGGGGCTCATTCCCGCGGGCACGGGGAACGATTTCGCCGAGGCGGCGGGCATTCCCTTCGGGGCGGCGGCCCTCGATCTCATTCTGAACGGGGAGGCCAAGGAGACAGACTATCTCGATTGCGGCGCCTTCCGCAGTATCAATATCGCGGGGCTGGGCATCGACGTAGACGTCCTCGAACGGTGCTATCGGATGAAGCGGGGGAGCGACAGGGGGAAGTATTTCCGCGCCCTGCTCTCTTCCCTTATCCATTACAGAGGGCAGCGGGTGAAGGTCACGGCGGACGGAGCGGAGCGGGAATTGACCGTGCTCATCGCCGTCGCCTGCAACGGGACCCAGTTCGGCGGGGGCATTCCCATCGACCCCCTCGCCCGCATGGACGACGGCAAGATCGACCTCCTCCTCGTCGAACTTCCAAAGCGGTGGAAGATCCCATTTTACCTTATCAAACTCATGCACGGCAAGGCGCCTTCTCTTCCCATCGTGAAGCGGTCGCTCTGCGAAGAGGTGACGATCGAGCAGCGGGACGGCGAATTTGTGCAACTCGACGGAGAGCTCATCCGCTCGAAGGTGCTCACCGCGAAGATCGTGCACGGCAAACTCAAAGTATATAGGAATTGAAATGACCAATCTGTACCGGGACGTGCTCAACAGCATCCCCACGGCGGCCATCGTCGTCGATAAAAACTTAAAGGTGCGGTATATGAACCGCGCCTTCGGGGAGTACTTCCGCGCCGAAAAGACGCGGGGGACGTTGCGCGACGTCACCGCCTGCGGCGAGCGGGAAGGGGAGTGCGGCAAGGGCGTGAAATGCGCCTATTGCCCCCTGCGCAACGTCTTTTTGGAGGTCGCCTCGACGGGCAGGACGGCCTTCCGCAAGCTCATTTTGGGGAGCGGCGAAGAGGGGATCGCCCTCCGCATGAAGGTGGAACCCCTCGGCAAGTTCATGCTCGGCATCGTGGATAACGCCTACGAGACGGAGATCGCGCGCGAACTGCATTCGGCGCAGAGTATCCAACAGCGTCTCCTGCCTCCCGCTTCGGGAAGGGGGGGCACGCCCTATTCCTTCACCTACATTCCCTGCCGCGAGATCGGCGGGGACCTGCCCGACGTTTATGAGGTGGGCGGCGGGACGATGGGGGTGCTCGCCGACGTCTCGGGCAAGGGCGTCGCGGCGGGCATGCTCTCGGCGTTCGTCCGCGCGGGGTGGGATCGGTCGGACCCTTCCCCCGCAAACGCCATCCGCGGGCTCGACGCCAAATTCCAGGAGATGAACCTCGACGAGAGGTCGTACATCACGGCGGCGGCCGTGCACATCGAGGAGGGGGAGCACGTCGTCCGCTACTGCATCGCGGGGCACAACGCGCCCATTCTCTTAAAGGGGAAGGAGGGCATCGCCGAGATCGATATGAGCTCGCCCCCCGTCTCGACGTGGATCCCCGGGTTCCGCTACGAGGACCGCACCATCGGCTACGAGAAGGGGGATATCCTCGTGCTCATCACCGACGGCGTGACCGAGAGCAGGAACGCCGAGGGCGAACAGTTCTCTCTGGAACGCGTCGAGGCCATATTGCAGCGGTCGGAAAACGCCGAGCGGTTCATCGAACGGCTCAAATCGGCCCTCAAAGACTTCTGCGGCACCTTCTCCGACGACATCACCGCCATCGCATTCGACCTGTAAGGCCCGAAAGGGCATAAAAAAACCGCTTCCCATCGGAAGCGGTTTTTGCGTTTGAATTATTCTTCGAGGAAGAGCTTGTTGTTGAGCGCGATCCAGATAGCATCGAGGAGGGTGAGGACCCAGAACTCGCCGAGGAACGTAATGAGGAGCGCCATGACGAGGTTGACTCCCGTGTTCTTCTTGATGAAAGCCGACCATCTTACGAGGAGGTCGACGATCCAGCCGACGAGCGGGATGATGAGCAGAACGATCTGGATGACCTTGTCTTGCTTATGGAACCAAGTATCAAAGTTCATAATTTTATATCTCCTTGAATAAACTTCGCTATTATTCTACACAATTCTCTATGGAATGTCAACGGTTTAACGAAAAATTTTTTCTATAATTTTTCCCAAAAAAACGGATATTCCGCGGCCGCCGTGCATAGCCGCAAAAGAGGGGGAAAAAAGCAACAAAGAGGGCCGCTTCCGAAAAAGCAGCCCTCTTCGTACGCCCGATCATTCGAGCACAAGTTTGTTGAACAAAAGGGTCCAGATCGCGTCGAGCCAGCCGATGATGATACCGGTGGGAATGGTGACGATGATCGCGACCACGATCCGAAGCACGCCGCCCTTCTTGAGCACCGCGGACCAACGGACGAGGATCTCGACGATGTAGTTGACGAAGGGGATGAGGAGCAAGAGCACCTGGATGAGCTTGCTTTGCTTGTGGAACCACTTATCCATATCAATATCTCCTTGTAGTATTTTGTACTTTCATTCTACATGCTGCGGAAGTGATTGTCAAGGGGTTCACAGATTTTTCAAAAAACTTTTCCGTCGCTTCCGCCCCTTTCGGACATGGGGGGCCTTAAATTTGTCTTGTCAGGAAGCTCTTACCCGTGTCCAACTCCTTCCAGAGTATTGTATTCCCTTCGAGGATGCAATATGACCGAGGGGAATTTTCTTTGGGGATGGAGACCGATCCGCAGTTGCAATAAAAATAGTTCTCCCGCTCCTCGAAGGCGGGGACATGGAAGTGCCCGCAAAAGAGGATATCGCCCGCTTGGGGGAGGGCGGGCATCTTGTGCCCGTGGATAAAGAGGATGTTCCGCTCTCCGGCGGGCAAAACGACGAGGTCGGCCGCGACGGGAAATTCGAGGACGAGGGAATCCACCTCGCTGTCGCAGTTGCCCTTCACGCAGATGATGCGTTCCTTCAAGGAATTGAGGATCTCCGCGCATTGAAGGGTGGAGTATCCGGGCGGCAGGGGGTTGCGCGCGCCGTGATAGAGGAGGTCGCCGAGCAAGATGAGCTTTTCCGCCTTCTCTTCCGAAAAGCGTTCTTTGAGGAGCCGGCAATATTGCGCCGAGCCGTGGATATCCGATGCGATCATGTATTTCATAGGAGTACCTCCCAAAAAAATTCAGGTGAGCGGGGCAAAGAGCATACACAGCCGCCCCAGGATCCGCACGAAGGGGCCCGCCTTTTTGACGTCGCACCCCCCTTCGAAACAGGCGAGAAGATCTTGCCCGACGGCTCCCGCGAGCGCCCTGTCCTCGGCGAAAACGCCGCATTCCGCCTGCACGTAGAGGCTGCGGAAGTCAAGATTATAGCTCGAAACGAGGGCATATTTCCCGTCGATGACGATGCTCTTCGCGTGCATGAAACCGGGCGTATATTCGCGGACTTTCACCCCCATGCGCATGAGTTCGCGCGCATAGGCCCGCGTCAAAAAGAAAACTGCCCGTTTATCGGGAATGTGCGGGATGAGGACGCGCACGTCGACGCCCGCCGCGGCGGCCGAGCCGAGCAGGCCGAGCATGCCGTGCGGGAGGGAGAGGTAGGGGGAAGATAAAAGGAGCGTCCTTTCCGCCGAGCCGAAGAGGAGCGGGAGGAGGGCCGCGCCCATCCTCTCCCGCGCCTGCGTCCCGTCCGAGAGGACGACGAAGGAGCCTTCCTCCGCGCCTTCCCGTTTGGGGAAGATAGGGGGCGTTTTCTTCCGCTTGGAGCGGCTCGGGCCATACCATGTCCGAAGAAAGAGATCCTCAAACGCGGAGACGTCGCCCTCGACGCGCACCGCGCTGTCCTTCCAATGGCCGAAGCGGATGCGCTCGCCCACATATTCGTCGGCGAGGTTGATGCCGCCCGTATAACAGATATCGTCGATGAGAAAGATTTTTCTGTGATCGCGCCGGGTCAGTCCCCACCCCAATCTGAGGCGGCGGAACACCTTCGCCGCAATGCCGCGGCCCCCGAGTTCCTTCGCGTAGCCCCGCGGGAGGGTGAGGGCGCAGCCGAAATCGTCGAAGATGACGCGCACATCGACGCCCGCCTTCGCCCGCTCTTCGAGCAGCGCGACGATCTCGCCCCAAAATTTCCCCTCGGCGATGATGTAATATTCCAAGAAAATGCGGCGTTTTGCCCCTTTGAGGTCGGCGCAGAGCGCGCGGCGCATCTCCTCGCCCGAAGCGAAATAATCCAGCGTTCCGGCCGCGGCGCGGGCGCCCGAAAAGCGTTCCGCGAGGGCCGCCGTGCGGGAAAGCAGGTCCCCGCCGCCCCGCCCGTAATTCGCCGTCGAAGGGGCGGGCGGATCGGCCTCGGCGAAAAAGAGGACGAGGATAAAACCCATCCACGGCAGAAAACACAAAAGAACGAGCTTTGCGATCTTGCGTTCGGGGATATCGCGCAGCGCCAGCAACACGGCGGCGGCAATAAAGGAAAGCGCCCGTTCCATGAGGGCGACGGGCGCGAGCAGACGGGGGAGCCGTATCGCAAGGGCGATGCCCGCGGCAACGATCAGGAGGAAGAGGAGCGCGACGGGCAACCCTCTTCCGCGCACGAAATAGCGGAACCTTCGCATATGTATGCCGATCCCGCGCAAAAGCTCACAGAAGGTCGAGGAAGTTGACGATGTCCGATCCGCGGTCGGCGCGCGAGGGGTAGTCGGTAAAGAGTGCGGTCGCCCTTGCCGCCTTCACAACGTTGGCCGTGTAGGGCGAAATATCGACGGCCTTGTTCGCCATGAGGTTGATCGCCGTTTCGAGGTAACCGTAGCCGTTCTCCACGCAGAAGATGGAGAGGTGCTTTTTGACCGCGACGTCGAGGCTCACTTTGAGCCCGCCCGCGGGCTGGCCGTACAGGACGACGTTGGTGTTCCTCGCGGTGAGGCGGAAGGGAAGTTCGGGCTCGTTGCCGATCGCGGACGAGATGTACACCGCGCCGTCCGCCAGCCGCCCTCCCGTGATGGAAGCGACGTTGTCGAGCGCCCTGTCGTCGGCGAGCACGGTATAATAGATGCCGCACTTCTTCGCAAAATCGAGGTGATGGCGCACGGTATCCACGAGGATGGGCGCGGCCTGTTGGTAGATGAGGAGCTGGCAGACGAGGATGCCGACGAGGTTGGCCCCGACGACGACGATGTGCTGCCCCTTCTTGGATTCGAGGTTATCGCACACCGCCTTCGCGATGGCGACATGGTGCAAAAGGAGGGCGCGTTCGTCCGAGACGGAGGGGGGGAGCGCCGTGATATCCCGCGGGGAGACGTTGACGAAGTCGGTCAGAAATCCATCGCGCGTGCGGCCGCAGATCTCATATTCGGGCGCCGCGAAATCGCGCTTCTCCGTTCCCGTCAGGTCGATGGGGCGGAAGGTGTGCAACAGCACCCTCGTCCCGCGGGGAAGATATGCGCCCGCCCCGTCCTCCGAGACGACGCCCACGGCATACCGCCCGGGAATGAGGGGATATTTGCAGGGCGCCGTTCCGTCGAAGAGGTTGACGTCGAGGCTGTTCACGAGGACCTTCGTTACGCGGATGCGGATCTTGCCCTCCTCATGCTCGGGAAGGGGTTCCTCCGTGTGCACCAGCGTCTTGGGGCCTGTGAGCTTCCAAACGTTCATAGCTTGCTCCTCATTTTGCAATTTCTGCGATATTCTTTCATATTATACCGCAAAACGAAGCCGTTTGCAAGGCTTTTTGCGCGATTTCGGGCGGGGAAATCCGTTCGACAAAAATTCCGCTCTTTTTTGTGCGAATTTGCGATTGTCTTTCAAAATCAGTTGACGAAAGGGAAATTTTCGGATATAATAGACGCGTTGATTACAAGAAATACTTGAGTGAGGTGAACGATATGCGCGAGAATATTCATCCGAAATATCACGAAGTCACAGTCGTCTGCGCCTGCGGGGCGACCTTCAAGACGGGCACGACGAAGGATGTGGAGACGCTCAAAGTTGATATTTGCAGCAAGTGCCATCCCTTCTTCACGGGGCGGCAGAAGCTCGTCGATACCGGCGGACGCGTCGATAAGTTCAAGAAAAGATACGGAATTTAAGCTACGCGGCAGCCTCTTTGAAGAGGCTGTTTTGCTATTTATTTCAATAGTTTTCAAAAGGGCAATGGCATGAAGAAGAAATGCAACCGTACCTACGTCGGCGGGCAGGCCGTGATACAGGGCGTCATGATGCGCTCCAAGCACGGCATGGCGACCGTCGTCCGCACCGATCAGGGAGAAATGGTGACGGAGGCCGTCAAGATCAAGGCGCCCGAGGATAGGCCGCGCTGGCAGCGCGTTCCCTTTATCCGCGGGGTCGTCAACTTCGTCTCCTCCCTCGTGGGGGGGATGAAGGTGCTCATGCGCAGTTCCGAAGCCGCGCTCACCGAAGAGGAGGGCGAGGAGGAGAAGCAGAGCAAGATCTCGAAGTGGATGGCCGAGAAGTGGAAGATCAGCGTCGGGGATATCATCACGGGCGTCTCCGTCGTCCTCGGCATTATCCTCGCCGTGGGGCTCTTTATCTTTTTGCCCCTTCTCTTTACCCGCCTCATCGCTTCCAATGTGCCCGCCGTTGCAAAGGATCAGATGTACGGGCTCTGGTACTACCTAATCGAGGGGGGATTCCGCCTCGTCATCTTCCTTTTATACATTCTCTTTACCCTCGTCTTTAAGTCTCTGCGCGAGACATACATGTACCACGGCGCCGAGCACAAGACCATCAACTGCTACGAGTATGGTATGCCGCTCACCGTGGAGAATGTGAAGAAGTGCACCCGCCTCCACGACCGTTGCGGCACCACCTTCCTCTTCATCGTGCTCTTCATCTCCATCATCGTGTTCGCCCTCGTCGGCATCCCGCTCGACATGCTCTACACCGCGGCGGGCATCGGGGGAATTTTGGAGACCCTCCTTTCCATCGTTTTCCGCATCTTGCTCCTGCCCGTCGTGGCGGGCGTCTCGTACGAGGTCTTGAAGCTCCTCGCCAAGACGGACAGCGTGCTCGTCCTTCCCTTGAAGGCGCCCGGGTATCTTCTCCAAAAGATCACGACGCGCGAGCCGACCGACGGTATGATCGAATGCGCCATCCGCGCCTTCGAGACGGCGCTCGAAATGGACAGGGATCCCGATTTCAACGAAAGATTTTTCGCCACGGAGACCAAGCTCCAAAAACTCATGGCGGACATGAAGCGGTGCTTCGCCGGGAAAAATATCGACGAAGCGGACGCCGAATGGATCCTCTCCATGACGCTCGGCATCAAGCGCAGCGCCCTCTCCGAGGAGCGCGTCATCTCCCGCGCCGAGTGCAAGAAGGTGCTCGATATCTTCGATGAACGCATGAAGGGCAGGCCCCTGTGGTATATCTACGGCGATACCGAGTTCTACGGCTACACCTTCAAGGTGGACGAGCGTGTGCTCATTCCCCGTCCCGAGACGGAGATCCTCGTGCGGCAGGCCATCCTCACGCTCAACGACGGCGACAGGATGCTCGATCTTTGCACGGGCAGCGGCGCCGTCGCCATTGCGACGTACTGCGAGGCATCCAAAGACAAGCAGATCTCGGTGACGGCCTCGGATATCTCGGAGGACGCCCTCGAAGTCGCGCGGGAGAACGCCCGCCTCAACAAGGCGGCGGTCACCTTCGTAAAGAGCGACCTGTTTGCGGGCATCCGCGGCAGGTTCAACCTCATCACCGCCAATCCGCCCTACGTCAGGCGGGACGAGATAGAGACCCTTCCCACCGACGTCAAGGATCACGAACCGCGCATCGCCCTCGACGGCGGCGAGGACGGATTGGATTTTTACCGCGCGATCGCGGGCATGGCGCCCCGATACATCGTCCACGGCGGCATGCTCATCCTCGAATGCGGGGAGGGGCAGGCGCAAGAGATCATCCGTATTTTCCAGACGACGGCGCACTGCGACTTCGCGATGGTCGTGAAGGACCTCGCGGGCGTGGAACGCGTCGTAAAGTTGGGGTTCTGATGCTGAAAAAACTTTCCGAGATCGCAGCCCGCTACGACGAGCTCACCGTCCGTCTCGCCGCGCCCGACGCCTATCTCGACGAGGACTATGTGCGCCTCAACAAGGAGCGGGCCGAACTGGGCGAGATCGTTTCGGCCTACCGCGCCTACGAGGCGACGAAGGCCGAAATGGAGGCCGACTTTGCCGAGGCCGAGCGCGAGACGGAGGAGATGCGCGATCTCCTCTTGGAAGAGGGGTACGCCCTCAAAGAAAAATTGAAGGAACAGGAGGACAGGATCAAGATCCTCCTCCTTCCCAAGGATAAAAACGACGGGCGGGGCTGCACGTTGGAGATCCGCGCGGGCGCGGGCGGCGAGGAGGCCGCCCTCTTTGCTTATGAGCTCTACCGCATGTACATGGGCTATTGCGAGAAGAAGCGCCTTTCGTGGGAGGTCGTCTCTCTGAACGAGACGGAGCTCGGCGGCGTGAAGGAAGCCGTCGTCCTCATCGGCGGGAAGGACGCCTACAAGCGCCTCAAATACGAGAGCGGCGTGCACCGCGTCCAGCGCGTTCCCGAGACGGAATCGCAGGGCCGCATCCATACGTCCACCTGTACGGTGGCCGTCCTCCCCGAGGCCGAAGAGGTCGAGGTGGAGATCAAGGACGAGGACGTGCGCGTCGACCTGTTCCGCTCCTCGGGCGCGGGCGGGCAGAAGGTCAACAAGACGGAGACGGCCATCCGTCTCACCCACTTTCCCACGGGCATCGTCGTCACCTGTCAGGACGAGAGGAGCCAGCTCAAAAACAAGGAAAAGGCCTACCGCGTCTTAAAATCCCGCCTCTACGACTACTATCAAAGCCGCGCGACGGGCGCGGAGGCGGCCAACAGGAAGAGCCTCGTCGGCACGGGGGATCGGAGCGAACGCATCCGCACCTACAACTTCCCCCAGAGCCGCATCACCGACCACCGCATCGGGCTCTCGCTGCACGATATGGAGGGATTTCTCTCGGGCGACCTCGACGAGATGATCGACGCTCTCGCCCGCGCGGATACGGAGAGAAAGCTCGCCTCCTCGGAGGAATAATATGAAAAGACTTGCAAGGCGCATCGGCTGTCTTTCGCCCTCGCTCACCCTCGCGATCGCCGCGAAGGCGAAGGCGATGAAGGCGGCGGGGGAGGACGTCGTCAACTTCGGCGTCGGCGAACCCGATTTTGCGACCCCGCGCTATATTACGGACGCCGCGGCCGAGGCCATCGAGAGGGGACACACCAAGTACACCCCCGCTGCGGGAACGCTGTCGCTCCGCCGCGCGATCTCGGAAAAACTTTTCCGCGATAACGGCCTTACCTATTCGCCCGAGGAGATCGTCGTCACGAACGGCGCGAAGCAGGCCGTGTTCAACGCGTGCTATGCCCTTGTGGACGAGGGGGACGAGGTCGTCATTCCCGCTCCCTATTGGCTCACCTATCCCGAGATCGTAAAAACGCTGGGCGGCGTGCCCGTCTTTGTGGAGGCGAAGGGGGAAGCGGGCTTCAAGATCACGCCCGAAGCGTTGAGAGCCGCCATCACGCCGAGGACAAAACTCCTCATTTTCAACTCCCCCTGCAATCCCACGGGGGCGGTCTATTCCGAGGGGGAAGTGCGCGCCCTCGCCGCGGTGTGCGAAGAGGCGGGCATCTTCGTCCTCTCCGACGAGATCTACGAAAAGCTCGTCTACGATGGGGCGAAGCCCTTCTCGTTTGCCGCGGTCTCCGAAAAGATGAAGGAGCGCACGGTGACGGTGAACGGCGTCTCCAAGACGTACGCGATGACGGGCTGGCGGATCGGGTATCTCGCCGCGCCCGCGGATATCGCGCAGGCGGTCGCCTCCTTCCAGAGCCATGCGACGGGCAATTCCAATTCCGTCGCACAGGATGCGGCGGAGAGGGCGCTCACCGTTTCGGACGGGTCGGTTTCGGACATGGTAGCCGCGTTTTCTGCCCGTCGGCGCGAAATGCTCGCCCGCATCGCAGACATGGATGGGGTGCAATGCACCGTGCCCGAGGGCGCGTTCTATATTATGCTCGCCGTCGATAAGTTTTACGGGAAGGGGTTGGGCGGCAAAAAGATCGAAAATTCCGTCGATTTTGCCGAGGTCTTGCTCGACGTGAAGAAGGTCGCCGTCGTTCCCGGCGCGGCGTTCGGCGCCGACGGGTGCGTCCGCCTTTCCTACTCCCTCTCGATGGAGGAGATGTGCGAGGGGCTCGGCCGCATCGCCGCTTTCTTGAAGGAATTGGGCTGACGTTTCCGTATTTTACTTTGCCTGTAAAATAAAAATTATTTTTTCCGCAAACCCCTTGAATGTTGGCGGAAAATTTGATAGAATAATATCAAGAAAAATGGCCGAAAGGCTCATATTTTAAGGAGGAACTCATGATCAAAATCATATGCGGGCCGAAGGGCAGCGGCAAGACCAAGCGCATTATCGAAGTGGCAAACGAGGCGGTCGCAACCGCGAAAGGGCATCTGATTTTCATTACCGATACAAAGCGCTACATGTACGATTTGAAGCGCGAAGTCCGCTTCATCGACGTCACCGACTATTCGGTCGCGGGGGAAGATGCGCTCTGCGGTTTCATCAAGGGCGTCGTCGCGGGCAATTACGATAACGAATACATCTATGTGGACGGCATCGCGCGCATCGCGGGGAAGAACCTTGCCGATATGGCCGAGCTCTTCTATATGCTCGAAAAGGTCGCCGCCTTCCGCGGGCTCGAGATTTGGATCACTTGCAGCTGCGCCGAAGAGGAACTTCCCGCCTTCGCGAAGAAGTACCTTTGAGCCGCCCGTTTGCCCCGCTTTGCGGCGGGGCGGGTCTTTTCATGGAAAAATACGAATGTCCCGCGTACGCGCGGGACTTTCACCTATAAATAGGAAGGTTTTTTTATGTACTTTGTGAGCACGAGGGGGGAGGAAAAGGTCACTGCGCCCGAGGCGATCGTCCGCGGCATGGCAAATGGCGGCGGGCTGTTCGTGCCCGAAAAGTTCCCCCAAGTGACGGGGGAAGAGCTCGAAGAGATGCTCTCCTTCGATTATCCCGAACGCGCCGCCTATCTTCTCGGCAAATATTTCGACGAATACGAAAGGGAAGGCCTTACAGCCGCCCTCCGCGCCGCCTATTCCAAGTTCGAAGGGGACGACCCCGCCCCCCTCGTGCGCATGGATAACGGCATGTATATCCTCGAACTCTTCCACGGCCCCACCTGCGCCTTCAAGGATATGGCGCTCGGCGTCTTGCCCTACCTCTTGCGGGAGGGGTGTTCCTTTCTCGGCATTCGGGAAAAGGTCCTCATCCTCGCGGCGACAAGCGGGGATACGGGCAAGGCGGCCCTCGAAGCGTTCGCGGGCGAAGAGGGCGTGAAGATCGCCGTTTTCTATCCCGAGGACGGCGTCTCCAAGATGCAGAAGTTGCAGATGAGCACGCAGGACGGCGAAAATGTGGACGTCGTCGCCGTGCGGGGCAACTTCGACGATTGCCAAAACGGCGTGAAGAAGATCTTCCGCTCCGAAAAGTGCAACGCCGCCATCAAGGAGAAGGGGTACCTCCTCACCTCTGCAAATTCCATCAACATCGGCAGGCTCATTCCGCAGGTATGCTACTATTTTTCCGCCTATTTAGACCTCGTCTCGGCCAATCAGATCAAGATGGGGGAGAAGGTGGATTTCTGCGTGCCCACGGGCAACTTCGGCAACATTCTCGCGGGGTACTATGCCAAGCGCATGGGGCTGCCCGTCGGAACGCTTTTGTGCGCTTCCAATAAGAACAACGTCCTCTCCGATTTCTTCCGCACGGGCAAGTACGATTCGAAGCGCCCCTTCTACCCCACGATGTCGCCCTCGATGGATATCCTCATCTCGTCCAATTTGGAACGGCTCGTCTTTGAGGCCTCGGGAAGGGATCCAAGCCTCACCGCCGAGCGCATGAAGATGCTCTCGACGACGGGAAGATACGCCCTTCGTTCCGAGGAGATCTCCGCCTTGCAGTCGCAGTTTTACGCCTCGTTCGCCTCGGAGGACGATACCGTGGAGTGCATCTACGAATTTTTCGAGGAGTACGGCTACCCCATGGATACGCACACGGGCGTCGCCATGGACGTTGCGCAAAAGTACCTGCAAAAGGTCGAGGAGGATACCATGTCCGAAAAGCGCCCCATGGTCGTGCTCTCGACGGCGAGCCCCTACAAGTGCCCGCAGGACGTCTTGTACGCCCTCACGGGCAACGACGTGAAGGATAGTTTCAAGGGCGTCAAGCGCATCCACCTGCTCACGGCGATGAAGGTGCCCGAGGCCATCAAGTCGGTGCGCTATAAGCCCATCCGCTTCAAGACGACCCTTTCCCCGGACAAGATGTTCGACGAGATCAAAAAATTCCTTGGTTGAAAGTAGCCCCGCGGCAATGCCGCGGGGCGTTTTTCTTCCCGCCCAAAGAAGGGCGGCTTGCGGACGGTCTCGCCCGCGTTATTCGTGTTTCATGATCTTGTGCGCGTTTGCGTAATCGCCGCGGCTGGCGAGATAGTTGGCATTGACGGCGGGATCGTCGAGGGAATCAAGCTGAGGCGCGGCGACCTGCGTACTGTCGCTCATCCACCACGTCCAGCCCTCTTTCACGGCGAACGTGGCGCTCGTGATGCCCTCGCCCGCGTTTCCGCCGCACCAAAAAGCGTCCTTTCCGATGTATTTGAGGCTCGCGGGGAAGGAGACGGTTTTGAGTGCCTTCGCGCTCCCGAATGCGCTCTCGCCGATCTTTTCGAGGGAGTCGCCGAACGTGACGGAAGTAAGATATTTGCAGTTATAGAACGCCTTTTTGCCGATCTCCTTGACGCCGTTCCCGAAGTCCACGCTCGTCAGGCGGGATCCTTGGAAGAGCTCTTGCACGATGGCGTACTTGCTGCCGTTACAGGACGCAGGCAGGGTGAGGTCGGTCTCCGCGCCGTAGTAATCGACGAGAAGGTGATTTTCGCCATAGGAGAAGAAGGCATATTCGCCGCTCTTCGTGATGAGCCCGCGGTCGTTCTTGTCGGTGTAGACGTGAATGGCGTATTGCGCGATGCCGCCGTTGTCCGTTGCGCCCTGTACGATCTCGATCTTATCGGAAAGATCGCCCACTTCCAACAGTTTGGTGCATCGGGAGAAGGCGTAGAGGTCGATCGTCTCGACATTCTTCCCGATCTCGATGCGGAGGAGATGGCTGCACTTTTCGAAGGCGGAATTGCCGATGGCCTTCACGCCGTCGCCCGTCTCCACGGAGACGAGGTCGGAGCTCGTGAAAGCGGACGGGCGGACGATGTACTGCTTGCCGTTGCAGTCGGCGGGGAATACGACGGACGTCTCGGTGCCGAAGTAGCCGAGCAGCTCGTCCGCGCCGTCAAACGTCCAAAAGAGGAAATCGTCCTTTTCCGTGATCGTGCCCGAGGACGCCGCTTCGGTGTGGAAATCGTCCACGTCGGTCAGTCCGAGTTCTTCCTGCGAGAGGGAACTTTGGTTGCAGACGTCCACGATGTGATAGCAGTTTTTGAAGCAGTCGCTGCCGATCGTTTGGAGCGTTGCGGGGAGGGTGAAGCGGACGAGGCCGCTCGACATGAACGCCCTCTGACCGATTTCCGTCACGCCCGCAGGAATTTCAAAGTCATACAGTTTCAGGCAGCCGTAGAACGTGTATTCGGGAATGACCGTCGTATTTGCGGGGAGCACGGCTTTTTTCAGAGAGGCACAGCCCTCGAATACGCTGCTTCCGAGCGTGCCCCCGCCGATGTAGGCTTCACGCAGAGACGGGCAAGACATGAAAACGTTGTCTCCGAGCGTGCCCCCGCCGATGTACACTTCGCGCAGGGACGGGCAGGAGTAGAACGCATAGGTGGGGACGGTCTGCACCGTGTTGGGCACGGCGACGGCCTCAAATTCTCCGCCGCAGAACGTAACGGGATCCATCTCCTCGCCGTCGTAGAAGCCCGGAATCGCGACGACCTTTTTGCCGTCGTGATAGGCGGGAATGACGATCGTCTTTTCGGAGAGAAGGGCCTCGTTCTCCCAATCGAAGCCGGCTTTGAGCCCGCCTTCGACGTCGGTGTACACGAGCCCGTCCGTCACGGGAAGTTCGTAGCCGCAGACCGTGCATTTGTTGCTCGTGTCCCATACATGGTCGCCTGCGGGGAACGTTTCGCCGCACGAGCATGTGCCGCCGTGCGAAAGATAGGTCGTTCCGTCGTGAACGTGCAGGCCGGGTTCTTCGCCGCCCGGGGTCGTGCCGCCGGGTGTGGTCCCGCCGGGTGTCGTTCCGCCGGGCGTGGTGCCTCCCGGGGTCGTCCCGCCGGGCGTGGTTTGGCCGGGCGTTTCGCCGCCGGGTGTCGTCCCCGGGTTCGTCTTGCCTCCGCAGCCCGCGAGCAGGCAGATGGCGGAGAGGAGTGCGAGAGCAGTGGTGAATACTCTCTTGTGCATGATGGTTACCTCCTTTGAATAAAAAAATAAGGTGTGTCCGGGGGGACACACCGCAAAGGCGCCTCCCCGACGGATTTGTCACCACACAAACACCTTTACTCGTTCGAGCATACGAAAAGAGACGCACGATGCCGCGATCGCGAATCAAACGAGTAATATGTTGTCTGTGTGGTGCTTTCATTATACATGATTTTCGCAAAAAATTCAACCGTTTTACGATGCTTTCCCAATGCGGGCGTTATTTGTGCCGCCAGACGCCTTGCGCGGGAGGGCTCGCGGGGCGGGCTGTTCCTTTTCCATATTATATATATAAATATCCCCTCCGAAGCGCTCGGAGGGGATATTGTCACATTTTGTTCAGCGCCCTTTGGATCTGCGAAAGGCTGTCCTTGATCCCGTCGATCTCGGCGATGATCTCCCGCGGCGTGCGGAGGTCGGTATCCGTTACCCCCAAAAGATAGTCGCACGAGACATTGAAGAATTTCGCAAGTTTGATGATCGCGCCCGCATCGGGCTGCGTCTTTTCCGTCTCGTAGTTGGAGAGGGAACGCTGGTCGATGCCTACCGCGAGGGCGACGTCGATCTGCCGCAGATCCTTGTCCTCGCGCAAGCTCCTGATCCGATTCATAGCAACCTTTTTCTCCTTTCAAAAAAATATACCATAAATTTTCTATTTACCCCTTGACATACCATTTATTTGCATTTATAATGTAATCATACTAAAATTTTAGTAGGAGGAAAAGTTATGAACAAAAAGAATTGGCTGATTGCGGGCTTGTCGCTCGTAATGGCCGCGAGCCTCGGCGTCGGTATCTCCGCCTGCGGCGAAAAGGACCCCGACACCCCCGAACACACCCACGAATACACCCAGTGGGAACACAGTGACACGCAGCACTGGATGGTCTGCCCCGACGACGGCGACATCTGGGCGCAGGGCAAGCAGGCCCACGACTTCACCAATGGCGATTGCGTTTGCGGCGCGAAAAAACCCGGCGAAGGCGGCGATGACGAAACCCCCGACGCAGATCTCGATACCCGCGAGTTCTGGGCGACGGGAAGCGGCGCAGGCGACCTGCAAAATTCGAGCTGGACGGAACTCAAACCCAATTTCAAACTCAAAAAGGAACCTCACAAGGACGCGGAGGGTTTCACCCTCTATACCATTCAATTTAAGATCTACGCGGGCGGCGACAAGTTCAAGATCCGCCAAGACGAGAGGGACGAGAATAATGCCCTCGTTTGGACGGACGGCACGTTCTTCGGCCTCAATGAGATCAGAGGCAACGACGGGACGTTCGTCGACATGGGCAACCAGGACGTCGGCGTCGCGAAGGGCAAGGACGGTATCTATAAGTTCACCGTACACACGAAACCCGCACCCGCACCTTGGGCGGACAACTACGTGAGCTGGGAGCTCGTGGAACCCGTAGCAGCTCCCACGACGACGGAGGACATGTACATCGTCGGCACTCTTGCTAAATATCCTCAATCCCAGTGGCCGAATTACACGAACGTCAAAAATAATTGCATTCATATGACGTTCGACGGCGTCGAAACGTGGTCTGCCGAGGTGGAGCTTACTCCCGGAGATTCGTTCAAAGTATATAACGTTCTCAACGGGCAGTACTTCCCGTCCGTCGCCAACCTCGGCTGCCCGAGCGACGGCGCGTGGCTGTACCGCATCGAATGGAAAGTGGGGCAGGATAACGTCCAAAGGATCCACGTCCACAAATATACAATACAGGCCTACGACGGTGAGAACCACTGGATGAAGTGCCCGAAGGACGACGCAAGGGACGAAAGTACGGTGGAAGCGCATGATTTCTCGCAAGGCGATACCTGCAAGTGCGGGTTCCAACAGGAAGCCGACCCCGATTGGAAGATCAACGACGACGGCACCCTCAACGAGTACACGGGCGATTTCGTCAACATGACGATTCCCGCCAACCTCACGACGTTCCCCGAACTTGCCTACATTTTCGGATTGTCTGCGAACAACAAGTACGATTACAGTCTTTGCGAGTCTGCAAACCTTGCCAAAGTGAAGTCGCTCAAAGTCGATCCGAAGAGCACGAGCTTCAAGATCGAGAACAACGCGCTTGTCTCCTACGACGGCACCATTCTCTATCTGTATCTTCCGTATAGCACGGAGACCGAAGTTACTTTCGAGAATGTAACGGAGATCAAGGGCGGTGCGTTCAGCTATAACAGCAAGATTCAGTCCGTCAGCTTCCCCAAGTTGGTCAAGGTCGGTACCGATACGTTTTATAGTACGACTGCGCTTGCAACGATTTCGATGCCCAAGGTAGAGGAACTGGGCCTTACGATATTCTACCAGACGCAAATCAAGACCGCGGAATTTGAAAGCGTCAGAACAATAAAAGGGTTTTTGTTTGTGAATTGCTCCCAACTCACCGATTTGACGTTTGGAGAAAACTTACAAACCGTTGAAGGCAGAATTGCAAATGTCTGCAATGAGCTTATCTCCATCACCATTAAGGCGACGACACCGCCCACGACGACGTCAGGGTTCGGTTGGGGCAGGACAACGAAACTTGCTAACATCTATGTGCCCGCGGAGAGTGTAGACGCGTACAAATCGGCAAACGGTTGGAGCAGCAAGGCAGATTTAATTAAAGCAATTCCCACCGAGGCGGTGTCCGTCACCCCCGTCGAAGTCGCAATGCTGCCCGAAAAGAAAGACTAACCCGCATTTTACCCCTGCCCCCTCCATGGGAGGGGGATCAAGGGGGTGGGGTGACATTCTAATTACGTCACCCTGCCCCGACCGCGGCTTCTATTGATTATCCAAGGTCGGCACGAGCCGAAGGCGAAGTAGCCTGTCGAAGGGTCTCCGCATTATAAAAATAAGGAGATGTTTCGACACGCGCGTACCGCGCGGCTCAACATGACGGAATTATAGCTCGCCCCACCTCAGTCACGCTCACGCGTGACAGCTCCTCCCACGGAGGAGCCAAGATTCACTCGCTTCGCTCGGAATGAGGCACCCTCATTCGTCACGGCTACGCCGTGCCACCTTCCCCCGTAGACGGGGGAAGGCTTGGAACAGCTTACCCTCCATAATTTCCCTTCGTCGGTGCGGGGGTCCCCATCTCCGCACCGACCCCCGCAAGGGGGTAGGGGAGTTATGAGAAAAGTAAAGTACGAAAAAACCGAGGTCTCCTCGGTTTTTTTGTTATATAATCCCCACCTCCGTCTCGGCTCCGCCTCGCCAGCTCCTCCCCGAGGAGGCGCCAAGATTCACTCACCGCCTACGGCGGTTCGGAATGAGGATGGGACGGAAAACATAAAACGTTCAACAACGTTTTCGGCGCATTTTCACAAAGCGGGCGCATTCAAAGTTGCAATTTGCCGCAAGGTATGGTATAATGTTCCAAAATAGGGGGATCTCGGCAATGGAAGAGAACACCACGACAACCAAAAAGGTCATCTATTCCGCCGTCCAGCCGACAGGGGAACTCACCATCGGCAACTATGTGGGCGCTATCAGGAATTGGCTCCGTTTTCAGGAGGAATTCGATTGCTTCTTCGCCATCGCCGACCTTCATGCCATCACCGTGCGGCAGGAACCCGCCGAGCTTCGCCGGCGCACCTTGGCGCTCGCCGCCCTCTACATCGCCTGCGGGCTCGACCCCGCAAAGTGCGCGCTCTATGTGCAGTCGCACGTCTCGGCGCATGCGGAGCTGTGCTGGATCCTCAACACCCTCACCTATGTGGGCGAGGCTTCCCGCATGACGCAGTTCAAGGATAAATCGCAAAAGCACGCCGATAATATCAACATGGGGCTCATGGATTACCCCGTCCTCATGGCCGCGGATATCCTTCTCTATCAGACCGATCTCGTTCCCGTCGGCGCCGACCAAAAACAGCACGTCGAACTCTCGCGCGACCTCGCCGAACGTTTCAACGGCCGCTACGGCGAGACCTTCAAGGTGCCCGAGCCCTTCATCGTCAAGGGGGAAGCGCGCATCTGCTCGCTGCAAGACCCCGCCAAGAAGATGTCGAAGAGCGACGAAAACCCCAACGCTTCCGTCTTTCTCTCCGACGATAGGGATACCGTCATCCGTAAGTTCAAACGCGCCGTGACGGACAGCGACAGCCGCATCGTCTGCGCGGAAGAAAAGCCCGGTATTTCCAACCTTCTCAACATCTACTGCGCGTTCTCGGGGCATACCATGTCCGAGGCAGAGGCCTCATTTTCGGGCATGGGGTACGGCGATTTCAAACTCGCGGTGGGGGAGACGGTCGCCGACGTCCTTGCGCCCATTCAGGCCGAGCAAAAGCGCCTTCTTGCCGATAAGAAGTATTTACAGGAAGAACTCGCCCTCGGCGCGGAGCGGGCCTTCAAGGCTTCCCGCAAGACCCTTTCGAAGGTCTACCGCAAAGTGGGCCTGTACAGGGAGTGATATGTTCGGGTACGTTCGCTACGATCTTCCCAATCTGCACGTGAAGGACGTGATGCTCTACAAGGCCCTCTATTGCGGCCTGTGCAGGAGCATCGGCGCATCCTGCGGGCACATGGCGCGCTCGGGGCTCACCTACGATACGACCTTTCTCTCTGCCCTCCTTCACAACATGACGGGCACCGACATCGAGGTGGAACGGCGGGGGTGCTTCGGGCATACCGTCCGCAAGAAGCCGATGGCGAAGGTGGACCCCCTCTCCGAGGAGCTGGGCGCGCTCAACACCATTCTCATCTACTATAAGCTGACCGACGACATTTCGGACGGCGGCAGGGGAACGGCCAAGCGCATTTGGTTCAAAAAGGGATTCAAGCGGGCGAAAAAACGCTATCCCGCCCTCGCGGAGCTCGTCGAACGCTATCTTGCGGAGCAGGAGCGGACGGAAAGGGCGGGGACTTCCTCGCCCGACATGGCGGCCGAGCCCTCGGCGCGCATGATGCAGGCCGTTTCCGACCACTTCCTCGGGGAGAAGGCCTCCCCCGCGACGCAGGGCCTCTTTTACGACCTCGGCAAGTGGATCTACCTCATCGACGCCCTCGACGACTTCGAGAAGGATATCAAAAAGAAGAACTTCAATCCCTTCGTCCTCTCCTATGGGGAAAAGACGCGGGAGGCGCTTTTGAAGGAGCACGGCGGGGAGATCGAATTTCTCTTCGACACCCTCTTCTATTCCATGCGGGAGAACCTCGCGGGCATACGATTTTCTTTCAACCGCGACCTCACGGACAATGTCATTCTCCGCGGGATCCCCTTGGAGACGGAACGCGTCTTGAAGGGCGAACCGCAGCGGGCGATGAGCGTCAAGATTTGAACATTTAAGGAGTATATATAGAGCATGAGCAAAGAAAGCTACGAACTGTTGGGGCTCGACGAGACTGCGACGGACGAGGAGATCGACCGCCGCTACGAGGAGCTCAAACAAAAATACAACGAGGAAAAGTGGCAGGACGGCGAGGCAGGCAATGCCGCGGCGCGCATGCTCACCAAGCTCGAGGCCGCCTACGAGGAGATCAAAGACGAGCGCAGGGAAGCGCACAAAGAGGAAAGCGCCTCTTCCAACGGGTTCGAGGAGGTCGCATCCGCCATTCGCAGCGGCGACCTCGTGCGCGCCCAGCAGCTCCTCGACGCCTTCAACGAGAGAAATGCAGAGTGGCACTATCTCCAATCCGTCGTATTCTACAAGAAGAATTGGATGAACGAGAGCAAGAAACAGCTCGAGATCGCCTTGCAGATGGACGGCGGGAACGAGAAATACCGCACCGCCTACGAAAAGCTCAAATCGCGTGCGGAATACACCAACCAGACGGGCGGCGCGCCCAACACCGATCCCAACCCCGCCCCGCAGGGGAGCGACATGGGGGGGAATTGGTGCTCGACCTGCGCCACCATGTGCTATACCTATCTTTGCGTGAATCTTCTGTTCAATCTGTGCTGTAATTGCAGATAAGGTGAAAGAGTGAAGCGTCCTTCGAAATCTTTCGAGATCGTGCTTTCCGCCATTGCCTGTGCGGTCACGGCGGGCGCACTTACGCTCGCCTCCTATGTGAGCTTTCTCATGGCGGCGGGGTATCTCTTGGCCATCTTCGCGCTCATGGTGCCCCTTTCCAAAAAATTCATCTGGGGAGAGGCGCTCGCCTATGTGGGCGGCGTCATCCTTGCGTATCTGTTCGGCGGGCTCGCATTCTTTTGGATGCTCCTGCCGTTTGCCGTATTTTTCGGGCTGCATCCGCTCGTCAACCACCTTCAACTGCGCTTTACCAAGAAAAAATTTTTGCACGGCGTGTGGTTCTTGTTGAAGGCGGCGTGGTTCGACGGGACCTTGCTTCTCATGTGGTTCACCCTCGCAGGGCTCTTGGGCTTCACGGGGGCGATCTGGTACGAGTGGGTCGCAAAATATCTCTATCTCGTCGTATTTTTGGGCGGGACGGCCGTCTTTGCGGGATATGACCTTCTCATGTTCTTATGTCAGAAGTCGGTGGACGCCATCGTAAGGCGGATCGGGAGGTGAGTATGGAAAAGAACGATACCGCCATCGTGACGGCGCAGGGGCTCGGCACGCAGGGCGAGGGAGTCGCGAAGTGCGAAGATCTCACGCTCTTTATTCCTTACCTCTTGAAGGGTGAGCGCGCACAGGTGAAGATCGTGAAGGTAAAAGGCAACACGGGCTACGGAAAAGTGTTGGAGATCCTGGCCCCTGCCGAAGAACGCGTCCGCCCGAAGTGCCCCGTTTTTTCCCGCTGCGGGGGCTGCCAGCTCCAACATCTGCGCTACCGCGACCAGCTCAAATTCAAACAGGACCTCGTGCGCGATACCCTAAAAAAGATCGCGGGGATCGAGGCGGAAGTTTCCACCTGCGTACGGAGCGAAAGAGAGTACGGCTACCGCAACAAGTTGCAGATGCCCGTCGGCGGCGACGGCGAAAAGACGGCGGTGGGCTTTTATGCCGAACGCTCGCACCGCATCGTCGAGACGGACGATTGCCCCCTGCACCCCGCATGGATCAAAGCGCTCATCGTCGCCCTTAAAAATTTTATGGAAAAATGCGGGCTCGACGGCTACGATGAGGAAAAACGACGGGGGCATGTCCGCCATATCGTCGTCCGCGAGCTCAAAAAAGGGGTCATCATCACCCTCGTGACGACGGTGCGCGAGATCAAGGGCATCGACTATTTTTGTCACCTTTTGGACGGCATTTTCCCCGAGTACAGCCTCTATCTCAACTTCAACGACAAGAATACCAACGTCGTGTTCGGGAGCGTGTTCACCCTCGTGAGGGGGAAGGGGATCTACGAGGGCAACGAGGGCGGCATCGAATACGAGGCGGGGCCCAATACCTTCGTGCAGGTCAACGACGGCGTGCGGGAAAAGCTCTACGAACGCGCCGTTTCTCTCGTCGGGGAGGGGGATACCGTCGTCGATTGCTATGCGGGCGGCGGACTCCTCACCGCCATGTTTGCCCAAAAATGCCGCTTTGCGTATGGGATCGAAGTCGTTCCCGAGGCCGTGGCGTGCGCCGACGCGCTCAAAATGCGCAACAAGCTCGAAGATAGGATGCAAAACCTCTGCGGCAGGGTGGAGGACCGCCTTCGCGAGATCCCCGATCTCGGGCGGGCGACCGTCGTTTTGGATCCGCCCCGCACGGGCGTCGCGCGCAGTGTCCTCAAAGAGATCAAAACGAGGGGCGTGGAGAAGATCGTGATGATCTCGTGCAACCCCGCAACGCTCGCCCGCGACCTCGGCTATCTAACGGGCACGCTCGCGGAGACGGAGAGCGGAGAGCTCGTCAAGACGGAAAACGGGCATACCATGTACGAGATCGACGCGATAGAACCCTTCGATATGTTCCCCCAGACCCGCCATGTCGAGACGCTCGTCGGCCTGCACAGGGCCGGGTGATCCGGAAGGGGTGCGCTCGTTGCATAAACTTTATATGATCCCTTGACTTTTTTGTATTTTCGGCGTATAATGATAAAAAAATAGCATAAAATCCGCGATCTGCCCCACGGGCGGAAGGAGGATATCATGAAGCATACCATACGGCGCACGGCGCTTTTTACTGCGATCTGCCTCGCCTTTTGCGGCACGGGGCTGCTTTCCGCATGCGGAAAGGGGGACCATGTCCACGATTATAAGTGGGAGACGACGGCCGAAGCGACGTGCACAAAGACGGGTTCCCGCACGGGGGTCTGTCAAAATTCGGGCTGTCCCGAAAAAGAGGTGACGGAGATCATTCCCGCCCTCGGGCATGATTTCGGCAGCTGGAAGGAGATCGCGCCCTACTATGCCACCTGCACGGAGGGCGGAAAGGAGGAGCGCACCTGCAAGCGCGAGGGCTGCGGTGAGAAGGAACAGCGCGATACCCTCCCTCTCGGCCACGCGTGGGATGCGGGCGTTCCCGTCGAGGGGCATGCGCCCACTTGCACCGCGGATGGCAAGATGCGCTATACCTGCGATGTATGCGGCGATTCCAAGGTAGAGGACGTTCAGGCCTACGGGCACACCTGGCAGCTCTTGGAGCGCACGAAGGAGCCCACCTGCACCGCGGCGGGCGAGGAATCGCACAGGTGTACCGTCTGCGGGGCGGTGGAGGAAGGGGCCGCCGTCGCCCCCCTCGGCCACGATTGGGAGACGACCGCGCTGACCGATGCGACTTGCACCAATCCCGGCACCCGCACGCGTACCTGCACCCGTTGCGGCGAGACGGATACAACCGAGATCGCCGCCCTCGGCCATAATTGGGGGAGCGATTATGTCATCGATATCCCCGCGACCTTCGATCACGCAGGGCAGAAGTCCTACCACTGCGTCCGTTGCGGCGAGCGGGACGAGGCTCGCACCGTCATCATTCCGCAGCTCAACGAGAGCACCCCGATCGAATACACGTTCAGCCTGCTCCGCAACAACGGCGCGGCCGTGACCGACCGCTCCGTCACCATCCACGTCTATGACGAAAAGGGGGAAGAGGTCGCGCGCAGCCGCAGTTCCACCCTGCAAAACGGCGTGTTCAAGGCCCAACTCCTCCCGCGGACCTATCATGTCGAGGTCGACGGCCTCCCCGCGGGATATTCCGCCGAAGGGGAGTACGAAGTGGATTACAGCGACCCTGCCTGCAAGATCTGGCTCACCGCCTCGCCCATCAAGACGGGGGGCGCGGGCGCGCAATACGGCGTGGGTTCCGTCCTCCACGATTTCACCTACGATACCTTGAACGGCGAGACCGTCGTGCTCTCCGAGCTCTTGGAGAAATATAAGCTCGTCGTTTTGAACTTCTTCTATGTGGGCTGCACGTGGTGCGCCACCGAGTTCCCGGGGCTCGTCGATGCCTATAATAAGTATAAGGAGGACGTCTGCGTCATCGCCATCGACCCCGACCCCTATGGGACGGATACCGTCTCCGCCATCTCCGCCTATGCGAAGAGCTACGGCATGACCTTCTACGTCGTGCGCGATACGAGTTTGCGCCTGCACAGCAAGTTCGGCGTCTCATCCTACCCGCAGACGGCCTTTATCGACCGCGAGGGCGTGGTGGCAGAATATCACAAGGGCGCGATCGGGACTTCGGCGGATGCCTCCGAGAAGATGTTTTCCGAGATCTTCGAAAAGTACATCGCCCCCGACTATTGGAAGCACGGCGAGGGCGCCCTTTCCGCTGCGGCCGTGCGCGGGCCTTTGGCCGCCCTTCCCGCAAAGCGAAAAGGGGAGTGAGAGCGCGTTTGGGGGTACCATGTCCGAGGATGAAGCCTCAAAACCTTATTTTTTGAAAGATAAACGGGTACGATTTCGCCCATAAAATATCGAAGTAAAAGCCTTCCTTACGGGGAGGGCTTTTTCTACTTTATTTGCATAAATTGTGATTTATTCGAAAAAATGCGAAAAAATGTATAAAATTTGCCGCGCCGTTCGTTGAAACGGTTGACAAAACGGCCCGTAACGTGTAATATAGTAATAACAACGTATAAATTATATATAGGGAGACGCCCTGCGGGGCGGTCTCCTTCGGAATGCGAACAGGAGGTCGGTTATGAAATCTCTGAAAAAGTGGCTGCTCATTCTCTTTTCGGCTGTGCTTGCAGTCTCCGCCCTTGCGGCCTTTGCGGCGTGCGGCGGGAAGAAGGGGAAGGACGAGGTCACCCTCACCTTTTATGTGAACGGCGGCACGACCGTCGATGCCATCACGGCTAAGCCGGGCGATACGGTAGATCTCCCCGCGACGGAGCGGGAGGGCTACACCTTCGACGGCTGGTTCCTCGACGCCGATTTAGGCGGCGAGGCTCTTCCCGCGTCCATTCCCGCGCCCAAGGAGGACACCTCCTACTATGCGGGCTGGACGAAACTGCCCGAGGTGGAATACACCGTCAACATCTATTTGCAGACGACTTCGGCGACGGGCTACCGCCGCGACCCCCAAAAGACGGTGAGCGGAACAGGCTATCTCGGCGAGACGCTGACCCCCGATCCCTCCTCTTTTCCCGGGCTCCAACACTTCACGTACGAACCCGAACCCCAGCTTGCGGCCGGCGACCCCGCGCCCGTAACGACGCTCGTTCTCTCCCGCGATGCGGACGAGAACGTGTTCTACCTCTATTTCAACCGCAACGAGTACATCGTCCGCTACGACGCAAATCTTCCCGCGGCGCTTGTGAGGGGCTCCGTTCCCGAACAGCGGGTGCGCTACGACGGCACGACGCGGACCAACGCCAACGGCTTTACGGCCGAGGGCTACCGCTTCGTGGGTTGGAGCGAAAAGCAAAGCGGCGTCGAAAATGAAGATATCCTCCTCGCGGGGGACGAGGACGACCTTCTCACCGTGCTCGGCCCGACGACGCTGTACGCCGTGTGGGACCGCGCCTACACCGACCGCTATAACGGGACCGATCTCCTCTTTTTCCCGCGTTTGGAGCCCGACATTTGCTACATGCAGCGGGGCGGCCATGAATTTTGCGGCGAGCGCGAGGGCAACAACTTCACCTTCAAGAATGCGGAAGGGGAAGTGATGCTCGAAGGCGTCGTCTCCGGCCTGCACTTTTCCTATCAACATGCAAACGTCGCACAGACCTATGTGCTCTACGATAACTACATGGATCCCAAATACACGGGCGTGACCGATCCCGCGCGCTACACGACGGGCGTGACGCTCGCCGTCGACGAATATCTCAATGCGACCTACAACGACGGCAAGGGCGAACATCGGGGCGCGCTCGCCTTCGACCCTTCCCGCGGCGACTATCTTCTGGAATTTGCGGACGGCACAAAGAGCTTCTATGTGCAGTTCCGCGAGACGGACGAGGGCCCGCAACAGTACATCTTCATGGTCGCGGGCGAAGAGGCGGGCTACTATGTCGAGGTCCTCTCGCTCGAATATGCCAACTTTTTGACGGGCGAGGCGCTCATCCTCGACGGCTACGGCAACGCCGTCCTCTACCTGAACAGCGCCGACGGCCTCTTCCTCGGCTTCGACGGGACCTACTTCGTCGCCTCCGAGCTCTACGATAAGGCGTCCGATTCCTACATCTTCAAGGCGCTCGTCAATATCTCCGATCCCTACGGCATGATCCAATCCGAGCCCGGAGAATATGCGAGCTATGTAATGACCATTCCCTTCGATTCCAGCCAGACGGGGGAGGATTTCGACGGCTATATCGTCTCGAACGGGCTCTTCCTCGGCTACGACGAGGCGGACGGCGAGCTTTTGTACCGTGCGCAGGACGGCGGCACTCTCTTCCTCGACGGCCTCGGCTACTTCGAGGACAGTGCGGTGTACACCGATGCGAAGGGCGTCAGGCACGCGGGAAGATACGACTACACCGACGATACCTATTCGGGCTTCATCGTCACCCTGACGGAAAACGGGCAGGAGTACACGTTCAAGCTCGATACGGGCCGCGGCGGCTACACCTTCGAGGTCATCGACCCCTCGGAGATCGAACATTACAGCGAATATCTCCGCATGACGGATACCCTCGACTATCCCGCGCTCGTCCTCTTCGAGACGACGGTGGAAGTCGGCGGGCAGCAAAAGCCGCGGGCAGAGATCTGGATCACCCTCGACGGCGGCAACAACGTGTTCAAGGGGGGCGACGGTTGGTACGAACAGGAAAACACGGCGGGCATTCCCATCTACACCTTCCATCTCCTTACGGCCGTTCAAGGCTACGAGACGAGCGTCCCGCACGAGCTCAAATTCTACACGTCGCAGGTCAACCGCTCGGAGGATAACCGCATCGTCGACGTCTATGTCCTCCTCGAAGAGGACGGCGAAGTGCAATATACCGTCTACGAACTCGAAGACGGCGGAACGATCTGGGGCAACAACGACCCGTCCCTCGTGCTCGGCATCGGCTCCTTGTGGTTCCGGACGGGCGGCGCAGTCGTGGAGGGGAGCTTCTCGACGGGCAGCAGCAATTATTTCAACTATTCCTACATTCAATTTACCTACGGCGACGGGCAGGGCAATGCCGTGACCGACCGCTATGTCGCGGCAGAGAGCGATCCCGACCTGTGGACGCCCATTGAGGGCGCGGAGCTCGCGTTGCAGGTCTACGTCTTTACCGAGACGGCGGATGGCGGGCAGGCCTCCTTCGTGCAGAACCTCGTCCTCGACCGCTTCCTCATCAACGGGTCCGACCTCGCCGAGAGCGGTGACGCCGTCTATGATTACGGCGAGAGCGATACGCCCGTCTGGCAGAAGGCGACCTATGCGCGCGTGGGTTCGACGGACTTCGGCGAGAACATCTATTCCCTCAAAGTGGGCGGCGAAGAGGTGTTCAAGTTCCTCGTCACGCTGTTCACCGATAACTACGGCGGACAGGAATTTATCTACTTCATCGAGAACAAAGCGCTCGCGGGCGCCTTCCGTTCGCCCGACGGCGGTACGCTCCGCCTCGACGGCTACTATTGGGCGGAATATTCCGATGCGGCCGGCAACATTTGGGAAGGACCCTATTCGGTCGATCCCGAGGGCGAAGAGCTCTACTTCACCCCGACGGAGGGCACCGACTTCTATATCGCCATCGACCTCGAAAAGGGCGAGTTCTATCCCCTCGACGGGGCGTACGGCACGTGGATCATCGTGGACTATAACGGCGTCGCGGTCGGCTCGGGCGCGGACGGCGCGCAGTACTATACCTTTACATTCGACGGCCGCGGCAACGTCTCCGTGACGCTCGTCGGCGGCACGGGCAACTCGACGACGGGCAAGTACGAGGTGGTGGACGCCGACAACAACGAATATATCGCCTATGTGAATATCCCCATCCCCGGATACGGCACAAATAACGGGCAGGGGTGGCATATTCAGCTCTATACCATCTACGGCGAGAACGACGCCATCCTCTTCGACGGGGAGACGGCGGGCACCTTCATCAACGAGAATTGGGACGTCTTGTGGCTGGACGGCTTCGGCGGCGGCACGTTGAGCACGGCCGACGGGAGCCTTTCGGGCAGCGGCGTCTATTCCATCCTCAACGAGGAATACGGGTTCATGATGTTCATGTTCAACGACCAGACGACCGTGTTTCTCCTCCTCGACCGCGCGGCGGGCAACTTCCGCACCCTCGACTATATGGATAAGTGCGGCGTGTGGTTCGCCGAAGATCTCGACTACCTCGCCTTCGGGAAGGACGGCATATTCGATATCGGTTCGAGCCCCGAAGAGGACGCGGGCGGCGCCTACTTCTACGACGAAGAGAACATCTACATGGTGCTCTACACGTTGGAGACGATCGTCATTCCCATTCCCACGGCCGAGACGCAGTCCGTCACGGTGAAGGGCAAGACGTTCTACCGCTGGAATGGCGAAAACGGCAAGCTAACGCTCGACGGCAAGATCGTGTTCTACGACCGCGACGGCAAGGAGCTCCTTCCCGACCTTACCCCGCTCAATGCGACGCTCTCCGTCGATATCCGCATCGGGCCCAACTACAACAATACGGCGACCTTCGTCATTCAAGAGGGGCAGGCGCATGCGGGCACGTACGGCGGGTTCCTCCTCAACATCTATACGAACGGCAGGGTGAACCCGAGAGTTTCGTACAACGATTTCACTTACAGCGTGACATTCCATTACGACGGCACCGAGAAGAGCACCTTCATCGTGAAGGCGGGCTACACCTCCGTCGTGATGAACGACTACTACAACGGCTTGCAGAGCGGCGGCGAGGACGGCAGCGGCAACTACACGGGCGGCGCCATCACCAAGGAAATTTTGGGCTTCGGGCCCGTCACCTTCGAAAAGACGATGTACAGCGGCACGTTCTACTATGCGAATAAGGTCCCTTCGCAGAAAGCCGACCCCGTCACTTTCCAATCGTTCAGTGAAGATCAAGTGCGCCGTCTCGGGCACAGGTCCGATCTGAACGGCGACCTCCTCGAGATCGTGTTCGAATTTGAGAGCGCGCGCTATGCGATCGATTTCGTCGAGACGTATGCGGAAGAAGTGGGCGCATGCTACATTCTCTGGGGCTTCTACACTTACGAGGAAAAGACGTTTAACTACGACGGAGAGACGTACACCGCGGGGCTCAAATCGCTCATCCGCGCGACGGCGGCGGGTACCCCGGGCTACGGGCACGACGGTTACAGCCTCCTCCCGGGCGACCTCAACGGCAAGATCGTCAACGTCACCCTCATCAAGGAGGACGGGAAGATCGTCGAACCCGCCGACCTCGGCATGACGCTCACGGGCGACGGCGTATGGCTCGCCGTACCCAAGACGGCGGGCGGCTATCAAGGGTACCTTCTCACCTTCAAGAAGGAAGGGGAGACCGTCACGGAAGTCTCGCTCGAAATCTACGACTTGATCCCCGCGAACACCGTCGGCGGCTTCCTCGTCTACTACCTCGCGAATGAAGAGGGGAAGCCCGTGAACGTCGTCATGGTGGCCTATACCAACGAGATCGGGCAGTATTCCAAAGTGGACGTCACCGAGTTCAGGGCGGGCACGGAGGAAGGCGTTTGGTACTTCAAGGGCGCCGTCTCGGGCGGACTTGCACAGGAGTACATGGTGCGCATCGCCACGGATGCGGAAGGCAAGTACGTCGTCACCGTCACCGAAGTAAAATAAAACGCACCCCGTTTGCAGAGGGGGGTGCGAAAAGAAAAGAAAAAACGGTTCCGCGGAGCCGTTTTTTCATGCCGTTTTTTAAGCCTGTTTTGTGAAGGTGAAGCCGCTCGTGGAACCGAGGTTGGCGGTGTGCACCGTCATGCTGTCGCCCGCATATTCGATGCAGAAATATCCCTGCGGTAGCAAATCGACGATCGCCCAGATCATGCCGTTTTCGGTGCTCGCACTGTTGACGCGCTGGGTGTTGCCATTCGCGTCCACCCATCTGATCTCGCCGTTTATGAAGGTGATGGAGCGGATGCCCGAAAGTGTGCCGTCGGGGTCGTCGGCGTTGACCCACGTCGTGCCTTCGAGCGCGGCGGGATAGACGGAGGGGGTCTCCTGCACGTCCGCCTGTTTGAGCGCCACCGTCTTGCCCGAATAGAGCGCGGTGAGCGTCTTTGCGGCGGTATCGTAGCGCAGGAGAACGGTGTAGCGGATATTCGTGCCCGACTTGGGGATATAGGCGATCTGGTAGACGTTGCCGTCCTTGCGGATGTCGCCGTTTTTGATAAGCGCGGTGACCTCTCCGCCTCCGCCCTGTTTCTGATCGATGCGGATCCTGATCCCGTAGATGGCGTTCTGTTTCGTGAAGGCGACCTGCGCCACGACCTTATCGTCCGAAGTCCAAACCGCCTTTGCGAGCTCTGCCGCCGTCTCGTCGGGAATGGAAGCCGCGACCGTGCCGAAGGATGCGGGATCGACCGCCTCCGCCTTGGTAAAGTTGAGGGTGGCGCCGTCGTATCCGTTGACCGCCGTGAGGGTGCCCGCGGCCGCGTTATAGGTGAAGGTGAGGGTGTTGCTGACGGTGCCGCTCACCGTGAAGGACACGGCGAAGGTATAGACGCCGTCGAGCAGACGGATCGCGTCGGGCTTGCAGAACCCGTCGCCGATAAAGACGCTCTCCGTCGTGAAGGAGATCTCGCTCACGCCCGCAATGGCGCGGTCGGGGGTCCACAGCGTGCCCGCGAGGGCGGCGGGAAACTCTTTGAGCGTTTCGGCTTCGCGCCGCTGCGTAAATTCATAGGTGCGGTTGGTGTAGACGCCCGTGAGTGTTTCGGCCTCTTCGTCATAGGTGAAGGCGACGAAGACGGTACGGCCGCCGTCCATCGAAACGGTGACCGAGAACGTCCACACACTGCCCGCAAGGCCGATCTCGGCCGCTTCGGCGCTGCCCGCGCCCTGCATGCCGTCGATGGAGACGGTGTCGCCGGCAAAGGAGACCTGCGTAACGGTGTTGGAGGTCGAATCCCACACGGTGCCTGTCAGCTTTTCGGGAAGGTGATCCTGCGTGGCGGGCGGGTCGGTCTCTTTGAGGGTGAGGGGCACGGTGACGGCGGGGGAGGTGTCGGAGACGAGGAGATTTTTCCATTCATACGTCGCGGGCACGCCTGTAAGACGGACGCTGTAAGTGCCTGCCTTCACGCGGAAAGTCGCCTCGCCGCCCGAAAGCGCGCGCTCCTCGCCGCCCGTGGGGACGGAGCTATCGAGGGTGTTGTGCAGGGAGACCTTCACATTCGCGAGAATATTTTCGTCCGCGCAGGTGACGGTCACGGTGTATTCGGAAAGGTGGGCAAAGGAGATGGTGACGGCGGGCGTCTCATCGGAGACGGTGGCCTCCGCCCATTCGTAATTTTCGGGCACGCCCGTCAGGTCGACCTTGTACGTCCCCGGGGCGACCTCGAAGGAGGCATATACAAAGAAGTTGGCGTCCACGGCCGTCGCCTTCGCTTCGCCGCCCTCGACGGCCCCGCCCGCAAGCGTTTTAAGGCCCACTTTCACGTCGGCAAAGGCGCTTTCGTCGGCGGCGGAGAGGTTGAGGTAGACGGTGTAAGTCGCGGTTTGAGGCTCCACCTTTTTCAAGGTGAGGGCGACGGTGGCGGCGGGGGAGCTTGCGGTGAGCGTCGCCTCCTGCCATTCATAGGTTTCGGGCACGCCCGTCAAGACGGCTTTGTAGGTCGCGGGAAGCGCGGAGAAGGTAACCATGCCCGCGGTGAGGGGCTTTTCTTCGCCGCCTTCGACGGCTTCGCCCGCAAGCGTTTTAAGGCTCACTTTTACGTCTTTGAGGGCGTTCTCGTCGTCGCAGGTGACGGTCACCGTGTAGGTAATGGGGTCGGGATCGACGGGCCCCACGTTCTTTTTGGTGAGCGCAACGGTGGCGTTGGGCGCAGCCTCGGTGAGCGTCGCCTCCTGCCATTCATAGGTTTCAGGCACGCCCGTTAGGACGGCTTTGTAGGTTGCGGGGAGCGCGGAGAAGGTAACCATGCCCGCGGTGAGGGATTTTTCTTCGCCGCCTTCGACGGCTTCGCCCGCAAGCGTTTTAAGGCTCACCTTTACGTCCGCAAGGACATTTTCGTCCTCGCAGGTAACGGTCACGGTGTAGTCGATGGGGGTCGGCTCGGGCGGAGCCTTCTTGCCGCAGGCCGCAATTCCCACGAGGCCGAGCGCGAGAAGAAGCGAAAATACCGCGAGCAACATCTTCCGATAGAATTTCATATAGTAACCTCCCGAAGGGGATCTCGGAGCATGGAAAAGCCCATGCTTATGCTTATATTTTATCACATTATGCGGATAAATGCAAACAGATCGCGTACTTTTTGCATAACTTTCACATTCCCCCGCTGCGGCCGCGCCCCATATGGAGCCCAAAAGGGCGATGTACGATAAAAAAAGAACGGCTCCGAAGAGCCGTTCTTTTGCGTTATGCTGTTGCGTTACGCTTCCGCTTAGTTTTTCTTTGTAAGAGTAATTGTGTATGCGGGATTTCCCGTAGCGGTTTCGGAGCGATACATACCAACAGTAATTGTGTCTGCGCCGTCTACATAACTAAAAACATATTTGTAAACGAGCATATTTTGTTTCCAAAGAACTTGGAATGTCCACGTTTTGGTCTCTGCATCATATTTCAGATCGGTCACTTCGCCATCGTATGCGTTATATGACGAAGAGGGCTGAATGGTGACTTGCGTTCCGCCATCCTTAAATACGAAGGAATAACCGTAGCTTGTGTTGTCCGACGTCCAAGTCGCAGTGTAAAGCGCTTCGGGCAGTTTACTTGTATCGACCACATCACTACCGCCCTGCTTGGTAAGGGTCATATCACCAGCTTTGGATCCGGACGAGCGGTTGATCACCACATTGATGACGTCGGCATTATCCTGGTATGTGAACAAGTAAATGTAGCCGAGAGAGCCCGATGTCCAAGTCGCCGTGAAACTCCATGTTCCGTCTGCATAGTCGGTGACTGTGACGTCTACTTCAACTTCGGCAGAATAGGAAGAGGGTTGGATTTTTACTTTCGTTGCGGAAGTGAAGACGATCGAATATCCGTAGCTCGTGTTTTCCGAAGTCCAAGTTGCATTGTAAACGGCTTCGGGAAGCGTGAGGGTAGCCTTTTCGACCTTTTCAAACGTCGTGACCTTCGGCGTACCCGAATAGATCGCATGCCCGCAGGTGAGGACCTTCGTCGCGGTATTATAGTAAATGAAGAAGTTATTTACGGTCGAGCTGATCGTGATCGTCCATGTCGTCGTCTCATTGTCGTACGTCAAATGCTTATCATCTTCGACCTTAAGGGTGATCGTGGTGGCCGTAGTGATCGTGACGGTATGATCAGCGGAGATCACAATGTTTTGCGTGTAATATGTCGGTTCAGCTCCCGAAACGGGCTTCCATTCGGTATCGCTCAAAGCCTCCCAAAGTTCGGCGGGATCGGCCGCAGGTTCTACATACCGTTCGAAGGTTATGGTGCCGTTATAGATAGCGACAGTGAGGGTATCCTTCTCTTCGTCGTAGGTGAAGTTCTGTTCGCTGGAAGCAACGTTGACGTTGAACGTCCAGATGTTCCCTTCGTTTGCGACATTCGTAATATCGTAGGGGCCTTTGTCATAGCGACCCGATTCAACGGTCATTTTGCCGTTCTCGATGGTTACGCTCTTCCAATCGTCCTTTCCTACCCACTTGCCGTTGATCGCTTCGGGAAGGGTGAGGATGACGGTTTGCGTGAAGGTAAAGCTCTTTCCGCCGAGGGTGCAGGTGAGCGTCCGAACGGTATCCTCGGTGTAGGTAATGGTGACCGAGCCGTGGCCGATGAAGTAGACGGTGAGCGTCTTCTTCTCTGCCTCGTGGGCGGTGATGAAGCCCTTCCAATTATTGATGCCCGTCGCGTTTACGGTCACGTTTGCGCCCTCGAAGGAGATCGAACCGCCGCTCTCGGACTCCCAAGTGTTCTCGTCGAGCCAAGTGAGGTTGGGGTTGAGGGGATCGGGGACTTTGTAGAACGTGCCGCTGATCGTACCGTAGGCGTCTTCCTTGAGCGGAGTGGCAATGAGGGTGTTTGTCCCGTCGTCGTACGTTACGAATACGTGCGCGCCCTCGAAGAGGACGATGAGTTCCTTCTTCTCCGCATCATAGTGGCGGATCCTGTTCTGCGATGTGCCGTTTACTACGAGATAGTTCTCCTTGATCGAGAGAGTAGTCTCGGCCGCTGCGAAGGTATAGCCAAACCATGCGGGAGCTTGGATAGCCGTCGAGTTGAAATCGTAGGTATAGTGAATATAAGGGCCATAGTTCTTGGTGGAATCGGCGCCCTCGGGGTTGCCGTCGGTCATGCGGTCGGTTTCGGGATCGTAGACGAAATAGTAGGTGTCGCCGCCGATCACGGCCGTGATGGTCTTCGTGGCGTCGTCGTATGCCGTCACTGTGCCCGTGCTATCCGTCCCGTTCAAAGCGAACTTCACTTCGAGGCTATCTTTTGTGAAGGTGAGCTTGATCGGCACCTGCGTGTAAGCTCCGATGTATGCGTCGGCGAACCATGTCCCGTTGAGCTCAAGGGCAAGAAATACCGCGGGATCGAATACCTCTTCCACCTGTTTGGTGAGGTCGGCGGTCACATATCCGATCGAGTCGGAAATGGTAAGCTTGCCAACGTAAAGGAAGATGGTCCAATCGTTGTCGTCGCAATTAAAGTCGTAGCCGCCGTTTTCTTCGTTGGCAACAATCTTGGTGGCAGGTTTTCCGTTGAGGGTGATGGTATCGTTTTCCGCGTCGATGACAACAACGAAGTGCATGTCGCCGTCTTCGGTGTCGCCGACCCAAGTCCCGTCGAAGGAAGCGTCGATATCGGCGTTTTCAACGGGGGTCGCGGGGGTGTAGACGGTATCCCCGTAGGCTGCTTTCATCGTAAGCGTCTCTGCTTCGGGATCCCAAACGAGGGTGATCTCGGTGTTGTTTCTGCCGTAGGTCGCGGTGAAGGTATAGGTGCCGTCTTGGTTGTGTTCGACCTTCGTAACAGTTCCCGTCGTGCCGTCGTCATCGAAGGACGCGCCGGTAAAGGTGAGCGGGGTACCCGTATCCGAAGTCCATTCGGTGGGGAAGCCTTCGGGCATCTCCACGGGGCCTGCGGGCGTGTAGCCCTTTTCGTTAAACGTCACGTTCATATCGACGCCTTCCATGCCCAAAGTGAGGGTATGCGCCTCGGGATCCCATGTGAGGACGCATTCCATATCTTGATAGAGGGCATGGAAAGTGTTTCCGTCGATCTCATACACGAAGCCCTCTTCGTCCATATAAGTGAAAGTGGAACCCGTGAAGGTGAGCTCTTCGCCGTCGCTCTCCCACTCGGTGGGGAAGCCTGCGGGCATGCTATCGACGGGTTCCTTCTTCTCGGGCACGTGCCCCTCGGGGTAGAGCTCGATCAGTTCATCGTCGCCGCAATCGAAAAGGAGCGTGGTATAGTCTTCCTGCACAAAGTACACGGAGCAACTCTTCCCATCCCAAGTGAAGTCGTAGCCGGCGATAGCACCTTCCGTGATGTCTGTCGCGGCAGTATTGTTGATCGTAATGGTGTTTGCGTCTGCGTCGATAACGATGGTCGTGGAGCCGTCTTGAGAGACCCATGTCCCGTCGTAAACAGGTGCGATATGAAGGGGCACATGCCCTTCGGGGTAGAGCTCGATCAGTTCATTGCCATATTCGAAGTAGAGCGTCGTATAGTCATCGTCGACGAAGTAGATCGAGCAGCTCTCCCCGTTCCAAGTGAAGGTATAGGAACCGTCGGCGGCGAGCGCAATGCCCGTCGCGGCATCCTCTCCGATCGTGATCGTGGCGCCCTCGGCGTCGATGACGATGGTCGTTTCGCCGTCGGAAGAGGTCCACGTTCCGTCGAATACGCCGTTGATATGGAAGGGCACGTGTCCCTCGGCATAGTAGGTGACAAGCGTATCGTACACGGTCAAGGAGAGGGTGAAGTCTGCCTTCGTCCAGGTGAAGGAGATCTCGTCTTCCATATAGGTCGCCGTAATGGTGTAGGTGCCGTCCTTGTTATCGGTGACGGCGGTCACGACGCCCTCTTCGTCCATATACGTGAAGGTTGCGCCGTCGAATACGATGGCTTCCGTCTCGTCCTCGTCATACCACTTTGCGGGGAAGTCCGAGGGCATCGTGGCGGGGGTGGGAGGAACATAGGTCCCCGCTGTGAGTTCGCTGAAATCATCTTCGCCGTCGTCGAGGCAGAGCGTCTCGGGATCTTCGATGGGGAAGTAGAGCGACCACGTCTTGCCGCCGCATTGGAAGGTGTAGCCCGCCGTCTCGTCTTCGGCGATATCGGTCGCCTGCGTGCCGTCGAGGGTGATTGTGCCCTTCTCGGTGTCGACGACGAGGGTGTGATCGGCATTCGACCAAGTGCCGTTATATTTGGCGTCGATGGTGGGCCCTTGGGGACCTACGGGCGTCTTTTGCGTGAGCGTGATCGTCGCCGTGGTCGTCGTTTCGGTGAGCGTCGCCGGCTGGTATTCGTACGTTTCGGGCACGCCCGTAAGGACGACCTGATAGGTACCGGGGAGCACGGTGAACGTCGCCGCGCCGTCCGTCAGGGCCTTTGCTTCGCCGCCTTCGACGGCCTCGCCCTCCGCAGTCGTAAGTCCGGCCTTCACGTTCGCGAGCGCTTCCGTCTCGGTGCAGGTGACGGTGACGGTATAGTCGATCTTCTTTGCATTGCTCTTGCCGCAAGCGGCAACAAGACCGACGATGCCGAGCGCCATGCAGAGGGAGAGAGCCGCGAGCATGATCCGCTTGAACATTTTCATACTGACCTCCTGAATAAATGGGGAAACGCGCCGCGCGCGTTCCTTTATATTTGATGATATTTTATCACATTTGTTACAAAAATGCAAATAAAATTAACATGGTTCTTGATGAAAATATATGAATATTTGCATATTTTCTATAATTTCATGTGATTTTCTGCATATTTGTATTTCGCGAACAAAAAAACGCCCCCTCAGAGAGGGGGCATTGCGGAAGGCAGAAGTTCAGGCCGCGGGGGCGGGGGAGAGCGTCGTTTCCGTCTGCGTGTTGAGCACGGTCAGCGTGAGGACGGAACCCGTCTTTGAAAGGGTGTAGAACCTTCCTTCCACGCAGAACATGAGGCTGTTTTCGATGAGGACGATCTTCGACGCCACTTCGATGAGATCGCCGAATTCGTCGACGCTGCCGTCGGTCCCCGCTAGGACGACGCCGTTGAAGATGAAGGTATCCTTCGTGATATGCACTTGGTACCCATCGGCCGCCCAATCGCCGAGAAGGGCGGAAAAGTCGGTCGCATAGCGGGAGGGGGCGGAAAAGACGTAGCTTTCGCCCTCGCGCGTGATGGTGAGGGTGGCGCCCACCGCGGTGGAATCGTAGCGGCCCTCCCATACGAGGTCGTCCATGACGATGGTCAGCCCAAAGAGGGAGGCTTCTGTGACGACGGCCGCCCGTCCCATCCAATAGAAGGCGCCGTTATCGAGGTATTCGATCTCGGGCCAGATGCCCGTCGCGGTGAAGGCAACGATATAGAGGTATTCCGTCTGGCCCGAGGGGGCGTTCTCGCAGATCCAAAGCCCGCTGTACACCCCGGGGATGGGCGCCGACTTGGGGTTCTTGGAGAGGAGGCTGAAAACTGCGGTCTCCTGCCCGCAAGTCCCCGTGAGAACGGCCTCTTCGCGCGTGAACGTCCACGTCTTGCCGTCGAGCGAGGCGGTGAGGATATTGCCCGCCGCGCTGACGAGTTGCATCGCCTTTCCGCCCCACACGATGGTATCGTCCTCCCAGCGCATCGCCCCTTCGGTGATGACGAGGCGGTCGTTATCGTCCGCCTTATTGTACCAGATCCCGTGGAAGGAGGCGGGGACGGAATGCTTTGCGGGCGCCTTTTCCACACCCTCATGGATGGAGAAGGTCATCTTGCAGGGGGGGAGTTCGGATGTGCTCGTCTTGCTGTTGGAGATCGTGATGTTGTACTGTGTGTTCGCTTTGAGGGTAAAGGAGGCATAGTTGGAGCTCGCGCCCATCTTATCCCAATTCAAGAGCACGGCATGGGTGTCGTTTTCGTCGGCATCGGCGCGCGCGACCTCGAAGATGAGGTCGTAGTTGGTGACGATGAGGGTATAGGTCTCGTCGGAGGGGCCCGCCGTATAGGTGAGGTAGACGCTCGCGTACATCCAAAGTTCCGAGAACCCGCCCGCGAGCTGGCCCGTCGCGAGGAGGGTATAGGAATAATCGCCTGCGAGCACGCCGAGCACTTCGGGATCGGCCGAGGTGCCCGCCCCCGATTTGAAGAAGGGGACCTCGAACCCGGGGACCGAGAGCCCGCCCGTGTTCTTATCATAGGTCATGAAGTAGACGCCGCCCCCTTCGCCCGTCTCGATGATGCCGATAAGGCGCGCGGTCTCCTCGCCGTCCTCATAGAGGGTGATATAGCCGTCCGTCCCGCCGAGGGTGAAGGTGCTGCCGTTGAGGAGGATGGTGAAGAGAACGCCGCCCTCCTCGTCTGCGATCGTCCATGTGCCCTCCAATGTTGAGGGGACGGCGACATAGGCGAGGCCCTTTTCGGGCAGAAGGGGAAGGGTCTCGTCGCCCAAAGTGAGCATGAGCGCCCCTTCGAGCCCCTCGTAGGGCGCAAGGGTGTACACGTCCGAGCCCGCCCAAAAGAGAATGGCCCCGTCCTCGCCCGCATAGGCGTTGAGCCGCTCGGAGTTGAAATTCAAAGAGGTGGAATTGATGAGGAGCGCGATCTCCTTCCCGATGGCGCGCCAGCTTCCGCGGAAGGCCTCGTCGAAGGCGTCGACCTTGTCGAGTGCGTGGAACGTCACCGTTTTCGAGGGTGCACTCTCGGACATGGTACCCTCAAACGCGGTCACGGTGTACCCTTCGGGCGCAAGATCTGCGCGGAGGGTATAGCTCGCGGGGGGCGCCTTGATGGTGGCCTTGCCGCTATCTTTCGTCTCGGCCGAGGCGACGGTTTCCCCGCTTTCGTTCAGCAGGGAGAAGAGGGCGCCCGCAAGGGGAGCGCCCGCCTCGTCGACGGCGGTCACGACATATTCGATCTTCTGCACCCCGGGGACGAGCGTCACCGTGGCGTTGGGATTTTGTTCGCTCACCCACGCGGGATCCCAAAGGTAGCCCTCGGGGACGCCCGAAAGGACGACCTTATAGGTCGCGGAGGGGAGTTCGAAAGTCGCCTTGCCCCCCGTCAGAGCTTTGGGCCCGCCGTTTTCGACGGCCTCGCCGTCCTCTGTTTTGAGGGAGACTTCGACGCTTCCGAGCGCGTCCGCATCCTCGCAGGCGACAGTCACCGCAAAGACGCAATTTTGCTTTTCCCGCCCGCCCCCACACGCGGCGGCAAAGCAGGCAATGCCCAGCGCGAAGAGCAGGGAGAGCACGGGGAAAAGGATCTTTTTGCACAGTTTCATAGCAGACCTCCGTCTGTTTTACCGATATATTATAGCATATGATCGCGCCTTTTGCAACGGTTTTGCGGGGAGAAGTTGCCCATTTCACGCAATTCATCGCATAATTCCGCGAAATAATCATAATTTTGCGCATATTTGCATGATTTTACAAGGGGGAGCCGTCCGAAAATTTTTCCGTTTGTACGGTTGCTTTTTCGCGCAAAATATAGTAGAATCTCTATTACGGAGCAATCGATATGCAAAACGTCATTCACATCCAAAAAGACCTCTGCTACCTCGGCGGGAACGACAGGAAGATCAAACTCTTCGAAAATTATATCCCCGTCCCCCGCGGCGTGAGCTACAATTCCTATCTGCTCAAAGGGGAAAAGACCGCCCTCTTCGATACCGTGGATACGGCCGTCGCCGATCTCTTCTTCGAAAATTTGGACTACGCCCTCGGCGGGAGGCCGCTCGACTATGTCGTCGTCCATCACATGGAGCCCGACCATTCGGCGACCTTTTTGCGCCTCCTCGAAAGGCATCCCGGCGTCACCGTCGTCACCAACCAAAAGGTCGCGGGCATGCTCAAAAACTTCTTCCCGTTTTCGGGCAAAAACGTCCTTCTCGTGAAGGAGGGGGATACCATGTCCGTGGGCGGCTATACGCTCACCTTCGTCTTTGCGCCCATGGTGCACTGGCCCGAGGTCATGATGACCTATATCCCCGAAGAGGGGATCCTGTTTTCGGCCGACGCCTTCGGGACGTTCGGCGCGCTCGGCGGCGGGATCTTTGCCGACGAAGCACACTTCGAGGACGAATATCTCTCCGAAGCGCGCAAATACTACTTCAATATCGTGGGGAAGTACGGTTTTCAGGTGCAAAACGTCCTCAAAAAGGCGTCCGCGCTCGATATCCGTCTCGTCTGTCCCCTGCACGGCCCCATCTGGCGGGAAAACTTCGCATGGTATCTTAAAAAATACGATACATGGAGCAAGTACGAGCCCGAAGAGAAGGGCGTCGCCATCTTCTACGCCTCCATTTACGGCCACACGCAAAACGCCGCCGAGATCTTGGCGGCCGACCTCGCGAAGAGGGGCGTCTTTGTGAAGATCTACGACGTTTCCAATACCCATGTCTGCGATCTGCTCGCCGAAGCCTTCCGCTATTCGCACGTCGTGTTTGCGTCCTGCACCCACAACAACGGCATCTTTTTGTGCATGGGCGAGCTCCTTTCCGACCTCAAAGCGCACTTCTTCCAAGGGAGGAAGTATGCCCTCGTCGAAAACGGCAGCTGGGCGCCGCAGGCGGGCACGCTCATGCAGGCGGAGATCGAAGGCATGAAGAACATGGAACAGCTCGGCGAAACGGTGAGGATCCTCTCCTCCGTCAAAGAGGAGGACTTGCCCGCGCTCTCCGCCCTCGCGGAAGCGATCGCCGATGACTATCGTAAAAATTAAAATGTATCATCAAGGAGGATAACGGCAATGAAATTTATCTGCAACATCTGCGGGTACGAGTACGACGAGGCGCTGGGCGATCCCGATAACGGCATCGCGCCCGGCACGAAGTGGGAAGATATTCCCGACGACTTCACCTGTCCGCTCTGCGGCGCCGGCAAAGAGGATTTCTCCGCCGAGTGAGCGTTCACGGACAGACCGCCCGCCGTGCTTTGCACGGCGGGCGGCCTTTTTTCACCGAAAATGTTTGAAAAACGCGCATGCGTGTGATATAATAGTAAACATTCCAAAGAGGGAAATACTATGGATATGCCCGAACTTCCTCAAATTTTTTCCGTCATTCCCATGCGGACGGAAGTCATATTCCCCGATACCGTCGTCTCCTTCGAGGTAGGCCGCGGGATCTCGATCGCCGCGCTCGACCATGCCCTCTACCACGATTCGCGCATCTTCCTCTCCCGCCAGACGGTGGAGAAGGATTCGCCCGAGCCCTCCGATCTCTCCCCTGTGGGGACGGTGGCGAACATCCGCCAAAAGCTCATGCTGCCCGGCGATCGCATCCGCATCTCCGTCGAAGGGCTCTACCGCGCCCGCGCGCGGGATTTTCGCTTGCAGGAAGGCTCTATCTATGCCGTCGTCGATCCCATGCCGTCCGTCCACGGCGACCCCGAAGAGGAGGAGGCGCACTTCCGTACCGTGAAGGAACTCGTGCGCGAACTCTATCCCAACGATCAGAGGGCGATGCGGGAGCTCGAAGGCGAGCTCACGGGCGTCACCGATATCGACGCCTATATCAACATCTGCGCCCGCAATCTGCGGCTCAAAGACGAGATCAAACAGCAGCTCCTCAATGAGACCGACATCGTCGAACGGCTCAAACTTTTCGAGACCTGCCTCGCATCGGAGGTCGAGATCGCCCGCCTCGAGGGCAAGATCGCGCAGGAAGTCCGCAAAAATATCGACAAGGCGCAGCGGGAATATTTCTTGCGCGAACAGCTCAAAGTTATCCACGCCGAGCTGGGCGACGACGGCGAGGAGAACGCAAAGCTGCGCGAACGGCTACTCGCAAAACATCTGCCCGCAGCCGTGCAGGAAAAGGCGCTCTCCGAGCTCGCCCGCATGGACCGCATGCCCTCGTCCTCGCCCGAATATACCGTTTTGCGCAACTACGCCGATTGGCTCCTCGATCTCCCTTGGAGCGAGAAAACGGAGGATACCCAATCGCTCGCCGACGTCGAGAAGGTGCTCGAAGAGGACCATTACGGCCTCGAAAAGATCAAGGAACGCGTCGTGGAATATCTCGCCGTCCTCAAACTGACGGGCGAGCTGAAAGCGCCCATTCTGTGCCTCGTCGGGCCGCCCGGCGTGGGCAAGACGAGCATCGCAAAGTCGGTCGCCCGCGCGCTCGGCCGCAAATTCGTCCGCATGAGCCTCGGCGGCGTCAAGGACGAGGCCGAGATCAGGGGCCACCGCCGCACCTATATCGGCGCAATGCCGGGGCGCATCCTCTACGAGATGAAGAATGCGGGTTCCGTCAACCCCGTGTTCCTCCTCGACGAGGTGGATAAGATCTCCTCCGACCTTCGCGGGGATCCCGCGAGCGCCCTTTTGGAAGTGCTCGATCCCGAACAAAATTCCACCTTCCGCGACCGCTACCTCGAAGTGGAGTACGACCTCTCGAAAGTCATGTTCATCGCGACGGCCAACACGCTCGATACCATTCCAATGCCCCTGCGCGACCGCATGGAGATCATCGAACTCTCGGGTTACACCCAGCAGGAGAAGGCGGAGATCGCACGCCGCTACCTCGTTCCCAAGAAGCGCAAGGAAAACGGCCTTGCCGAAAAGCAGCTCCGCATCTCCGACGGCGCGATCGACGCGATGATCGACGGCTACACGATGGAGGCGGGGGTCCGTTCTTTGGAGCGCACCATCGGCGCCGTTTGCAGGAAGGCGGCGGTGCTCATCGCCAAGGGCGAAGAGGGGGGCAAGATCTCCGTCACCAAACAAAATCTCGAAAAATACCTCGGCGCCAAGCGGTTCTTGCGCGACGGCGAAATGCTCTCCGAGGACGAAGTGGGCGCCGCGACGGGCCTCGCATGGACGGCGGTGGGCGGCACGACGCTCACCATCGAAGTCTCCGCAATGCAGGGCAAGGGCGAGATCTTGCTCACGGGGAAGCTGGGGGACGTCATGAAGGAATCGGCCCGCGCGGCCATCTCCTATATCCGCTCCCATGCCGAAAAATACGGCATCGACGTGGCCGACTTCGAAAAGAAGGACGTCCATATCCACGTCCCCGAGGGCGCGACCCCCAAGGACGGGCCCTCCGCGGGCATCACGATGGCGACGGCCATTCTCTCCGCCTTTACGGGGCTGCCCGTGCGGCGGGATATCGCCATGACGGGAGAGATCACCCTGCGCGGGAAGGTGCTCCCCATCGGCGGGCTCAAAGAGAAGGCGCTCGCCGCCGACCGCATCGGCATCCACGACGTCATCATTCCCGAAGAGAACCAAAAGGACGTCGAAGAGATCCCCGAGGAGATCAAAAAGAATTTGCACTTCATACCCGTCTCCGAGGTGGACGAGGTGTTCCGGAACGCCGTCAAGGGGCTCTCCTATGCGCATTAACGGGGCAAAGTTCATCACATCTGCCGCAAGCGAGCGGCAGTTCATCGTGCCCGACAGGCCCATGATCGCCGTCTGCGGCCGGTCCAATGCGGGAAAGAGCACCCTCATCAACATGCTTGCGGGGCAGAAAAAACTCGCCAAGACGAGCGCCGCGCCCGGCAGGACCCGCCTCGTGAATTACTTCGATTTCGGGCAGTTCCTCCTCGCCGATCTCCCCGGCTACGGCTATGCGGCCGTCTCCCGCGAGGAAAAGGCGAAGTGGGCGAAAATGCTCGACGCCTTCTTTGCAAAAAAGGAGCACATCGCCCACGTCTTTCTGCTCTCCGATATCCGCCGCGACCCCTCGGAGGACGACTTCACCATGGTGGAATTTCTCAACTACCATGTCATCCCGTTCACCGTCATCGCGACGAAGAGCGATAAGCTTTCCCGCATGAAGGCGAAGGAGCGCGTGCGCGCCGTCGCCAATGCCTACGGGCTGGGCGAGGGCAACGTTTTGGCCGTCTCGGGCACGACGGGCGAGGGCAAGGAGGAGCTTCTCAAAAAGATTTCGGATATCCTCGAAGCGAAACGCGTATAAGCTGCGCGATCCTGCGTCGTGCTACGTTTTTCTTGGTCGTGTACGCAAAAGTACACTCCCATGTGCCGTATCGTCAACCGCGTCCCAGACGCAAAACGCCCATACCATGTCCGAAGGACACCCTTTGGAAAAAGGGTGACGCGTGGTGGTAGCGTCATTCTGAGCCGACAACTTTTTATATAGTTCACGGCAGATCATCCTCGAAGAATCCCAAAGTACGAAGTCCGTCTTTTCATGAAGGGGATCCTTCGAGGATCATTTTTTACGGACTGCGTAATGCTCTTTCTGCTCAGGATGACGCAATCCCCCTCAAAGTTCCCGCGGCATATTTCTTATTATTTCGTTGAAAAAATCCCGTTTCACCCATAAAAACAAGTTGCAAAAATTTTATACCTATGGTATAATCGTTAGCGTCTGCGAAGGCAGAAATCCGCACCCCGCGAGTGCCGCCTTCCGTGTCCGTAAATACTTTTCATGCGGATATCGGGCGGAAAAACGCGAACGGGGGAGGTAAAACGGAGGAAATATGGCAGTTATCACCATGAAGCAGCTCCTCGAAGCGGGCGTCCATTTCGGGCACCAGACGAGGAAGTGGAACCCCAAGATGAAGAAGTACATCTTCGCCGCCCGTCATGATATCCACATCATCGACCTCGAAAAGACGGCTGCGCTCATCGAAGAGGCGTACACCTTCGTCGTCGAGAGCGTGAAGATGGGCAAGACCGTGCTCTTTGTCGGCACCAAGAAGCAGGCGCAGGACGCCATCAAGGAAGAGGCGGAGCGCTGCGGGCAGTTCTATGTCAACTCCCGTTGGCTGGGCGGCACGCTCACCAACTTCAAGACCATCCGTTCCCGCATCGACTATCTCGAAAAGCTCGAGAGGATGGAGCAGAACGGCGAGTTCGACCTTCTCCCCAAGAAGGAAGTTTTGGGCCTCAAAAAGGAGATGGCGAAGTTGCAGGAAAATCTCGGCGGCATCAAGAACATGCACGGGATGCCCGGCGTGATGTTCGTCGTCGACCCGCACAGCGAAGATATCGCCGTGGCCGAAGCGCGTAAGATGGGCGTTCCCATCGTCGCCATCACGGATACCAACTGCGACCCCGATCTCATCGACTATGTGATCCCGGGGAACGACGATGCGATCCGTGCGATCAAACTCATCTCGTCGGTCATCGCTTCCGCCGTCATCGAGGCGACCGAAGGCGCGACGCCCGTCCTTCCCGAAGAGAAAACGGAAGAGCCCCAGACGGTTGAAGAGACCGAGAAGCCCGAGGCGAGCGAAACGCCTGCGGCCGAGACGGCAGAATAACTTTTAAGGAGAATTACCGATATGGCAGAATTTACGGCAAAGGATGTAATGAAGCTCCGCGAACAGACGGGCGCCGGCATGATGGATTGCAAGCGCGCACTCGTCGATGCGGACGGCGATTTCGAGAAGGCGGCAGACCTTCTCCGTGAACGCGGCATCGCGAAGGCCGCCAAGCGCGCCTCCAAGATCGCGGCCGAAGGCGTCGTCTTTGCGCTCGTCGAGGGCAAGAAGGGCGTCCTCGTCGAAGTCAACTGCGAGAGCGACTTCGTCGCCAACGGCGAGAAGTTCCGTTCCCTCGTCGAACTCATCGCAAAACAGATCCTGTCCACCGAGCCGCAGGACGTCGCTGCACTCCTCGCTTCGGACATGGGTGGGGGAAAAACCGTCGAGACCTACATCTCCGAGCAGATCGGCGTCATCGGCGAGAAGATCTCCGTGCGCAGGTTCACCCTGTATAAGACGGAGGGCTTTATCGAGACCTATATCCACATGGGCGGCACGATGGGTGTCATGCTCGACTTCCATGCTCCCGAGACGGCGGAAACGAAGGCGCTCGCGCACGACGTTGCCCTTCATACCGCATTTTCCAAGCCCGCATACCTTGCGAAGAGCGAAGTCTCCGCCGAGACGCTCGAAAAGGAAAAGACCATCCTCATGCAGGAAGTCATGAACGAGGGCAAACCGCAGGCCATCGCCGAGAAGATCGTCATCGGCAAGCTCAACAAATTCTACGAAGAGAACTGCCTCTTGGAGCAGAAGTTCATCAAGGACGACAAGATCACGATCGCCCAGCTCCTCGCGCAGGGCGCCAAGGCCGCGGGCGCGCCCGTTGAACTTGCCCGCTTCGTGTTCTTCGTGCGGGGCGAGGGCATCGAGAAGAAGTCCGAGGACCTCTCCGAGGAAGTCGCCAAGCAGGTCGAGGCCGCAAGAAAATAAGATCGAGTTAAAAATTTCATAAATTTGGTTTCTTACAAAAGACAAGCCGCTCAAAATCGAGCGGCTTTTTGCTTTTCCTTTTTTGTATGCGCGGGCTCACACGGGCATGGGCGCCCGTTCCCTTGAACGGGGATAGGGGGCGCGTTCCTTCGTCAGCCCGAGCAGATAATCCACGCTTGTATTGTAGAATTCGGCAAGACGGATGAGGATCGCAGTCGGGATGTCGTTTTCGCCCGTCTCGTATTTGGAATATCCCGTTTGCGACATTCCCAGCATTTTCGCGATCTGCGTTTGGTTCAGATCGCGGTCCTCTCTCAAATCACGGATCCTTCGATACATACACCCTGCCCTCCCAAAATATTTCCCGAAATTATTATAAATAATCTGTTTCAGATTATTGACTTTTAATCTGATACAGGTTATAATGAGGGAAACTTCGCGAGAAAACGGCGAGGAAAATTGGATAATTTTTGCGCAAAAATGCGCAATAAGGAGGTTAATATGAAACCCAAAAGACACATTTTCAAGACGGTCCTGCTCGTCATGCTGATGGCTTGCCTGACCCTCGGGGCGCTCTTCGCGCTCACGGGTTGCAAGGTCTATGAGCTGACCCCCGAAGAGGCGGGCTACGTCGGACAAGACGGCAAGGACGGCAAAGACGGCGTCACGCCGCACATCGGCACGGACGGCTATTGGTACTTCGGCGACGAAAAGACGGAGTATAAGGCCGTCGGAACGGACGGGACCGACGGTCAAGACGGCCAAGACGGTCAAGACGGCCAAGATGGCCAAGACGGCAAAGACGGCGTGACCCCGCACATCGGCGAGGACGGCTACTGGTACTTTGGCGACCAAAAGACGGCGTATAAGGCGGTCGGCGCCGACGGTACCAACGGTACGAACGGCACGAACGGCAAGGACGGCGCCGACGGCAAGTCGGCCTACGAGCTCTATTTGGAGCAGTACAAAAAGGAGCATTCGGGCCAATCGGAGGGAGCCATGTCCGAGGATGAGTGGCTCGAAAGCCTTCAAGGCGAGGACGCCAAGCTCGAAGGATTCTTCACGGGCAAGGGGGATCCCACGTTTGCGGAGCTCACCGTTGAGGACGGCAACTTTTACCTCGATACCGAGACGGGCGACATCTATCAAGCCAGCGTACAAAGATCGGCTACGGCTTGGAACAAGGTCGGCACCTTGGACGATAAAAAGAGCGCGGGCTATCTTGTTTCCATTCATTACGGAACTTTGACCAACGCGAAGGGTTGGATCACTCGGAATTGCGATGACGATTCTTCACTATATGAGGACGGGTATTATGCGCAGTTTTGGAGAAATAGCCTTTTAGAACTTGGCGGCGGATGGTATTTGAACGCCTCGGGAAACGACAGTAACCTGTACGGATATTGGTTCTATTTTGCCGACAATACCGTCTATTGGCTACAAACGGATCATATGCACGATTACAACGGTGCGGAAACCGCTTCCATCTACGATAAGGACTGCGAGAAGGGCACCGTCGAATTCAAAAAATGCACGATCTGCAACGAATGGGCGCTCTTTGTGACCCCTGCCGATAAGGTCGGCCCCGTTCAGCACAAATACGATACCGAAGTTTGGCGGTTCGACGAGACACAGCATTGGCATGCCATCACCTGCACTCATAAAAATCTCGGTAACAAAGACGTCAACGAACACGACTTCTTCACCTACGCCACCGTGAAATGGGACGGGCAAAACACCGTCAAGGAGCCTTCCTACGAATATTGGAAGGAGTGCTCGGTCTGCGGATATAAGGAAAAGGTCGTCACGAAGGAGAGCTTCGAACAGGCGGACGGGATCATACATATCACGAGCACGAGCGATTGGAATGTCGTTTCCAATCTCATCGCCGCCGCGGAGGATACCTCCGGCTGGAAGATCCAACTCGACGCCGATCTCGACTTCAAGGGCGCGGAGATCAAGCCCATCGGCATGCCGAAGAATGCAAGCGAACTCGTCAAACTCGACGAAATCGGCTACGCTTTCGATACGACGAAGACGGTCGAAGGCGGCTTCAAGGGCACCTTCGACGGACAGAATAAGACCATCAAGAATTTCAATATCAACGGCACATATTTTACGGGGCTCTTCGCATGCCTCAATGGCGGCACCGTCAAGGATCTGAAAATCGAGGGTACCGTTACACTGGAAACCGAGGGAAGATACAAGGGTAGATTTGTAAGTTCGTCCACGAATATCAAGGGCGACGCGTTCGTCGGCGCCGTCGCGGGCTTCATCACGGGCGAAAGCGCACGCATTACCAACGTCACGACGACCGACGTCGTTCTTGTGGGCAACCGCCATGTCGGCGGCATTGCGGGCTATGCCTATAAGGCCGGTCCCGCGATCTCGGCCGGCAGTGTCACGGCGGAGTCACAGGAAGCGGCGATCAAGGGATGTCTCGTAAAGGGGACCTCTGCGGTTCGTGCCACATGGAATTTACCCTTACAGGTTTACACCGATCACGCCGACGGCAAGCAAGACGACTATTGGAACGGCACAAATTTAGGCGGTATTCTCGGCACCGCAGTTTCGAGTTCCGTCATCAGTTGCGAAGTGGAAAATCTCTACGTTCAAGGGGTAGCCAACATCAACTTCATTGTCGGCTATGCAGAAGGCGTAGATGCTTCCAATCGGGCGGCGGTCGTCTCTAATAAAGGATATAACACAAGTTACGGGTCTTTCAGACGTTTGGAGGGAGCCGAAAGTGATATCAATCCCGAGTTGTATGCCAAGATAAAAGCGTTTGATCTTGCAAGTACGACGACGGGCAACCTGTTGAAGAAAGGGAATCATGTCATTGACGCTCAAAACGAGCAAGCCAATGCCCGCCCCGCCGCAGCAGCCGCTCGGTTCAAAAAAGCCGCCCCCGCCGCGGTAGGCGAAGAGCTGGATATTTACACCTTCGAAGAGTTGCGGAACTTTGCAACAAGGGTCAACGGAACGAAAGATACGCCCGCTGAAAGTTTTGCCAATGCGACGATCACCATCATGGACGACATCGATATGAGCGGCAAATCTTGGACGCCCATCAATGCTTTTAACCGGCAGCTTGCGGGTGCGACCATTCAAGGCTTCTCCGCAGAGTATCCTACGACCCTCACGGGCATGTACTTCACCGAAAAGGGAGGCACCGCCGATTATACCTATGGATTGGGCTTCATCTCCTCCGTGGCGGGTACATTGACGGTGCAAGATCTTATATTTGAACATGCCAAGGTCACTGTTTCGGAGGAAAAAGTCACGGGCAACGTGATCGGCGTCGTCTGCGGATATGTTTACAGCACGACGACCTTCCGCAACATCACCGTGCAAGAGTGCGAAGTGTATGGCTACGGCAAAGTGGGCGGGATCGTCGGCATGGGCGCAGATCCCGGCGTGGCAATTACGTTCGACGGCTGCAAGTCGCTCAACAATCAGTTCTTCGGCGTCTACAACGTGGGCGGTTTCGCGGGGAACATTCAACGCGGTTACGACGGCATAGATCATACGGTATTCAAAGGCGTGAACGAGTCTTCGGGCAACACCTTCTCGCTCCTCGACAACAGCACAGAGCTCGACGTGGAGGCGAAGTTTTCCATGACCGACCGCGACACGGGCACGCTCTATATGCAAAAAGTCACGGGCACCTATGTGCTTTTGAGCGGCAGTTACTATTTCGGCGGTTCCGCAAAGTATTATATCTCTTACGGAAGCAGTTCCTACGATCCGCCCATTACGACGGCCGGTTATAGCAACTTCAAGATCGCCGACAGCGAGATCTGCATGAACGAGGCAAAGACCTTTGAGCATAGCGGTCCCCTGATAGAGGCATAACGCGCAAGGCAATATCACAGGAAAGAGAGGGCGACCTCTCTTTTTTGTTTGTAAAAAACCACGCGATCGTCGCGCGGAAAAGAGACCGCGCCGATGAGCGGGCCCAAAGGGGGCGCGCCCTTGTTAAATTTTGCATATATTCATGTAAATATAAATAAAAATGAAAATATTTTTCAAATTTTTCCTCGAACGGCAGGTAAAATATTTGACAAGTATGAAAAAATATTGTAGCATATGTTTACAAATGTGTAAATTGCATAATTTTCACGCAAATTTTGAATTTTATGCAAAATTTCAGAAAGGAGATCGAATATGAACAAGATCAAGAAACTGTTTCTCACAGTCCTCGGCGCGGTTTTGTTCGTCTGCATGGGCGTTGCGGTCGCCGCATGCGGTTCGAGCAAGAAGACCTATTCCGTGCAGACGGAATATGAGAGCAGTCAAGGCACCGTGAGCCTTTCCCCCGAGGCAGAGGAAGGCAAGTACGAGGAGGGGACCGAGGTCACCGTTACGGTCACCCCCAAGTCGGGCTATACCGTCGGGACCTTCACGGTGAACGGAGAGGGCAAGGAGCTTTCGGACGAGAACACCTATCAATTCACCGTCGAGGGCGATACGACCATCGCGGCCACCTTTACGTCGGAGCAGACTACCCCCAAGCAGTTCACCCTCACGAAGAACGTGCCCGAAAACGGGACGGTCGAAGTGACCCCCGCTCCGGGTGAAGGCGGCAAATACGCCGAGGGCACCGAGCTTACGGTCACCCTTACGCCCGCGCAGGGATATGAAGTGGGCACCTTCACGGTGAACGGCACGGATAAGAAGGGCGAGCTTCAAGATAACGTCTATACCTTTCATATTACGGGCGAAACGACCATTGCGGTGGAATTTACCGCGATTGAAGATTTTCTCGACGGCAAGACCATTTACAGCTTTGATGGGTATGCCTTCTCCTTCGAGAACAAAAAGGCGACCCTGCTTATGGGTGAGCTCTCGGAGGAATTTGACTATGTCGTCACGGCGGAAGGCATAAAGTTTTCTTCTGAGGATTATGGTGCATTTACATTCACCAAAAACGCTGACGGTACCGTGACCATGACCCAAAAAGCCGGGGAAGAGGAAGAAGATGAATATGTATTTATATTCTACTTCCTCGGCAAAGAATCCACCATTACCGTGGGCGACGTCGTCATCACGTTTACGATCGACGCTGTTGAGTATTCAGAAGATGAGTACAACTATGAGGTCACGTTCGGCGAGACCTGCAAATTCGGTGAGACGGTATGCTACTTCATGACGTTTGGGTTAAACGAAACCGAAACGGCAAATGAATTTACTTTGTATTTTGACAAGGGACCGAGCACATACAAATTCGTAGCAGATTACGACAACGACACCACCGCGACGTTGCTTTCCTCCGTTACCCTCAAAACGCAAGACGGGGAGTATGAGCTCTTCCTTGACTACTCCACCGACAATTCGCATCGTCTTGCGGATCTCTACAAAGTAATTGAAGGCGGAAAAGAGCCAATCGGCCAATCGTTGATGCGTCAGAACGAAGGGGACGAAAAGTATTATTGGATAGCCATCGTCGAGGACGGCGGCACGACGACGACCTACACGGTCACCATCACGGGCGCAGTGTGGGGCGAAACCGCAGCCCAAGACGATTACACCAATGCGAAGATCACCGTCACGACGGAATCGGCGTCCGCGCTCGAAGACTTCCTTACCGGCAAAACGCTCTTCAGCCTTGCGGCGCAGGAAGGTTATAACTTCGCGGACGGAAAGGCGACCGCGCTTGCTACGGGCTCCGTAGCCGAGAACTATGTCATCACGTCGGAAACCACTGCGACGATCGGCGGGGACGTTACCCTCACCAAGAACGAGGACGGCAGCGTGACGATCGACGAGAAAACTTATTTCTTCGTCGGCGTAGAGGTCACACTCACCGTGAAGGAAGCCGGCACCGACGTCAACGTCGTGTTCACGATCCAAAAAGTCGACGTGCAGAATACGTCGGGAATTGGCGATGAATATGAAGTCACCTTTGGCGGCACCACCAAATATGGCGATAATGTCTGCACCGAGGTCACGGTCTTCGGCGGCGAGCTTACTTTGACCTATGTTGATAGTTCAAGTAAGTATGCGGTGACCGTTGACCTTAGCAAAAACACGGCAACGAAGGCGCTCTCCGGGGTTTCCCTTCTCACCGACGATCAAGAATATCGCCTCGATATTACCACCGGTAGTGAAAACCGTTTATCCGACTTCTATAAGAAGAGCGGAAGCAGTTATACGCTTGTCGCATCCTCTTTGGCGAGGCAGAGCAGGGAAGTCGGCGAAGACTTTGAATACTATTGGGAATGCAAGGAAACCGTCGGCGACACTCTAATCAATTATACGATCGATATCACTGGTGCAAAATGGGGGGATCCCGCTTCGCTTGATAAGTACTCCGACGCCAAGATCACCGTCAAGAAGGTGGAAAAGACCTCCAAGACGCTCACCGCGACGGGAAGCGACAATGCAAGTTACGAAGTTACCTTCATGGTCGATGGGGATATCATCTCGATCTACACGATTAAGAAGGGTGGCTCCCGCCTCTACGATGAACAGTACAATCAGCACCAAAGCAACGAAGTTCTTGAAAAGCTCGGCGATAAGTCGTTCAAGTACTCCTATACTCCTTCGTTTGGATCGGACTACTACGTTCTCACGATCACGATCGAGGGCGAAGAAATAGCTAATTGGACGATGACTGTGGAAGTGGAAAAATCGTTTGTCAAGACTGTCAATTACGTAGATCCTTACGAGAGCGTTACCATTACGTATGGAGAAGACGGTAAACCCACCGGGATCGTATCCGTTGTGGAGCTTATTCCGGACGTAGGCATGAATACGTACACCGGCACCTCTTCGGTGGAAGACAAGGGTGACTTCTACCTCATCACCTTCACGCCGACCGGCGGTGAAGCGATCAAGTTCAAAGTGACCGGCACAGGTCCCAACTTCACCATCACGGTTTATGAAGGATAATTTGTCTTCATGATCCGAACAAGAACAGCGCGCCCCGAGGCATTTGCCTCGGGGCGCTTCACATTTCTTTTGGAAAGTCTTGCATTTTTTTCCTGCATATGCTATACTGAAAACAATATCATAGGGGGAGCAGGCCATGCAGCCGAAATATAAGCGCATCCTTTTGAAACTTTCGGGCGAAGCGCTCGCGGGCGAGCAGAAGTTCGGGCTCAACGAACAGGTCGTAAGCGGCGTCGTCGATCAACTCGTCAAAGTCCACAATATGGGCGTGGATATCGCACTCGTCATCGGCGGGGGGAACTTTTGGCGGGGCAGGCAGGGGACGAAGATGGAACGCACCACCGCCGACCAGATGGGCATGCTCGCGACCGTGATGAATTCCCTCGCGATGATGGACGCCATCGAGCAGCGGGGCATTCCCACCCGCGTACAGACCGCCCTCAATATGATCTCCGTCGCCGAGCCCTACATCCTGCGCAAGGCCCTCCATCACTTCGAAGAGGGGCGCATCGTCATCATTGCCTGCGGCACGGGCAACCCTTACTGCTCGACGGATACGGCGGCCGCCCAGCGCGCATGCGAGATAAATGCCGACGTCCTCCTCATGGCGAAAAACGTCGACGGCATTTACGATAGCGACCCCAATCTCAACCCCTGTGCCAAAAAATACGAAAAACTCACCTTCCGCGAGGTGATCTCGGGCGGGCTCAAAGCGATGGACGCGACGGCGGCGACGATGTGCATGGAGAACGATATCCCCGTGCTCGCCTTCGCCCTCGGGGAGGAAGATTCCATCCTACGCGCCGTCTGCGGCGAGCATCTCGGCACCCTCATTTCCAACGAATAAAAAACCTTTGATAAGGGAAAAGGAGAAAGCATATGGTAGATAACGAAAAGGTAGAAGAGATCTTCCTCACGCTCGACGACAAGCTCGAAAAGACGGTGAGCGTCCTCAAAGAAAACTTCGCCTCCATCCGTGCGGGCAGGGCCAATCCGCACATTCTCGATAAACTCCAAGTGGAGGCCTACGGCATGATGACCCCCTTGCAGCAGCTCGGCAATATCGCCGTGGCGGATGCGAGATGCCTCGTCATCAGCCCGTGGGATAAGTCCCTTTTGAAGGCCGTCGAAAAGGCCATCCTCGCCTCCAACATCGGCATCACGCCTTCGAACGACGGGAACGTCATCCGGCTCGTCTTTCCCGAGCTCACCGAAGAGCGCCGCCGCGACCTCGTCAAGCAGGTGAAGAAGATGGGAGAGGAGACCAAAGTGGCCGCGCGCAACAACCGCCGCGACGCCATGGAGGCCTTGAAGAAGCTGAAAACGAATAAGGAGATCTCCGAGGACGAGGCCAAGAACGGCGAGATCGACGTCGAGAAGTCCGTCTCCGACTGCGTCGCGGAGATCGATAAGATCGTCTCCGCCAAAGAAAAGGAGCTCATGACGATCTGATGGCGGACATGGTTACCCCGTTTCACGTCGGGATCATCATGGACGGCAACGGCAGGTGGGCAAAAAAGCGCCTTCTCATGAGGCCACTCGGGCACAGGGCGGGTATGAAGCGCATGCTCTCCCTCATCGAGCATGCCTTCGACAGGGGAGTGAAGGAGCTCACCCTGTTCGCCCTCTCCACCGAGAATTTGAGCCGTCCCAAGGAAGAGCTCGACGACCTGTTCGGCCTCTTCCGCCTCTATTTTACGCAGCATATATCCACCCTTCTCGAAAGAAACATCCGCCTTCGCGTCATCGGGGACCGCTCGCTCATCCCGCAGGATATCGTCCGTCTCATCGAGGCGGCGGAAAGGGACACGGCCGCGGGCGAGAGGGGGCTTTTGACATTTGCCATCGGCTACGGCGGGCGGCAGGATATCGTCTTTGCCTGCAACAAGGCCGTGCGCGAGGGGAAGGAACAGACCCTCGAAAGTTTCGCCGAGAAGCTCTCGACGGGGGGCATGTCCGCGATGGACCTCCTCATTCGCACGGGCGGGGAGAAGCGGCTCTCCAATTTTCTGCTCTTCGAGGCGGCCTACGCCGAGATCTGTTTTTCGGAGAAGATGTTCCCCGATTTTACGGATGAGGACTTCGATGCGGCGCTTATCGACTATGCGAAGCGCGACAGAAGGTATGGGAAATTAAAGTAAACATCATGGAAGATAATCAAACGCAACAACCGCAAGAAGCGCAGGATACGGCCGCGCGACCCGCACGTTCGTCGGGGAAAGATCTGAAACTGCGCATGATCACGGGGACGCTCTACGCCCTCGTCCTCGTCGGGTTTTTTCTCCTTAAAATTTTTGTAAACGAGCTCTTTTTTGATGGGCTCATCCTCGTCTTTGCCTTCTTCGGCACATTCGAGATGATCCGCGCCTTCAAGGATAAACTGCACATTTCGCAGAAGGTGCTCATCCTCATCTTTGCGCTCGGGATCATCGTGGCCTATGCGCTGAGCGACTATCACTATTCCGAAGTGCTCGGAATCGGCCTCCCCGGGCAGGATATCACCGAGGCGCGGGGCAGAAACTACTCCATGCACATCACCTTCATCGTGCTCATCGCGGGCATGGCGGTGCTTGCGTCCCTGTTGGTGTTCGCCCATAAGCACGTGACGCTCGAATCGACGGGCTACGCCCTCCTCTGCTACGTCTATCCCGCGTTTTTCCTCCTCGTCATCACCATTTGCAATCATCTCGAATATTACTCCGAACTCGCGATCATGATTGTCTTTGTCGTCGCGCCCTTTGCGGATGTGTTCGCCTTCTTCTTCGGGAAGCTCTTCGGCAAGAAGCTCCCCGCCAAGATGGCGCCCAACATCTCCCCCAAAAAGACGGTCATCGGCGGCCTCGGGGGCCTTCTCGGCGGCGCGGTCGGGGCGGTCGCCATCTTCTTTATCTATTACGGCCTCATGAGGGCGGACGCAGGGCTTTTGTTCCAGCCCATCCGCGAGATCGCGCCCGACGCGACCAACCTCGTCTTTTTCATCGCGCTGGGCATTCTGACGGCGGCCTTCTCGCAGTTCGGCGACCTCGTCGAGAGCGCCATCAAGCGCAAACTCGGCATCAAGGATATGGGCAAGATCTTGCCCGGGCACGGCGGCGTTTTGGACAGAATCGATTCCTCGCTCTATGCGGGGCTCATCGTCTGTATCGCTTTGGTCGCAAAACTCATGTTGTTCGGTTGATCGGCATAGAATAGAAACGCCCGCCTATGCCGGCGGGCTGTTTTTTCATTGAGGTGGGTATGATAAACATCGCCCTCATCGGCTGTACGGGAAGCATCGGGCGGCAGACGCTCGACATCGTCCGCAGCCATCCCGAAAGATTTCGTATCACCGCGCTCGCCTGCGGGACGGACGCGGACAGCCTTTCCATGCTCAAAAAGGAGTTCTCGCCCTGCATTGCCCATTGCGCCGCGGAGGGGGAGATCCCCTTTGGCGCGCTCTTCGAAGATTGCGACGTCGCCTTCATTGCCGCGGGAGGCTTTGCGGGCCTTGCCTATACCATGTCCGCGATCGAGGCGGGAAAACGCGTCCTTCTCGCCAACAAAGAATCCCTCGTCTGCGGCGGCGAACTCGTCATGAAGGCGGCAAAAGAGAGGGGGGTGGAGATCGTCCCCGTCGATAGCGAGCATTCCGCCATCTTTCAGGCGCTCGGCTTTCGAAGAGAGGCAGGGTTCGAAAAACTCATTCTCACCGCGAGCGGCGGGCCCTTCCTGCATTACGAGAAGGAAGCCCTCGCCCGCGTCACGGCGCAGGAGGCCCTCGCCCATCCGACTTGGAAGATGGGCAAAAAGGTCACCGTCGACAGCGCCACCCTCCTCAACAAGGGGTACGAGATCATCGAGGCAAAGTGGCTGTACGAGACCGACTTCGAGCATATCGAGGCCGTCGTGCACCCCGAGAGCATCGTGCATTCCCTCGTCTCGTTTGCCGACGGCGCCATGATCGCCCAGCTCGGCTATCCCGATATGCGGCTCCCCATCCAGCTCGCGCTCACCTATCCCGAGCGGCTCGCATGCACCCCGCAGCTCGACCTTGCCCGGCTCGGCGCGCTACACTTTTTACCCCTTCCGAAAGAAAAATTTCCCTGCTTCGGTCTCGCCCTCGCGGCGGGAAGGGCGGGGGGAACGGCGCCCACCCTCCTCAACGGGGCGGCGGAGGAGGCCGTTTCCGCATTCTTAAAAGGTCACATAACATTCTCCCAAATCGCCGAAACTATCGGCGATGTCCTCGGCAGTATCCCCCGCGAAGAGGCGGAAGATCTTTCCGCGTTGAAAGAGGCGGATGCGGCAGCACGGAGGGCCGCTCGGGCGTTCATATATGGCAAATAATTTCCTCGATGTATGGAGCTCGATCGGCTCCGTCCTTCTCGCGATCCTCATCCTTCTCATCATGATCACCGTCCATGAGTTCGGGCACTATCTCATGGGCAAGCTCTTGAAGTTCAAAATCGACGAGTTCTCCATCGGCTTCGGCCCTCCCATCTTCAAGAAGAAGCGCAAGAAGTCGGATGAGATCTTCTCCATCCGTCTCCTTCCGCTCGGCGGCTATTGCGCGTTTGCGGGGGAGGACGAACTCGAAGAAGAGAGGAAGGAAAAGAAGCGCAAGAAGAAAAAGAAGGGTACCATGTCCGAGGATACCCCCGCCGCAGAGCCCTTTACGGAGCTTTCCGAAGGTACGAAGGCGGAGACCGCGGATACCATACTCCTCACGGATACGCCCGCGCAGGAAGATGGCGGAGAGGGGACGGAAACTGTCGAAAAGGCCGATGAACCGCTTGCCCTTCCCGCGGCCGAGGGCGAAGAGGCCCCCGCGGCTACCCTTCCGCCCGCAAAAGGATCGGACGACGGCCTGTTCGACCATAAAAAGCCGTGGCAGCGCATCCTCGTGCTGTTCGCGGGCGCGTTCATGAACTATATTTTGGCGCTTCTGTTCATCGTCATTCTCTTTGCGAGCTACGGCCAGAGCCTCATCAAAATAGGCGGCGTGGCGCCCTCGGAGCAAAGTCCCGCCGAATATTCCTTCCAACCCGACGATATCCTCATTTCGCTCAACGGAAAGAGCATCTATATCCCGACCGACCTCTACTACGGCCTCAACGGAAAGAAGGAGGGCGATATCGTGAAGTTCGGGGTATTCCGCAAACAGGAGGACGGCTCCTACAAGCGGCAGACGGTCGAGATCATGGTCCGTTCCGATGTGAAGGTGAAAAACAGCACCGATTACGGCACCGTCTGGCCCGCCCTCGGCGTCGGTATCGAGGAGAGGGGGGAGAGCAAATATTTTATGGTCTCCACCGTCTATCATCACTTCGGGTTTTTCGAATCGATCGGCCGTTCCTTCATGTATTCCTTCAAGCTCTCGGGGAGCATTTTCCGCGTCTTTGGAGAACTTCTGACGGGGAAGATCGGCATCCGAACGCTCGGCGGGCCCGTGACGACGATCAAGACGACCTCGCAGATGTTGGAGGCCGGCGGATTCCGCGGATTTTTGGAGATAACGGCCTTCATCGGCGTCAATCTCGCCGTCATCAACCTCATGCCCATTCCCGCTCTCGACGGCAGCAAGATCGTGTTCACCGTCATCGAATGGATCAGAAAAAAGCCCATCAGCCGCAAGGTGGAAGCCATCATCCACGCCGTCGGCATCGTCCTCCTCTTCGCCTTCGCCATTGTGGTCGACGTGTTGCAATTCGTATAAAAAATGATAAAAAGAATGCCGCCCCGAGGCTGTGCCTCGGGGCGGCGATTTTATACTTCCGACCTACTTCTCTTCGGGCATGGTACCCTCGTTTTGCGTCTCATCTGCTTGTTTCTTCTCGATTGGGCGGAACCTGCGCACCGCTTTCACGACGGCAGGAGAGCAGAAGATGACGACGCCCACGGCGATGACGATCGCGATGTCCACGAACACGAAGGAGTTATAGCCGAGGCTGTACACCCAAGCGCCCGCGGGGTCGCCCGTGAGGTCCGCAAAGGCGAACACGCCCGAGAGGACGTGGGAGACAAAGCGCATCGCGCTCGCCACGATGGCGCCGAGGGCGAACTGGATCTGCGGGAGCTTATCGAGCTTTCTCACGTTCGCGAACAGCCCCGCCAGGCCGATGCAGGCGAAGGCGATGGGGTAGTCGAGGAGGAACTGCGCGGGGTGAATGAGCCACGGGTCCTGCACGGCCTGCAAGATACCGTAGATCATGCCCGCAAAGACGCCCTTCTTCACACCGAACATATAGGCATAGATCATGAGGGGCAAGAGGGAGGCGATGGTGACCGAACCGCCCTGCGGCAACTTGAAGATGCGGATGTAAGAGAGCGCAAAGCTCATCGCGATGCAGACGGCGGCATAGGAGATGGATTTGGAATCGAAGTCGTTCGGCTCTTTTCTCCCCAAGAAGAGGGCGAAGAACACGAGGAGCCCGATGAGGACGACTGCCGAGACGTACAGGAGCGCATTGTCGAGGGAGGTGATGTCGCTATCCTGCCCCGCGCCATAGACGCCGAGGCATATGAGCATGGCAATGAGCGCCGCGCCCGTCACGAAGAGGGCGACGATCTTCCCGATGCGAAAGGCCTTTTCCCCGAAGAGGTAGGAGATGTACGCGCCTGCCGCCGAGAGGATGACGCATGCGCCGAGCACGACGGCGGGGTAGAGGACGAGGTCATAGATGACGCCTTCCTCCCGCATCTCCATGATTTCGAGGGAGAACATCGTGATGATGACGGCGAGCGCAAAGCCGACGGCGAGCGAGACGGCGACGGCGAGGTAGCGCTTCATCGTCTCCCGCTTCTTCCACATGACGAAGGCGCCCACGATGAGGAGCACGCCGAGAAGGGCCACGAAGCACCAGAGGAATACCGAGGAGAGCCCGCTCTTTGCGAACGACGTCCAGACGTCGGGGTAGAGATAGCTCTCCACATCGCCATCGGCGTTGGGTAGCGTGCCCGTGTACGCCGAAAGCAGGGAAAATTGTAACATAAAACCTCCTTTTATCCGCCTTCGGAGCATAAAAAACGCCTGCAAAAGCGCAGGCGAAAAAAGTCTTCCGAATCCCGTTCTTTCGTGCAAGCATTGCCTTGCCCGATTCCAATGGTATCATCTCAGCCTTTCGGCACCCACGACGGATAAATCAAATAAAATTGTACTTCCATTATAGGTCGCCTGTTTTCAAAAGTCAATTGTTTTTTGGCACGATTTATAGTATAATGTGCCTGTACTTATGAAATACGACTTCGCCGCCCTCCGTTTTTGCGAGGATGAAAACATCAAAGACAGGGTTTATTGGTACCTCACCGAGCTTCCCTTGAAGGAGGACGAAGAGGTCCTCGCGCCCGTCGGAGTGCACGACCGCCTGCAAAAGGGGCGGGTGGAGCGCATCGTCTGCGTCGAAGAGGAAGATGCGCCCTACGACGTGCGCCTCATCAAGCGCGTCGCGGCCAAAATGGGGGCGCGGAAGTTGACGGTCGGCGGCGCGGCGTTCTTGGAATTTGGCGGGGCGAGGTACGATGACCGCCACTATACCCGCTTTTCCCGCGTCATCTGTTCGGAGGGACGGGCGGACGAAAAGGAGCTCGCTCTCTACGGCTTCTCGGCGGCGTTCGTGGCACCCATGTCCGAGGATGAGGCCATCTATCGCGCCATTGTAGCGGGGCAGGGGGTCGCCCTCATGGGCGGAGAGGGGAGGAAGATCCTGACCCTTCTCTATGCCCTCTTGCAGGGGAAGAAGGAAGCCGCCGACTTTTTGTATTCTTTGGGGCTTGGCGAAGGCGAACTTGCCGCCCTCCTCGTCCGCTTGGGGTGAAACGCGCGGCAGAATGGCGCCCCCCATTGACAAACAGCGGGCGCTATCTTATAATAATATAAAATCACAACTCGGGAGAACGATATGAGGAAGTTTTTCGTAATGAGCTTGGCCGCCCTGATGGCGGTGGGGCTCGCAGTCTCGGTTGCGGCATGCGGCTCGAACGAAAACCGCGGCAAGTCCCACGAGCATACCTATAATGAGCAAAACGACTGCACGGTCTGCGGGGAGCATCTGAACTTCACCGAAGGCCTTAAATTTGAGCCCACGGAAGAAAATACCTACACGGTCACGGGCATAGGGACGGCGGAGGGCGTCACCGAGCTCGTCATTCCCGCCTATTATAATGGAAAGGCGGTGACGGAAATCGGGCGGTATGCCTTCTCCGGCAATGCCGAAATCGAGAGCGTCGTCATTCCGAACGGCGTGACCGCGATCGATCTTCGTGCCTTTTTCGGGTGCAGTGCGCTTGCAAAGATCAGCCTTCCCGAAAGCGTGACCGCGATCAACGACGCGGCATTCGATGGCACCGCCTACTTTGCAGACGAGAAAAATTGGGACGGCGACGTCTTTTATATCGGGGACATTCTCATGCAGGCGAGAGACACCCTTTCGGGCGAGTACCAAATCAAAACGGGGACAAGGGTCATCGCACAGGGCGCGTTTATGGGGGTATATCTCGACAACAAATTTTCGGGCTGCCCGAACCTGAAAGCCATCGTCATTCCCGAAAGTTTGAAGTTTATCGGGCCAAGCGTGTTTTCCTATTCCAATGCGCTCGAAAAGGTCATCATAAGCGACCTTGCGGCGTGGTGCCAAATAACGTTTGCCGACAATTTTTCCAATCCGCTCTACTATGACGCACATCTGTTTCTCAAAGGGCAGGAGATCACAGACCTCGTGATCCCCGACGGCATATCGGAGATCAAGGCGCATGCGTTCGTCGATTGCAACGGGGTGAAGAGCGTGACGATCCCGAGCGGCGTGACCGCCATCGGGGAGAGCGCGTTTGAGTGGTGCGAAAGCCTTGAAAGCGTTACCATCGGCGTGGGCGTGACCGCGATCGGAGAGCACGCTTTTTACAGATGCGAAAACCTGAAAAACATCCAATATCAAGGCACGGCCGACGCATGGAACAAGATCGGAAAGGGCAGTTCTTGGGCTCCCTATGAGGGGTGCACCGTGACCTGCTCCGACGGGACCTCTGTGCCGGCCTGAGGCGAAGGCTCCAGAAGTACGAAGTCCGCAAGCCTCTCATAAGTTCAACACTCAAAAAAAGAGGACCGTTTTGGTCCTCTTTCCTTATACATTATATATATATTATATATTGATCTTTCGCAGGTCGTCCACGAGCAATTTCACATGTTCCGTTTGGGTGGGGGTGAGGCCGTCGATGAAGAGTTCGGGCCGATCGGAGATGCAGAGCATATAATCGGTGGAGACGTCGAAGAACTTTGCCATGCGCACGAGCATCTCGATCGAGGGGAGGATATTGTCGTTTTCCCAATTAGAGATACATTGTTTGCTGACATTCAGCGCTTTTGCGAGTTCCACCTGGCTCAAATTTCGCAGTGTCCGAAGTTGGCGGATCCGTTCATTTAGCATAATTTTTTAGTCTCCAAAAAATTTTAGTCAATTTTTACAATACAACTGTAAAAAATTTATTGACAAAGTAAAAATACTTTGGTATATTTATTATGGACTTCGGTCCAAGAATCAAGACGCAAACGACGCGTCAAAAAACAGGAGGAAAACTATGAACAAAAAGAATTGGCTCATTGCGGGACTTTCTCTCGTGATGGCCGCCGGCCTCGGCGTTGGCATCTCGGCTTGCGGCGAAAAGACGCCCGACACGCCCGAACACACCCACACTTACGACGCGTGGGACCACGACGACACGCAGCATTGGAAGTATTGCGACGAGCACGGGACGGACAAGTCGAACATCGACGAGACGACCAAAGCAAATCACGACTTTTCAAACGGCGACTGCGTTTGCGGCATGAAGAAGCCCGGCGGCCAGCAGGGCGACGATACTGCCGAGCTCGACACGCGCGAGTTCTACGTCGTCGGCGGCGGCATGGGCGACCTCAAATCGGGCACATGGACGGGCCCCAACGAGGCGTTCAAGTTCACCAAGGCGACCGAAAAGGACGCGGACGGCTTCACCGTGTACACCTATCAGATGAAGCTCTACTCGGCCGATGAGTTCAAATTCATCGAGAAGAACACCATTTCGACCCAAGCGGACGCCGACGGCAACTATCCTTGGGACGAGACGACCACCTTCAAGCTCGCCGACCTCGACCTGACGGGCCTCACCGATCCGTTCTCCGGCAACGATAACATCGTCGTCAACACGGGTGCGGACGGCATATATAAGTTCACCATCCGCACGACGAAAAACGGCGCCGCCAAGCAGAATAAGGTCAAGGTGGAGCTCGTCGAGGCGATCCCCCCGCTCGACGTCGCCGCACAGTACGAGATGTACCTCGTCGGCAAGATCGCTTCCAAGCCCACCTCCGACTGGCCGTCGATGCTCGGCGTTCCGAGTGTTCCCACGAAGTGCTACAAAATGGAACTTCAAGAGGACGGCGAGACCTTCGCTATCGAGGTCAAGCTCGCCACGGGCGACGCGTTCAAGGTCTGGAACTATAAGCTGAACAACAAGGATGCGGGGTACTATCCGACGGGCGTCGGCGGCGACCTCAAGGTCACGGCCGACGGCTGGTATGTCGTGAGCTGGAAGATCGGGGCTAGCAACGTCACGATTACGCCGCACGCGCACAAATACACCGAGTGGGGGAAGAGCACGACGGAGCATTGGAAGGTTTGCCCGCTCGATCAGGCCATCGACGAGAGCACGCGCGAGCCGCATGATTTCAAGAACGGCAATACCTGTGAATGCGGCTATGAACAGGCGACGGATCCCGACTGGAATATCAACGAGGACGGCTCGTTCGCCGAGTACACGGGCAGCCTTGTCAACATCACGATCCCCGCGAACCTCAAGATTTTCCCGCATCTCGGAGCGATCTTTGGGAATTTCAATATAAACGATGATTTCCTCCCCAACTCCTTGAAATGGAAGGCCGTAAAGTCCGTGACGGTTGCGCCCGGCAGCACGACCTTCAAGATGGAAAACGGCGCACTGCTCTCCATGGACGGCAAGACGCTCTATGCCTACTTCTATTATAACACAGCGACGGAAGTTACCTTCGAGAGTGTAGAGACGGTCGCACCCGGTGCGTTCTTCTGCAACGAGACGCTGGAAACGGTCAATCTCCCGAATGTCATCACATTGGAGGAAGATTCTTTCAATAAAATGACGCAACTTCGCAATGTTTCCTTCCCCAAGCTCGAGGTCGTGAAGTCGGGCGGGTTCAGCGCCATTGATAAGGTGGAAACTTTGGAATTGCCGAGCGCCAGGGAATTGGCAAACCTGTCAAAACTTACGTCACTTGTCTCGGCGGTGATCGGCGACAAGCTCGAAACCTGGAACGGGGAAGGATTTAATGGTTGCAGTAAGCTCGAATCGGTCACTATCAAGGCTACCACGCCTCCCGCACTTCCCGGCGTTACTTCGGCACGAAGATTGTTTTACGCTTGTCCGAATATTAAGAACATTCACGTGCCCGAGGAAAGTGTAGAGGCCTACAAGGCGGCGACAGGTTGGAGTTATTACGCAACGAAGATCTCTGCGATCACGGAGGCAGTCTCCGTCGCTCCCGCCGAGGTCGCCATGTTGCCCGAAAAGAAGGACTAAAAAACGCCCAACCCCACCCTCTCCTTGGGGAGAGGGGTAGGGGTGTGGGGGACCTGCCCCTGTTTACGGGGGCGGGTGGCACGGCGAAGCCGTGACAGGTGGGGGCATGCTTCTGATTACGTCATGTTGAGCGAAGTCGAAACATCTCCTTATATAATAAGGTCATTCCTCGACTACGCTCGGAATGACGGAATAGAACACGCCCCACCTCAGTCACGCTCACGCGTGACAGCTCCTCCCACGGAGGAGCCTTACGGACGCGTTAGACTTTCGCCCCATTATACACAGCTCACCCTTCATAATTTCCCTTCGTCGGTGCGGGGGTCCCCATCTCCGCACCGACCCCCGCAAGGGGGTGGGGGAATTGTGAGAAACACGAATAACACGAAAACAGCCGAGGAGTTCGCTCCTCGGCTGTTTTCACGCCCCCTCCATGGGAGGGGGGTAGGGGGGTGGGGTGACATTCTAAAACACGCCCCACCACAGTCACGCTGCGCGTGCCAGCTCCTCCCCAAGGAGGCGCTCTACAAACCCCCTCCCTCGGGAGGGGGAACAAAAGGGGGTGGGGTGACGTTATAAACACGCCCACCTACTTTGCCTGCGGCTCGTGCCGACCTGTCTCACTTTTTCATACTCAAATAGATCATGAGGACGGCGATGTCGGCGGGGGAGACGCCCGAAATGCGCGCCGCCTGTCCGAAATTCAGGGGACGGATGCGGCCGAGCTTTTCCCGCGCTTCGAGCCGAAGTCCCGTGATCTTCTCGTAGTCGAGGTCGGGCGGCAGGGGCTTTTCTTCCATCCGTTTCGCCTTTTCGATCTCCTCTTCGCTGCGCTTCAAGTACCCCGCATAGCGGATCTCCGTCTCGCAGGCGAGCAAGACGTCTTTCGGTACCCCTTCGAGGATGTGGAAGTTTTCGCACAGCTCCGCAATGGGAATGCCGCGGCGGAGAAGGTCGCAATAGGTCACGGAAGTATTGAGGGGAGAATAGCCGTATTTTTGCACGAGCGCGTCGGCCGTTTTTTGCTCTGCGCGCGCCCCGAGCGCGGACATGGTACCCTCCTTTTGCGTCTTTCTCGCAAGAAAACGCTCGTACCGCTCCCTCGTCGCAAGTCCTGCCTTATACCCGATCTCGGTGAGCCGCTCGTCGGCGTTATCCTGCCGCAGGGTAAGGCGGAACTCTGCACGCGAGGTCATCATGCGGTAGGGCTCCTCGGTGCCCTTGGTCACGAGGTCGTCGATGAGCACGCCGATATAGGCTTGGTCGCGCCGCAATACAAGGGGGGGCAGGCCGCGCAGTTTGAGCGAGGCGTTGAGCCCCGCTATGAGCCCCTGCGCCGCAGCTTCCTCGTAGCCGCTCGTCCCGTTGATCTGACCCGCCAAATACAGCCCTTCCACCCGCTTATATTCGAGGGTGGGGAGAAGATCGAGCGAGTCGATGCAGTCGTACTCGATGGCGTAGGCATAGCGCACGATCTCGCAATGTTCGAGCCCCTTCACCGAGCGGTAGACCTCTTTTTGCAGGTCGTGGGGGAGGGACGTGGAGAGCCCTTGTACATAGACTTCCGTCGTATCCGCGCCCTCGGGTTCCAAAAAGAGTTGATGCCGCTCTTTCCCGGAAAAGCGCACGACCTTGGTCTCGATAGAGGGGCAATAGCGCGGCCCCGCCGAGGAGATCTGCCCGTTGTAGAGGGGGGCGTGGTCGAGATTTCCGAGGATGATCTCGTGCGTCTTTTGGTTGGTATAGGCGAGGTGGCAGGGGACTTGGTCCTCGGGCACCGCCTCATTCATAAAGGAGAAGGGGAACACTTTCTCCCCGGGCTGGACGGGCAGGGCGGAATAGTCCACCGTGCGGCCGTCGAGGCGGGCGGGGGTGCCCGTCTTGAACCTTCTTATGCGGAAGCCGAGGTCCAAAAGATTTTGGGTGAGAAGGGTGGCGCGCTCGAAGCCGTTGGGGCCCGCATCGCGGACATGGGTGCCCGTAATTGTGCGCGCGCCGAGGTAGACGCCCGTCGCGATAATGGCGGCGCGGCAGGAAAAAACGCCGCCGTAGGCCGTCCTCACGCCCGTCACCTTTCCGTTTTCGGTGAGGATCTCGGCCGCCTCGCCCTGCACGATGCGCAGATTTTCGGTGTGCTCGAAGGTGCGCTTCATCTCGGTGTGATAGCGGTTCTTATCCACCTGCGCCCGCAGGGATTGCACGGCCGCGCCCTTGCCCTCGTTGAGCATGCGGTATTGAGTCGCGCATTTGTCGGCACACAGGCCCATCTCGCCGCCGAGCGCGTCGATCTCGCGCACCAAATGCCCCTTCGCGGTGCCGCCGACGGAGGGGTTGCAGGGCATGAAGCCGATACTGTCGAGATTGAGGGTCAAAACGACGGTCCGAAGCCCCGTTCGCGCAAGTGCGAGCGCGGCCTCCGCGCCCGCATGCCCCGCGCCGATGACGACGGCGTCGCATGCCCCTTCGAAAAAAGTATCCATATCGCAAAAATAAGACCCCGTCTGCGAAACCGTGCGGACGGGGCCATCCGTTACTTTTTGAGAACGACGCTCTTGATGTCGCCCACTTCCTTCACAATGGTATCGTTCACGCGCATGAGCTCTACCACCTTATCGCGCGAATAGATGACGGTCGTGTGGTCCCTTCCGCCCATTTCCTTTCCGATGGAGACGAGGGGGAGGGTGAGCATATCGCACATGAGGTAGGTGCAGATCTGCCTCGCCCGCACGAGTTCCTGCCGCTTGCTCTTGCCGATGAGGTCCTCGGGGCGGATCTTGAAGTAGGCGCAGGTGGCGCGGATGATCGACTGCGCCGTGATATCCTCGGGCTCCGCGGCCGTGATGGATTCCTGCAAGGCCGTCGCCGCAAGTTTTAAGGAGATGGGCTCCTCGTGCAGTTTGCTCGCAAAGATGACGGTATTGAGCCTTCCCTCCAAGGTGCGCACGTTGTTATCCGAATTTTGCACCAAAAAGGCGAGCACGTCGTCGGGGATGATATACTTCTTTTCGAGCGCCTTGCGCTTCAAAATGGCGATCTTGGTTTCGAGATCGGGCGGTTGGATATCGGCGATGAGGCCCCCCTCGAAGCGGGTGCGGAGGCGCTCTTCGAGCGTCGTAAGCTCCTTTGCGGGGCAGTCGGACGAGATGACGATCTGCTTGTTCTGCGAGAAGAGTTCGTTGAAGGTGTTGAAGAATTCTTCCTGCACGCCGCGCTTGCCCGCCCAGCTCTGGATATCGTCGATGAGGAGCACGTCCACGTTGCGGTAGCGGTTGCGGAAACGCGCGTTGGCCTCCCGCCCTTCGCCCGACTTGGAGTAGACGATGCTGTCGACATATTCATTCAAAAACTTCTCGCTCGTCGTGTACAAAACTTTGAGCGAGGGCTTCTTTTCGGCGAGTTCGTTGGCGATGGCCTGCAAGAGGTGGGTCTTGCCGAGGCCGCTCCCGCCGTAGATGTAGAGGGGGTTGAAATTTTCCCCCGGGGCCGCCGCGACCGACTTCGCCGCCGCATAGACGAATTTGTTGGATGCGCCGACGACGAAGGAATCGAAGGTGAAGCGCTTATCCGTTTGGACATAGACCTCCTCCATGGCGTCGGGCTGTTCGTCGAGGGTATAGGTATCGCTCCCGTCCACGACGATGACGACGTCGGAAAGCCCCACATCGGCCGAGATAGCCGCTTCGCGCAGCTTGGAAAGGTGGCTCTTCGTGATGGTGCTTGCGCCCGTCTCGGTGAGCGCCTTCAACACGAGCTTTTTATTGACGACGTCGACAGGCGAGAGCCCGTCGATGAAAGTATCGAACGAGACAGGGTTGATGAGGGGGCGCGCCCGCTCCTTGACTTTCTCCCACAGAACTTCGAATTGTGACTTTTCGGCCATAATTTATCCCCTCAAACGTTTGTTGTTTTCCGTAAAATTTGCTATAATGTTCTTGTTGCCGTCCCCTTGCGGGAAGCATGGGCGCCTTGCTCCTTCCCGCAAAGCGCATTTCCCATTATACTACAAGATCGTCCGAAAAGAAAGTGTTTTTGCCGAAATGGTCGTAAAAAAATTGACGCTGAAAAATTTCAGAAATTATGAGGAAGAGACCTTCTCGTTCGAGGACGGGCTCAATATCCTCGCGGGCAGAAACGCACAGGGCAAGACGAACTGCGTCGAGGCCGTCTTTTATCTCTGCACGGGGGCGTCCCTCCGTATCCGCCACGAGAAGCAGCTCATCCGCCGCGGGGAGGAATATGCGAAGATCTCGGCGGAGGCGGAGACGCGCTTTGGGCGCACCCTCCTCGAAGCCGTCATCTTCGAAAACAGGCGGGAACTGCGGCTCAACGGCAACAAGGTGACCCGCTCGGTGGATTTCGTGGGCAACATGCGCAGCGTGTTTTTCTCGCCGGGGGAGTTGCGCCTCATACAGGACGGGCCCGACGAGAGAAGGCGGTTTTTGAACCTCTCCATCTCGCAGACCTCTAAGGAATATGCGCAGGCCCTTCTGCGCTATAACCGCATCCTCGATCAGCGCAACAACCTTTTGAAGGACCGCGACGCCCAAATGATCTTGGAGACACTTCCCGTCTGGGACGAACAGCTCGCCGCCGTCGCCGCCCGCATCATCAAAAAGCGGCAGGAATACCTCGCCGAGCTCTCCGTTCTCGCCGCCGACGCCCATGCCTTTCTGACGGACGGGGGGGAGCAGCTGTCCCTCTCCGCCGAGAAAGTGTATCATGGGGAGGAAGGGGAGATCGCCAAAAAACTCGTGCGGGAGCTTTCCGCAAACTACGAGCGGGATATCCGCCTCGGATTTACTTCGGTGGGGCCCCACCGCGACGATATCAAGATCGTGCTCGACGGCGCGGACGCCCGCGGGTTCTCCTCGCAGGGGCAGGCGCGCACGGCCGCCCTCTCCATGAAACTCGCCGAGGTCGAGATCTTCAAAAACCGCTCGGGGGAAGCGCCCGTGCTCATTCTCGACGACGTGATGAGCGAGCTCGACCTCCCGCGGCGGAAGAAGCTCCTCGCCCGCATCAAAGACGTACAGTGTATCCTCACCTGCACGCACGCCGAGCGCGTGCTGTACGGTGCGGAGTGCAATAAGATCAAGATCAGCGGAGGAAAGATCGTACCGTGATAGCCGACCTGCATATCCATTCCCTCTGTTCGGACGGGGCGCTCTTCCCCGCCGAGCTTGCCCGCCGCGCGAAGAAGAACGGCGTACAACTCTTTTCGCTCACCGACCACGATACCCTCGCGGGGGAAGGGGAGGCGGCCGAGGCCGCAAGGGCGCTCGGACTGCGCTTTGTGCGCGGGATCGAGATCTCCGCCTACCTCGGCGCGACGAAGGTGCACGTGCTCGGCTACGGTTGCGCGGAGGGGAAGGCGTACGAAAAATTCCTCTCCGACCGCGTCACGGGGGCGAAGGCGCGCGCCGAAGATATCGTCGCGAAGGCGAACGCACATTTCGGCTTTCACGTCACGCTCGACGACGTCGAGGCATACCATGTCCGAAAGGAGACCCCTCTGCACACCATGCAGATCGTGCGGACATTCGCCGAACTTCTGCACTGCGGCGTAGACGAGCTCTACCGCGATGCCTTCGGCCCCTCCAAGCCCGCCTTCTCCGATCTCTTCCGTCCCACCCCGCAGGATGCGGTGCGCATCGTGCACGATATGGGTGGGCTTGCGGTGCTCGCCCATCCCGCGCAGATCCTCGTCCTTCCCCAAGAGGTCTCCGAAAATTTTCACCTCTATACGGAAGAGGAAAAGGACAGGGCGAAGTACTTCTATGCGGGCGCGCGCAACGCCCTCATGGAGACGCTCGCCGAAGGGGGGCTCGACGGCATAGAATGCCGCCATTCGACGCATACTGCCGAGGAGACGGAGGAGTTTTTGGGCTTTGCGAAGGCGCACGCGCTCTTTGCAACGGGCGGTTCGGATTTCCATGCCGAAGGATCGGGGCGGGAGATCGGGCGGCCGGCATTCGACGCAAAAGACGTGGAAGAGAGGCTCCTTTCGCTCGACGGGAGCGTATGAAACACATGAAAATTATCGCGCTCCTCCTTGCGGGGAGCTTTTTTTTGGGCGGTTGCGCGGGCAGCGTCAAGCGGGGCGTCACGGTCAACGGCATCGAAGTCGGGGGGATGACCTTCTCCGCGGCGGCCGAAAAGGTACGCAAGACGTTGGACGAGCCGCCCCTCATCGTCACCTGTCCCGACGGCGATTATGTTGCGCCGCTCTGCTATGCCGACGACCTCGAAGAGACCCTCAAAAATGCCAAACGCAACGCCTCGCTCTCGGTCATGGTACGGCGCGAATGGGTCAACATGGAGCAGGACCTCCTCGAATTATGCGAACAAAACGCGCAGGAGGGAAGGGACGCCGAACTCTCCTTCTCCGCGGAGGGATTTTGCTATACGCCCGAGGTCGACGCCCTCTCCTGCGATTACGAAAAACTTCTCAAAGACGCGCAGGCGGCCTTGAAGGGGGGCGGAACGCACATCTTTCTCACCCGCCGCGCGGTCAAGCCCGCCGTCACCGTCGAGCTTTTGAAGGAACGCACCCGCCCGCTTTCGAAGTTTACCACCCGCTACGACGGGGAAAATGCTCCCCGCGCCCACAACATTGCCCTCGCCGCATCGCGCATTTCGGGCACGGTCATCGAGGCGGGCGGGGAATTTTCCTTCAACGAGGCGGTGGGCAAGCGGACGGAGGAGAACGGATTTCAAATTGCCGCCGTCATTCAGGACGGAGAATTTGTGCAGGGCGTGGGCGGAGGCGTCTGCCAAGTCTCGACGACACTCTTCGGCGCGGCGCTCCGCGCGGGGCTCACCGTCGCGGAGAGCCATCCCCATTCCCTCTCCGTGGGCTATGTGAAGCCTTCCGAGGACGCGATGGTCTCCGAATACAGCGACTTGAAGCTGAAAAATCCCTACCCCTGTCCCGTGTATCTGCTCGGAAGTGCGGAGGCGGGCAGGGTGAGTTTTTCCTTTTTCGGCATGCCCGACGGGAACACCTATCGGGTGGAGAGCAAGGTCCTTTGCGAGATCGAGCCGCCCCCCAAGGCGATCGTCGAGGGGACGGTGAACCGCACCCTCCGCGCCGAGAAGAAGGGAATGCGGAGCGAGAGCTACCTCGTCGTTCTCGACGGCGAGGGGAAGGAACTTTCGCGCACGCTCATCAGAAGGGATACGTATGCGGCGGTGCAAGGTATCGAAGAGTGCATTCCAACTCCGCTTGTCCCGCTTGAATGAGCGAATCGCGTATAGGCGTCGAAATACATCGTCGTGCTACATTTTTCTTGCCCACGTACGACCGAGTACGCGGGCTGCGAAAAGCCTCGCACTCCTTGTCTTTCTTGCCTCTCCGCAATTGAACGGTGACCGAAGGGGGCCACTGCGTCATTCTGAACGAAGTGAAGAATCCCCTTATACGAAGTCCTTTTACCGTAAAACAAAATTTGTGGACCTATATCTCAAAATTTTTCCCAAAACGGGGCAAAATGACTTGCTTTTTGTAAAATTATCCTCTATAATGTTCAAGTGACTTCGGGCGGTCCTCTGCCATATGAGCACGAACGCCGCGTAAAACATGGAGGTAAAGTCAAAATGGGACTCATCGAACAGATCGAGGCCGAGGGTTTGAAGGAGAATGTTCCTTCCTTTAACGTCGGCGATACCGTCAAGGTAGGCTACCGCATCATCGAGGGCGGGAAAGAGAGGATCCAGAACTTCGAGGGCGTCGTCATCGCAAAGAAGAACGGCGGCATCCGCGAAACGTTCACCGTTCGCCGCCTTTCCTTCGGCGTCGGTGTCGAGCGTTGCTTCCCCCTGCATTCCCCCAAGGTCGCCTATGTGACCGTGGTGAGAGCGGGCAAGGTGCGCCGCGCAAAGCTCTATTATCTTCGCGGACGCACGGGTAAGGCCGCAAAGATCAAGGAAAAGAAGTAAGAAAAAGGGACGATCCGCCGAAACTTCTCGGCGGGTCTCTTTTTTTGCTTTGCGAAGAATTTTGCGAAATTGCCGAAAAATCCGTTTACATTTCTTTTGCAATCGGTTAGAATAGAACATATCACTCTATAATAGGGAAAGAGACACATGAAAAAAGCTATCACGGTTTTCAAGAAGTTCAGGGGATTTTTCCTCGCGTTCTTTCTCGTTGCGCTTGCCTTCCTTGCGGTGGGCCTCGGCACGCTCGGCTCCGTCTATTCGGCGGGGGGCGCGTATGAGCTCGAAGTCCGCCACGAGAGCGACCGCAATCAACCCGCCGTCATCTTCTACGTTCCCTCGTCCTCGCCCAAGGTCGTCGACGTCTATCTGAACGTTGCGATCATCTATGCGGAAGAGGGCACGCCCGCGACCGTCACGTTGCAGCGGAGCACGAGCAACCCCAGCCCGTTTTCGACGGGCAAGCTCACATGGTCGGCGACGAAGTTTTCGGCGACGCTCGAAAACTTCTTCACGCCCGCTCCCGAACTCGGGGACGACGGCAAGCCCGTCGAGGACTATAAAGAGCCCGACGAGACCGACGTTTTCTACCGCTTCATCGCGCCGTTTTCTTCCTCTTCGAGCTGGAACAACACCTCGACCTACCGCCATTGGGGGCTCTCCGTGACGGGGGCGAACATCCTCGTCAACGAGGTCGTCTTTATCGGCGAGAACGACGAAGGGGAGAGGGTCGTCATTCCCAATGTCGAAGTCCGCTATGCCGCATACGGGCAGGACGAGAAGCCCGAAGAGGCGCGTCTGCGCGCGGAAGCGCTTCTCGATGCGCAGCCCAAGTCCGTCCCTTCCCTCGCGCCCACCGCATATTCCCGCTTTACCGCTTCCGAGATTCCCACGCTCATGACGATCTCCGAGATGCGCCGCGGCAACGTCTATGCGACCGACGAGGATCCCGAGACGCCCTCCGCCGTCGACGTCTATCATGCCGATAGGGTCTACGGTGCACTCGGCAGCGATCTTATCGCCCTCGGCGCGGCCGTGTTCGGCATGTCGCCCTTCGGCCTCCGCTTTATGCCGATGCTTGCGGCCTTCGGTGCGCTCATCGTCCTGTCGCGCTTTACGGCGCGCCTTCTCCACAGCGAAAAGGCGGGCTTCGTCTTTTCGCTCCTCTTCGCGGCGGGCACCGTCACGCTCTCGCTCGCCCATGTCGGCACGCCCCTCATGATCGGCATCTTTTTCTTCGCCTGCGCGCTCGATCTCGTCCACCGCTTCTATGCGAAGGGCATCAAGAAGGCGAGCCTGTTCTCGGCGCTCCCCCTCCTCTTTGCGGGGCTCTTCGGGGCGGCGGCCATCTGTGTGAACGGGGCCTTCGTCATTCCCACGGTGGGCGTCGTCGTGCTCTTTGTCTTGGGCCTCGTGCGCATGAAGAAGGCCAAGGAATATCAGCTCGAAAAGATCATCGCGGAACCCGAGCCCGGGACGCTTCCCGCGCCTGACGTCCTTGCGGAGACCGCGGAAGGGGAGGAGCCCGCGATCGAGACGCGCGAGATGCGTGCGGCCAAGGTCATCTCCGAACACCGCTTCAAGCGGCTGTCCGCCTCCCTGCTCTTTACGGCGGGGCTCATCGTCGGCGCCTTCCTTCTCTCGCTCATCGGCATGTTGCCCATGTACTATGCCTACCTCAAAGTTTACGATAATCCCGCTTCGCCCGTCCTCAACGTGTTCGCCCTCTCGTGGCGCACGTTTGCGAACGGCTTTACGGGCGTCAACGCCTATGCGGGGGATACGACGTGGAACTTCTTCCACACCCTCTTCCGCTCCGAGGCGAGCTTTGCCGATCCCGCGGGCACGACCTTCTCGGTGCTCGGCTTCTGCGTGAACCCGGTCGCCATCCTCGCCGCCGCGGCGGGCATCGTCTATGCCGTCGTCCGCCTCGTGTTGCTCCTTACCAAGAAGGCGGATGCGAAAGAGGTGCGCATCGCGCTCCGCCGCACGCTCATCCCGCTCGTCGGGCTGTGCCTTTCCATCATTGCCGCCGCCTGCGTCAGGACGGGCCTTGTGTTCATCCTTCTCGCATGGCTCTTCGCCTTTGTGCTCGCCGCGAACTTCTTCGGCGGGACGTACGAGGGCAAGACGGCGAAGATCATGAAGGCTGTCAATATCGTCGGCGTCGTCTTGCTCGCCGCGATGTTCGGGCTCTTGCTCGTGTTCAGTCTCGGGATCCCGCTCCCCGCGGCGATCCTCGCGAAAATCTTCGGATAAACCATTTGGCACATAGGAGGAAATTATGATTGCGAAGATCATCTGCTACGCCTTGAACGGGCTCGAGGGGGTCCCCGTCGAAGTGGAGACGGACGTCAACAAGGGCGTCCCTTCCTACGACATGGTGGGCCTTCCCGATACGGCTGTGAAGGAGAGCAAGGAGCGCGTGCGCTCCGCCCTCAAAAACAGCGGGCTGCTCTTCCCCATGAACCGCATCACCATCAATTTCGCCCCCGCGGATATCAAGAAGGAGGGCGCCTCCTTCGACCTCGCCGTGGCGATCAGCCTCCTCAAAGCGAGCGAACAGCTCTTCGGCGCCGATGTGAAGGACACCGTCTTTTTGGGCGAACTTGCCTTGAACGGAGACCTTCGTCCCATCGCGGGGCTTTTGCCCATCTTGATCTCGGCGAAGGGGCACGGATTTTCCCGCTTCATCATCCCCGCGGGCAATTCGCAGGAAGCGCGCTTTTTGGGCGGCGCGGAGATCTACCCCGCCGCGACGCTCTCCGAGGTCGTCGACCACCTCCTCGGCGTCTCCGTCATCGAGCCCTTGGAGACGGCCATGTTCGTGCCCCATGCGGGGACGAGGACCTCGGCCGACCTCAAATTCGTAAAGGGTCAGCCGATGGCGCGGCGCGCGCTCGAGATCGCCGTCGCGGGCGGGCATAACATGCTCATGAGCGGCCCTCCCGGAACGGGCAAGACGATGCTCGCGCGCTGCCTTCCGACCGTCATGCCCGACCTCACCTTCGAGGAAGCGCTCGAAATCACGAAGATCCACTCCGTCGCAGGCGTTTTGGGCGAAGAGGGCATCGTAACGGAGCGTCCCTTCCGCACCCCGCACCACACGGCGACCACCGTCTCGATGTGCGGCGGCGGCAATAAAGTCGTTCACCCGGGCGAGATCTCGCTCGCACACGGCGGCGTACTCTTTTTAGACGAACTGCCCGAATATAAGCGTTCCACGCTCGAAGCGCTCCGCCAGCCCTTGGAGGACGGGAAGATCACCGTCTCCCGCGCGGGCGGCACCTTCACCTTCCCCGCCAACTTCATGCTCTGCGCGAGCATGAATCCCTGCCCCTGCGGCAATTACGGCTCCTCCAAGCGCACGTGCTCGTGCACGCCCGCCGAGATCAGGAGGTACCGCAAGAAGATCTCGGGCCCCCTGCTCGACAGGATCGATTTGCAAGTGGAAGTGGACGATATCGAGTACGACGACCTCACCTCGGACGAGGAGCAGGAGAGCTCCGAGGCGGTGAAGGAGCGCGTCGAGGCGGCCCGCCGCATCCAGCGCAACCGCTTCGAAGGGAGCGGCATCCTCACCAACGCCGAGATGGGGGAGAAGGAGATCGCCGAGTACTGCAAACTTTCCCGCGAGGGCGACGAGATCTTGCGTTCCGCCTTCGAAAGGATGCACCTTTCCGCCCGTGCCCGCGCCCGTATCATCAAAGTTGCGCGCACGATCGCGGACCTCGACTATTCCGAAGATATCCAGCCCAAGCATGTGTTCGAGGCCGTCTCCTACCGTATCTTCGATAAGATCGGGTAACTTTTATGGCATACACGAAGGATGAACGGGCGTATCTATGGCTGTGCGCCTGCACAAGGACGGATTATCGCGAGCGCGTGGCGCTCTTGCGCGCCGCACCCTCTCCCGCCGCGCTCATGGAGAGCACGGAGTACTTTTCCGCCGCGGGCATCGCGGGGGAGAAGTACAGCGCCGATACTGCGGCGCGCGAACGGGAGGCGGACGCCTTTCTCGCCCTCCTCGAAGAGCAGAACGCCTTCGCCGTCACCCTTCTTGCAAACGACTACCCCGATTCGTTGAAGGCCATCTCCCTCCCGCCCCTCGTCCTCTACGGCAGGGGAAGGCGGGACCTTCTCGCAAAGCGCCGCTTCTGCATTGTCGGCTCCCGCATCACGCCCCCTTGGGCGGAGAAGTTGGGCAAGGCCGTCTCGGCGGAACTTTCGGAGAAGTTCGTCATCGTCACGGGGCTCGCGGAGGGCGGCGACCTTGCCGCCATCGAGGGGGCGCTTCCCTCGGGCAACCTCATCTCGGTGCTCCCCTGCGGGTTGGACGAATGCTATCCCGCGGCGCATATCTCGGTGAAGGCGCGCATCGAACAGGCGGGGCTCATCCTCACCGAACTTCCCTTCGGCGAGAGCGCGAAGAAGTATTCCTTCCATGCGCGCAACCGCATTTTAGCGGGGCTTTCGGAGGGGGTGCTCGTGCTCTCGGCGGCCATGCGGAGCGGCGCGCTCATCACCGCGAACTGTGCCCTCGATTACGGCCGCGACGTCTTTGCCTTTCCCTATAACGTGGGCGTCATGAGCGGCGAGGGGTGCAACGACCTCATCAAGAAGGGGGCATACCTCGCGACGGGCGCCGAGGATATCCTCTCCGCCTACGGGATGGCCCCCGCGTCGTCCGCCCCCGTCGATCTGAACGCCACCGAACGGCGCGTCCTCGATATTCTGCGCGAGAGCGGCGAGATGCACCTTGCCGAGATCGCCAAGCGGGCGGAACTTCTGATCCACGAGGCCTCGGCCGTCCTGTCCGCCTTGGAGATCAAGGGCGTTGCCGTAAAATCAGGAGGAAACAAATACACCGTTTCGTGAAATTTGTTTTCTAAAAACAAATTTCACGAGCGAATAGGCTATGCCGTTTCACATAAACGGGTCCCGAAAGGCGTTTCATAAAAACAAAAAGCACATAACGTGCAAATTGGGGCGTGCGGCGCAGAAGCGTGGTTCTGCTTGCACACAATATCAAGAACGACGGGCTCCAAAGGCGTTTCATAAAAACAAAAAGCACATCAATGTGCAAATTGGGGCGTGCGGCGCAGAAGCGTGGTTCTGCTTGCACACAATATCAAAAACTACCGAAAAATAATACAGCAATATCGTTTGGCATAAGGAGTAAGCATGGATCTTATCATCGTTGAGTCGCCGAGCAAGGCGAAAACCATCTCCCGTTATCTCAAAGGGAAATACCGTGTAGACGCTTCGGGCGGGCACATCCGCGACCTTCCGCCCAAGAAACTCGGCGTCTCCGTCGAACGGGGCTATGAACCCCGGTATGTGACCTCTCCCGGCAAGGAAGAGACCATCAAGAGGCTCGCGGAAGAGGCGCGTCGGGCGACGAGAGTGTACCTCGCGACCGACCCCGACCGCGAGGGTGAGGCCATCTCGTGGCATTTGCAGACGGTGCTCGGCCTCCCCGAGGACGGCGAAAACAGGATAGAATTCAACGAGATCTCCCCCAAGGCCGTGGAGAATGCGCTCAAACATCCGCGCAAGATCAACGTCAACCTCGTCGACGCCCAACAGGCAAGGCGGGTGTTGGACCGTCTCGTCGGCTATAAGCTCTCGCCCCTTCTGAACAACAAGATCAGGAACGGCCTCTCGGCGGGCAGGGTGCAATCGGTCGCCCTCCGTCTCGTCGTCGAGCGCGAGCGGGAGATCGAGGCCTTCAAGCCCGAAGAATATTGGACGATCGCGGCCGAACTGCAAGATCTTTCCAAGGAGTATGCCCCCTTCCGCGCTCTTCTCGAAAAGAGGGGAGAGCGGAAGATCAAGGTCACGAGCAAGGAGGAGGCAGACGCCATCCTCGCGGCGCTCAAAGCGGGCAAATATCACGTCGCTTCGGTGAAGAAGATGATCGCGCGGTCTCACGCGCCCGCACCCTTCACCACTTCCACCCTGCAACAGGACGCCTCCAACAAGCTGGGCATGACCGCCCCCGAGACCATGCTCATGGCCCAGCACCTCTACGAGGGCATGGACCTCGAAGGGGAGGGGCATGTCGCGTTCGTGACCTATATCCGTACCGACAGTACCCGCGTCTCGCAGGATGCGCAACAGGCCGCGCTCGCCTACATCAAGGAAAAATACGGCTCCGAATATCTGCCCGAAAAGCCCAACTATTACGCCTCCAAGAAGGGGGCGCAGGACGCGCACGAGGCCATCCGTCCCATCGACCTCTCCCGCACGCCCGAATCGGTCAAAAAGCTCCTCGACAGGAAGCACTACAACGTCTACAAGCTCATCTACGAGCGCTTCATCGCCTCGCAGATGGCCGAGGCGCAGTACGATTCCATGCAGATCGAGATCGCCAACGGCAACTATACCTTGAAGGCGAGCGGCAGGGCCCTCCGCTTTGCGGGCTTCGCCGTCATCTATGCCGACAGCCGCAAGGAGGATGAGGACGAGGCCAAGGAGCTCCTTCCCGCCCTCTCCGAAGGGGTCGAGCTCACCGCGAACAAACTCGCGGGGGAGCAAAAGTTCACCAAACCCCCGATCCGCTATACCGATGCTTCCCTCGTCAAGGCGATGGAGGATAAGGGCATCGGCAGACCGTCGACGTACGCTTCCATCATCTCCGTGCTCACCAAGCGCAAGTATGTGGAGAAGGAGGGCAAATACATGAAGCCCACCGAGATCGCATACCGCATCACGGATATGCTCGTCAAATACTTCACCGACATCATGGACGTTGGCTTTACCGCCGACATGGAAGAAAAGCTCGACGAGATCGAGGACGGCGGCAAGGATTGGCATTCCATCATCGCGGAGTTCTACCCGCCCTTCGAGCAGCAGCTCCGCTTTGCGGGCACCGACGGCGACGAGCTCACCGACGTCATTTGCGAGAAGTGCGGCCACCCCATGGTGCGCAAGATGGGCAAATACGGGAAGTACCTCGCCTGCACCAACTACCCCGCATGTTCCAACATCGTCAGCGAAGGGGAGATGGAGATCTCCTCCACCCCCTGCCCCAAGTGCGGCGCGATGATGGTCGTCAAGAGCGGGAAATACGGCAAATTCCTCGCCTGCCCCAACTACCCCGCGTGCCGTTCCACCCTCCCCGTCGAGGAGGAGAAGAAGGAAGAGGTGTACGCGGGCGTCTGCCCCGACTGCGGCAAGCCCACGCGCAAGCTGAAAACGCGCACGGGCAAGACGTATTTCGGATGCAGCGGTTACCCCGATTGCAAATTCATGAGCTGGGATGAACCCACGGGCGAAAAATGCCCGCAGTGCGCCTCCGCCCTCGTCAGGACGGCGCGGGGCAACATCCGCTGTTCGAACAAGGATTGCGCCTATAAGGTGCCCGCCGAGCGAAAGGCCAAGGGAGCGGCAAAAACGGAGTGAAGGAAGTAACCATCGTCGGCGCGGGCCTCGCGGGGAGCGAGGCGGCCTACTTTTTGGCCGAGCACGGCGTGAAAGTCGTGCTCGTCGATATGAAACCCAAGCTCACCCCCGCGCATCAGAGCGCGAAGTTTTGCGAGCTCGTCTGTTCCAATTCCTTGAAGAGCGACGACGTGTACGGCAACGCGTGCGGTCTCCTCAAAGAGGAGATGCGCGTTTTGGGCTCGCTCACGATGGCGGCGGCCGCGGAGAGCCGCGTGCCTGCGGGCGGCGCGCTCGCAGTCGACCGGGAACGCTTTTCCGCCTATGTGGACGAACATCTGCGCGACCACCCCGACATCGAGGTGGTGAGCGAGGAAGTCGAAGCCCTGCCCGAAAGCGGCATCATCGCGACGGGCCCGCTCACGCAGGGGAAGCTCTATAAGGCCATCGAAGAAAAATTCGGCGTCCTGCACTTCTTCGATGCTTCCGCGCCCGTCGTCTCGGCCGAGAGCATCGACATGGGCCGCGCCTTCACGCAGGACCGCTACGGCAAGGGGACGGGGGACTACCTCAACTGCCCCCTGACGCGGGAGGAATACGAGGGGTTCGTTCGCGCCCTGACCTCGGCCGAGCGCGCCGTGTTGCGCGATTTCGAAAAGAGCGACGTATTCGAGGGCTGCATGCCCGTCGAAGTGATGGCGGCGCGGGGGATGGACACCCTGCGCTTCGGCCCCTTCAAGCCCGTCGGCCTCGATTGGGAGGGGACGCGCCCCTACGCCGTATTGCAACTTCGCAAGGAAAATGCGGAGGGAACGAGCTACAACCTCGTCGGGTGCCAGACCAACCTCAAATTCGGCGAGCAGAAGCGGGTCTTTTCCATGATCCCCGCCCTCAAAGAGGCCGAATTCGAACGCTACGGCGTGATGCACCGCAATACATATCTCGAATCCCCCCGATGTCTCAACGCCGATTTTTCGGTGAAGGGCAGCCCCGATCTCTTCTTCGCGGGGCAGATCACGGGCGTCGAGGGATATGTCGAAAGTGCGGCGAGCGGGCTTCTTTGCGGGTACCATGTCTTGAACAGACTGCGCAAAAAGCCCTCCATCGTCCCCGCGGCAACCACGGTCATCGGCGCCCTTTCGCGCTATATCGCGGCCGAGAACAAGGATTTCCAGCCCATGAACGCCAACTACGGCATTTTGGAAGGGGGCTACGAGGGCGTGCGCGATAAAAAGGAGCGGCGCAAACTTCTCGCCGAACGCGCCCTTTGCGATATCGGGCGTTTCAAACGGGAATATCTCGGGTAAATAAAAGTATAACGCCATCATGTAGCGGAGGAACTATGATAGAATTTCACGGAACAACGATCTGCGCGGTCAAGCGCGGCGGCGTCACGGCGATCGCGGGCGACGGGCAGGTCACGATGGGCGAGCACGTCGTTTTCAAGAACACGGCGATCAAGGTGCGGAGGATCTACGGCGGCAAAGTCATTTTGGGCTTTGCGGGGTCGGTCACCGACGCCTTTTCGCTCTCCGAGCGCTTCGAGGGCATGCTCAATAAGTTTGCGGGCAACCTCATGCGGTCGGCGGTGGAACTTGCAGACCTTTGGCGGAGCGACCAGATCGGCAGGAAGCTCGACGCGATGATGATCACCGCGGATAAGGATACCTTGCTCATTCTCTCGGGAACGGGGGAGGTCATCGAGCCCGACGAGGGCATCTGCGCCATCGGAAGCGGCGGGAACTACGCCTTGGCGGCCGCCCGCGCCCTCGCGCAGAATACCGATTTTTCCGCAGAGGAGATCGCGAGGAAATCCCTTAAAATCGCCAGCGAAATTTGTGTCTACACGAACGACCATATCATATGTGAGGTGGTTTGATGGATCTTTCCCCCAAACAGATCGTAAACGAACTCAATAAGCACATCATCGGGCAGGACGAGGCCAAAAAGGCCGTCGCCATCGCCCTGCGCAACCGTTACAGGAGGGCGCAGCTTTCGCCCGACCTGCGCGAGGAGATCACCCCCAAGAACATCATCATGAAGGGCCCCACGGGCGTCGGCAAGACGGAGATCGCACGCCGCCTCGCAAAGCTCGTCAAGGCTCCCTTCATCAAGGTGGAGGCGACGAAGTACACCGAAGTGGGCTACGTCGGCAAGGACGTCGAGGGCATGGTGCGCGACCTCGTGGAATGCGCCATCCGCCTCGTGAAGGAGGAAAAGACGGCCGAAGTCAACGAGAAAGCGACGCGGGCCGCCGAACAGCACATGGTGAAGATCCTCGCCGAACTCAAAAAGAACGACCGCGGCGAGCTCGACCGCAAGATCTTCGAGGACAACCTGCTCGCCTCCCTCCAAAAGGGGGAGTTCGATAAGACGGTCATCGAGGCCGACGTCAAGGATGAGCTCAAAACGATGGAACTCGTCCCGGGCGGGGCGGCCATCAACCTCGGCTCCATCTTCGGCGAGATGCTCCCCCCCAAGCGCAAGAAGCGCAAACTCACGGTGAAGGAGGCGATGAAGCTCTTCACCGAGGAGGAGGCGGAAAAGCTCATCGACGACGATGCGGCCACCGAAGAGGCCCTCCGCCGCGCCGAGAACGACGGCATCATCTTCATCGACGAGATCGATAAGATCGCGGGCAAGGGCAATACAAGCGGCGCCGACGTCTCCCGCGAGGGCGTCCAGCGCGACATTCTTCCCATCGTCGAGGGCTCGACGGTGATGACAAAGTACGGTCCCGTCAAAACGGACTACATGCTCTTCATCGCCGCGGGCGCCTTCCACGTCTCCAAGATCGAGGACCTTATTCCCGAGCTTCAAGGGCGTTTCCCCGTCTCGGTGGAGCTCAAATCGCTCACGAAAGAGGACTTCGTGCAGATCCTGACGAGCACCGAACACTCCCTCACGCAGCAGTACGCCGTCCTTCTCGCCGTCGACAACATCGATTTGAAGTTCACCCCCGACGCCATCGAGGCCATCGCCGAGATCTCGGAGGAGATCAACCTGACGAGCGAGGACATCGGCGCGAGGAGATTGCACACCGTCATGGAATACCTCTTGGAGGATATCTCCTTCAACGCGGGCGGCGGCGATTACCCCGTCGTCACGGTGGAGATCAACCGCGCCTACGTCGAAGAGCATCTCAAAAACATGACGAAAGACCGGAACCTCAAAAAGTACGTGTTGTAAGGTAATCGCGTCATCCTGAGCCGATAGGGCTAATGAAAACCGCGAGCCCATCCTCGAAGGATCCCGAAGTACGAAGTCCGGGTTTTCAGTAACGGGATTCTTCGGAGAAGGGCTGTTTCGGACATGGTATGGCCGTTTCGCCTTAAAATGACGTTTTTCTCTAACCACTGACCCCTAACCACTAATTTCCCAAGGAGAAAAAACATGATCCAGATCCCCAAGGGCTGCAAGGACGTTTTGCCCTCGCAGGCACACATTTGGCAGAGCATCGAGCGGAAGGCGCGCACCGAGGCGGCGCGGTACGGCTACGAGGAGATCAGAACGCCCGTCTTTGAGCATACCGAGCTCTTTTCCCGCGGGGTGGGGGAGACTTCGGATATCGTCTCCAAGGAGATGTACACCTTCCTCGATAAGGGGAACCGCTCCATCACGCTCCGTCCCGAGGGCACGGCGGGCGTCGCGCGCGCTTTCATCGAGAACGGTCTGGCGAGCGAGCCCCTGCCCTTCAAGGCGTATTACATCTGTTCCGCCTACCGCTACGAGCGTCCGCAGGCCGGACGGCTGCGCGAGTTCCACCAATTCGGTGCGGAGCTCTACGGCGCCGATTCGCCCGCGGCCGACGCCGAGGTGATCTGTTTCGCGAATGCTCTCCTCAAAAATTTCGGCCTGCAACGCGTATCCCTCCGCATCAATTCCATCGGCTGTCCCCATTGCCGCGCGGACTACCACGAAGCGCTCAAAAATTACTTCCGTCCCCATCTCGGGGAGATGTGCGAGGATTGCCGTACCCGCTTCGAGAAGAACCCGCTCCGCATTCTCGACTGCAAGAACGAGAAGTGCAAGCAGTTCACTGCGGGCGCGCCGAGCATGCTCGATTATCTCTGCCACGACTGCCGCGACCACTTCGGGCAGGTCAAGGACCTTCTCGCAATGGCGAAGGTGAAATTCGTCGTCGATCCCTCCATCGTGCGCGGGCTCGACTACTACACCCGCACGGTGTTCGAATTTGTCTCGGATGCGGCGGGCGCGCAGGGGACGGTGCTCGGCGGAGGCAGGTACGACGGCCTCCTCTCCCAGCTCGGTGCAAAGCCCACTCCCGCGATCGGGTTCGGCATGGGGATCGAGCGGCTCATCATGGTGATGGAGGCGGAAGGGGCGGAAAAGAGCAAGCCCCGCCATGTGAAGTGCTACCTCGCGGGGATGGACGAACGTTCGCGCGCGGAGGCCTTTCTCCTCGCCCAAAAACTTCGCGCGGAGCAGATCTCCTGCGAGTGCGACCTCATGCAGCGTTCGCTCAAAGCGCAGTTCAAGTATGCGGATAAAATCGGGGCGCGCTTCGTCGCCGTCATCGGCGAAGAGGAACTTGCCCTCGGCAGGGCGCAGGTCAAGGATATGAAAACTTCCCGCTCCGAGAGCGTGGATTTCGATAAACTTGCACAATATATCAAAAAAGGTAGGGTAAACGAAAATGGTGAAAGAAGTTTCCGGTCATGAGCTCGATGAGCTCGTCTCGTCGGGAAAAACGGTCGTTTGCGACTTTTGGGCGAGCTGGTGCGGTCCCTGCCGCATGCTCGGTCCCGTCGTCGAAAAACTCTCCGAAGAGTTCGGGGAAAGGGCGCAGTTCGTGAAGGTCAACGTCGACGACAACGGCGACCTCGCGGCCTCGCTCGGTATCTTCTCCATTCCCGACATCTTCATCTTCGCGGACGGAGCGGTTAAGACGCACAATCTTGGCTATCTTCCCGAAGAACAGCTCCGCGCCTTCTTTGAGGAAAATCTCTGAAAGCGGAACGAATAAAAGGCCGCCCCCTTTCGCATGCGGAAAGGGGGCGGCCTTCGTTTTCCCTTATTTTGTGCGGTTGATGAGTTTCAGGAGCCCGTAGACCTGTTCGATCTCCATCGGATCCATCAGGTTGAGCTCGTGGATGATCCGCTTGTATTGGACGGGATAGCGGAAATCCTCTTCGAAAAACTCGGCGAGCGAGATATGAAAATATTCGCAGAAGTTGAAGAGCCCCTCGAGCGACGGGAGGCTCTTCCCGTTTTCGATCTGGTTGATGTACTCCGTGCTCTGCCCGAGTGCGAGGCTCAACTTTCTGCCCGAGATATTGTGCGCAAGCCGTATCGCGGCATAGCGTTCCTTGATAAATCCCTTATCCATATCACTATTCTATAATATGTACAAAATTTTTCTACATATTTTTTCTATTGATTACTTGACGTACATAGTGTAAATATGTATAATTAAAGCAGTCAATATTCTTGATAGTAACAAAGGAGGAAAGTGTAATGCAAAGGCTTGTAGGCATGAAGCTCAAACACGAGAGTTTGGGCGAAGGGCTTGCGGGATCTTGCGACGGCGACTATCTCACCGTGCAGTTCCAAAGCGCATCGGCGACGTTTGTCGTGCCCGACGCCTTCTATGGGGGGCTTGCGGCAAAAGATCCCGAGGATTGGGCGGTCGTCGCCGAGGCGATCGGGGATTGGAAGCGCGCCGCCTCGCCCGAACAGCTCGAAAGGTTGGAAAACTATTGTGTCAAAAAGGAGGCCGAGCGCAAAAAGAAGGAAGAGCTTCGCCTGAAAAAGGGATCGGGCGCCGGTATGAGCGTCTGAAAAGAGGGGCGAAGAGACCCTTCCCGCGGCCTCGCAGGAAAATGCGTAAAAAGAGTTGCATTCCGCACGCAGCCGTAGTATAATAAAAGCAATCGAATATTCTTTGGGGCGGAGTGAAAGTCTCCACCGGCAGTATAGTCTGCGAAGAAGCGGTCGCTTCCCGAACGGGTGCAATTCCCGTACCGACGGTCATAGTCCGGATGAGAAAAGATGGTAGTAAAATTTCGCCCCGCATTTTTTGCGGGGCTTCTTTTTCAAAGAATATCCGAAAATCATTTTCAGAGGTATTCTTATGAAGGACAAGACAAAACAGATCTTAAAGAACCACTTTTCGGCGACGCACATCGCCTACATGGCGCTCTTCACGGCGCTCGCCTTCGTCGTCACCTTCCTCGAATTTCCCATTTTCCCCGCCGCGCCCTACTTGAAGCTCGACTTCGCCAACGTCTTTTTCATGATCGAGGGCTTCATCTTCGGCCCCGTCGAGGCCGTCTTTTCCATCGGCGTGAAGGAGCTCTTGTGCCTTGCGAAGTCCTCTTCGGGCGGGGTGGGGGAACTCGCGAACTTTCTGATGTCGACGGCCTACGTCATCATCCCCGCCATCGTCTACCGCTTCAAGAAGGGCAGATGGTGGGTCGCCCTGTACCTCCTGTGCGCCTGCGCCTTGCAGATCTCGGTGTCCTTGCCAGTCAACCGCTACATCAATTTCCCCTTCTTTATGGGCGGCGGCGCCGCCGCGGCCTTTGCGGGGGCATGGGGGTTCGTGCTCGCCTTCAATGCGATCAAGGGCGTCGCGGTGAGCCTCGTCGTGTTCCTCATCTATAAGCCTCTCTCGCGCATCATCAAGATGACGGCGGAAAAGCTGACCAAAAAGCGCGCCTATCCCGAAGCGTCCGCCCCGTCCGACGGGGAGAAAGAGGGGCCCGCCTCCCGAGAAAACAAATAAAATTTTCTTGCCAAAATCAGCCATATGCGGTATAATGTCCGTGTATGGCTGTTTTTCTTTCTCATTCGGAAGAGGAGACTTTTCGCTGGGCGAAGGACTTTGCGGCGACCTTGAAGGCGGGCGACGTCGTCCTCTTGGAAGGGGAGATGGGCGCGGGCAAGACCGTGCTTGCAAAGGGCCTCATCGCGGGCATGGGTATAGGGGACGAGGTCACGAGCCCCACGTATGCCTATGTCAACGAGTACGGCGGCCGCGTCTTTCACTTCGATTGTTATCGCGTGACAAGCGAGGCGCAGGCCCTCGGCCTCGGGCTTTCGGACTACTTTGAGCGGGGCGGCGTCTGCATCGTCGAATGGAGCGAAAATATCAAGGACCTGCTTCCCGGGGGGTGCAAGCGCATCAAAATCTCGGGGAACGGCAGCGAAAGGGAGATAGAATTTTGAAGTTTCTTGCGATCGACACGAGTGGCAAGCGGCTCTCCGTCGTTGCCGAAAACGGGGACAAGACTGCCCTTTTGGGCGGCGAGTGCGCCATGCAGCATTCCGTGCGGCTCTTTCCCGAGATCGAGCGGGCGCTCGCGGAGGCCTCTCTCGCGCTTTCCGATTGCGATTTTCTCGCCTGCGTCGTCGGCCCGGGATCCTTTACGGGCATCCGGATCGGCATTTCGGCCGCCAAGGGGATGTGCTTCGGGGCGGAGAAAAAGGTCCTCCCCGTCACCTCGTTCGACGCCGTCGCATACGCTGTAAGAGCGCAGGATAAGATCGCCGCCGTCGACGCCGGGCACGGGTATCTCTATGCGAAGGGATACGGCGCGGCGGAGCTCGCGGCGGGCTACTATCCCGCCGAAGAGGTGCTCTCCCTCGCTCAAAAGGCGGGCGCGCCCCTTCTCTGCGCGGAGGAAATTCCCTACCCCGCCGAGACCGTCGACGCCACCCAAGGGCTCCTTACTTACTGTCGGTTGCATGGGGGGGAGGCGCAAAGCCCCGATACCCTTGCCGCAGTGTATCTTCGCAGATCCAATGCGGAGGAGGGGAGATGATGGGCCGCGCATGGAGAATGGACGATCTCGACGCGATCGCCGCCCTCGAAAAGGAGTGCTTTTCCGACCCATGGAACCGCCGCATGCTCGCCGATTCCTTCCTCTCGGAGGGCTTTCACGGCGTGCTTTTGGAGGAAGAGGGCGCCCTCATTGCCTACGGCGCGGTGCGCGTCGTCTGCGACGAGGCGGAGATCGAACTTGTCGCGGTGAGCGAGATGTACCGCCGCTGCGGCAGGGGGAAGACCGTGATGGACGATCTACTTTCGATAGCCAAAGAGCACGGCGCAAAGCGCGTGTTTTTGGAGGTGCGCGTCTCCAACGCAAGCGCGCAGATCCTCTACCTGAAATGCGGCTTCCGCGGGCTCTACTGCCGCACGCGTTACTATCCCGACGGGGAGGACGCCATCGTCATGGCAAGGGAGTTTTGATTGCGTTTATCTTATCTGCAACGGGGAGAGGGACGCGACCTCGTGATGTTGCACGGGTACCTTTCGAATAAGGAAAGTTTCTTCTCGCAGATCGAATATTTTTCGGGATCTTACCGCGTTACTGCGCTCGACTTCGCGGGCATGGGTGGGGCGGAAGCGCTCACAAGGCCCTTTTCCGTCGGCGACTATGCCGACTGGACGCTCGACGCGCTCGCTGCGCTCAAAATAGAGTTTCCGCTCGTGCTTACCCATTCCTTCGGGGGGAGGGTCGCGCTCAAAATCCTATCCCGCGGGGACTATTTCGATCGGGCCGCCCTCATCGGGTGCGCGGGGATCGTCCCCAAGCGGGGCCTTTCCTACCGGCTACGCGTCAAGACCTATCGTCTCGTCAAAAAGATCGCGCCGAAGTACGCCGAAGCGCATTTCGGCAGTTCCGAATACAGGACGCTTTCCCCCGTCATGCGGGAGAGCTATAAGAAGATCGTCAACGAGGACTTGCGGGAGGATGCGAAAAGGATCGCCCGCCCCGTCCTCTTTCTCAACGGAACGGAGGATAAGGAGACGCCCCTATCTTCCGTAGAAATTTTACACGCCTCGGTGAAGGGCTCGCGGCTCGTCGAAATCGGCGGTTGCGGCCACTTCGTCCACCTCGAGAGTCCGCTCGAAGTATCGCTTGCCGTGGAGGAATTTTACCATGCTGACTTATGAAATCTATCTCATCATCGCGGCCCATGCGATCGCCATCGCATGCCTCTTGCTCCCCACGGCGCTCCCTCTTCTCGGCATTCTGCAACAGGAGGGGTACAGCGGCCGCTCGACGGTGCGCTGGTTCTACAAAAAGGGGAACATTCTGCGCAGAAGGTACTCTCTCCTTTCGATCGCGCTCATTCTTGTAACGGCGCTGCTTGCGCTTTGCTTCTCGTTTGCGGGGGTGGAACTCTCCCTTCTCGTCGCGACGGCGGGGTATGTGGGCATCTGCGTGCTCTTTGCCTATTCCTTCCGCTTTGCGCTCAAAGTGCCGTTTAAGTTCACGAACAGGGGCAAACGCCTGTATGGGGGGCTCTTTCTCCTCGTCGCCGCCGTCCTCTTCGGCGCGGGGGTGGGGCTGTATTTTGCGGCAGACGCCATCGGGGGCAGGATCGCCCATGCGCTCCTGCGCGGGGTGCCGTTCTCGCTCATGCCCTTTGCGATGCCCGCCCTTTTGGCGGCGGCAAACTTTGCTTTGAAGAGCTACGAAGTCCCGCACAGCCGCAAATTTTTGAAACGCGCGAAGAAGATGCTCGCGGAGAGCCCCTGCATCAAGGTGGGCATCACGGGCTCCTTCGGCAAGACGAGCGTCAAGCATTTCGCGAGCGCCATTCTCTCCCAAAAGTACAGGGTCATCGCGACCCCTGCCTCCTTCAACACCCCCCTCGGCATCGCGCGTTGCGTCTCGAAAGGGGGGCTCGACTGCGACATTTTCCTCGCCGAAATGGGGGCGCGCCAGACGGGAGATATCGCCGAGCTCTGCGACATGGTATGCCCCGAATACGCCGTCGTCACGGGAATTTGCGCCCAGCACCTCGAAACGTTCGGCAGCATTGCCGCCATCGCGCGGGAAAAAGGCGTCCTCGCGCGCTATGCGAAGCATTCCGTCATCGGCGCGACGGCGAGCGGCCTTGCGCGGGAAAATTCCCTCCTCGAAGGCAGGGATTTTGCGGCGGAAAACATCGTCTGCACGCCGCAGGGGACGGATTTCGACCTGCGCCTCAAAGAACACACGGCGCGCGTGCACGTAGGCCTTTTGGGTCGGCATGCGGCCGAGGATATCGCCCTCGCCGCCGCGCTTTGTTTCTCCCTCGGCATGACGGGGGAGGAGATCGCGGCCGCGCTCCCTGCCATAACGCCCGTTCCGCACCGTCTCGAACTGTGGGAGAAGAACGGCCTGCACATTTTGGACGATTCCTACAATTCCAACGTGCTCGGCGCACACGACGCCGTGGAGACGTTGAAACTCTTTGAGGGGAAGAAGTACGTCGTTACGCCCGGGCTCGTGGAGCTCGGCGAGCTCGAAGAGAAGGAAAACGCCTCGCTCGGGGCGACCTTCGTCGGGCTCGACGGCGTCATCCTCGTCGGGGAGACGCTTATCCTCGCCGTGCGCAAGGGGTACCTCGACGCGGGCGGCGACGATACGCTTCTCACCGTCGTGCCCACCCTCAAAAAGGCGCAGGAGATCCTTGCGGAAAAGCTCTCAGAGGGCGACGCCGTCCTCTTTTTGAACGACCTGCCCGATAAATATCTTTGATCTTTGCGAAATTCGCCCTTCACCAAAGAGGAAAAAAATTTCTCGGAGGTGATTTTTTATGCAAAAAAATATCGCCGTGTTCTTCGGCGGGAACTCCAACGAGCGCGAGATCTCCGTCATCACGGGCCTTCTCGCCGTCAACCTCCTCAGGGGGAGCGAGTACCGCGTCATTCCCGTCTATCTGCGCCCCGAGGGGGGAATGGTGACGGGGGAATATCGAAGTCCCGCCGACTTCCGCAAGGGGGCAAGCATCAAGGAGACGCCCGTCCGCCTCGGAAGAGGGTGCCTTCTTCGCGAGAAGCGCGCGAGGCTCCTATCTCCCGTCGACTGCGCCCTCAACTGCTGCCATGGAGGATTTGGCGAGGACGGCACGCTCTCCGCCCTTCTTACATATTACAAGATCAACTCGGCGTCGCCCGAGGCACCCATGTCCGCGATCGGCATGGATAAAACGCTTACAAAGCTCATGGCGAAGGGGCTCGGCGTTCCCACGATTGGCGGCTTTTCCGTCACCGAAAAGGGGTGGGAAAAGCGGGAAGAGATCTTAAAAGAAGCGGCAAACTTCGGCTATCCGCTCATCGTAAAGCCCGCAAAGCTGGGATCGAGCATCGGCATCAAGGTCGCAAGGGACGAAGGGGAGCTTGTAAGCGCGTTGGAGCTCGCCTTCCGCCTCGACCGCGCCGCCCTCGTCGAGGAATATCTCAAAAACAAGCGCGATATCAACTGCGCCGCATGCAGGGTGGGGGGCGAGATCGCGCTTTCCCCCCTCGAAGAGGTCTTTTCCGATGAGGAGATCCTCACCTTTTCGGAGAAATACGAGCCCCAAGCGGGGCGGCACAGCCAAATGCCCGCCGACCTTCCCGAGGAGATCGCCGAAAAGATTTGTGCCTACACAAAGCAGATTTACGATGCGCTCGGCGGCCGCGGCGTGGTCCGTGCGGACTTCCTCGTTGCGGAGGGCGCCGTCTATTTTAACGAGCTCAACACCGTGCCGGGGTCGCTCTCCTGCTACCTCTTCGGCAAAAGCCTCACCGAAAACAAGTACTTTCTTTTATCCCTCATCGAGGAAGCCCTCAAAGACCCGCCCCGCGAGAAGGAGACGGTCTCCTCGGGCATCTTGGAAAAGCCCGTCTTTTCAGGCAAGGCGAGAAAACGTTAAAATAAGCCGCGGGCGGCAATTTGCCGCCCGCGGCGCTTCTATATTGATGTCAATTTCTTCTGCGCGTGTTGGCGAGGACGATGACGAGGATCCGCAAAAAGTAGATGAGGGAGATGAGCATCGAGGCGACATAGGTCATCGCCGCCGCGGAGAGCACTTTTCTCACGCCGACGGCCTCGTCCTTTTGCAGAATGCCGTCCTCTAAAAGCATCTTCTTTGCACGGCGGGAGGCGTTGAATTCCACGGGGAGCGTCACGAGCATGAAGAGGACGGACGCGCTGTATAGCCCGATCCCCACATACATGAAAATGCGCCCGACCGTGAAGTCCGCCGAAAGATAGAGGACGTCGAGCAGGATGCCGATAAGGATGAGGGGAAGGGCAAGCCGCGAGCCGATGTTCGCAATGGGCACGAGGACGTTGCGGATCTTATAGGGAACGTACCCCCGTTTCTTCTGCATCACATGCCCCACTTCGTGCGCCGCCACCGCGACGGCCGCGACGGAGGCCGACCCGTAGGTGCTCTCCGAGAGGTTGACGATTTTCTTTGCGGGGTTGTAGTGGTCGGAAAGCGACCCGCGCACCCTGCCGACGGAAATATCATTGACGCCGCGGCTTCGCATGAGCCGCACGGCGGTATCGTAGCCCGTCATGCGGGAAGAGTTGGGCACACGGTCGTATTTTGCAAAGGTCGTGTGCACCTTCGCACTCGCATATGCCGAGAGCGCCATGAACGGAATGAGGATCAGAAGGAAGAGAAAATATGAATACATATCACACCTCATATATATTGTAACACAAAGCAATTTATTTTAAGCAAGGAAAAGTAAATTCTCACCCCGGCCCCTCATTCCGAGAGGGGGTCAAACCGTCTCCATGGGAACCGCGTCATCCTGAGCGCAGCGAAGGATCCCTTCATACGCAGTCCGCAAGGCTTCCCCCATTCAAAGGGGGAAGCTGTCACCGTAGGTGACTGATGAGGGTTGGTTTCCAAAAGGTATTCCTTATTGCCCCTCATTCGTCACGGCTACGCCGTGCCACCTTCCCCCCGAGGGGGGGAAGGCTTTTACACGAAACAAAACCGCCGAAGGCGGACATGGTACCCACCTCGGCGGTCCTTTCGAAAATTGCCTTATTTCAAATTACATTGTTCTTTATCTTTGAAATTCGCTTTGATTGCATGTTACCTGCGTCCCGTCGGACATCTTTCTCGTGAACACGGCACAAGGGCGTCCCATAATGTCTGTTCCGCCCGGGATCCCGCAATAGCTGATCCCCTGTGAGTACTTCCCAAGATCGATCGAATTCCATTCGCGTGATGTGCCGGCGTAATTGAGTTCGGAGATCTCGAGCGCAAAAAGCGCATATATGCCGAAGGTCTTTACGCTTGTGGGAATGGAGACAGATGTTACCCCTTTTACGGAATAGAACGCCCCCGCGGGGATAGTTTCTACCCCTTCCGGGATTGCAAGCTCGCCCGTGAGCTTTACGCCGTTCACGGTATATTCGGCATAGTTGGCGCACCGCACGAGCCACGCTTCTTCCATACTGCAAAATTCGGCGAGCGTCCCTTGATAGATGACGGGCAGTGTATCCACGACGGAAACCTGCTCGAACGCTCCTTCTTCGATCGTTTTCACGCTCTTCGGAATGGTGAGCGAGGTGATGGAACGCGTATTCAGAAAGGCAAATGCGGGGATCTTCTCCACGCCTTGCGGGATCGTGAGCGCGCCTTCAAATTTATTCCCGCCGAAGTACAACGTCCGCGATACATTGGTATTCAGGCTGCTCGCGCCCGAATTGTAATATTTTTCATTGCGCATGAGCCCGCCGCGGAAAAGGTTGCCGTCGAGTGCACACCATTCTTCAAAAGTCCCGTTGAAATGGATCTCGGCCTCCGTGGCGATATTGTAGAAATTGGAATATAAGCCGTCATCCGCATCTGCTTCGACGCGGAGAACGGGCCCGAAGGAGAGATAAGAGAGCGCCGTACAGCCATAAAATGCACTATCCCCGACGGTCACCCCGTCGCATAACGTCAGCCGTTGGAGCGCGGTACATTTGCAAAAAGCCGATTCTCCAATTGTCTGCAACGCATCGCCGAGGATCACCTCGCCAAGTTCGCCGTCTGCGTAAAATGCATTTGCCATAATGGAAGTGGCGGAGGAGAGGTCGGCCTTGACGATCCCCACGTCCCAAAAAGCCGATTGCCCGACGATCTCAACATGTTCGAGATTGATCTCTTTGAGCGCGGTGCAGTGGGTGAACGCATTATCTGCGATCGTTTTCAACGCTTCACCGAGGATCACATTGGAAAGTTCGCCGTTCCCATAAAACGAATACTCCTTGATGGAGGTTGCGGAGGAGAGGTCGGCTCTTGTCAGCCCCACGTCCCAAAAAGCGGATTGTCCGACGATCTCGACGTGTTCCAAATTGATCTCTTTGAGCGTGGTGCAGTGGGTGAACGCATTGTCTCCAACTTCTGTCACGCTTTCGGGCAGTGTCACACTCGTAATCGTTGCGTCCGTTCCGTTATTCACATAAAAAGCCTTCGCGCCGATTTTCGTAACCAACTTTCCTTGATAAAATGCGGGAACAACGATCTCCGTCGCCGTCTCCTCTCCAAGTCCTACGACGGTATAAGTATTCGTTGCCTCGTCGAGTTCGAAAGCCAAGTTGCTGACGGGTTCTTTTGCGCCGCATTCGCACTCGCCGTTTACAAATTCGTGTACGCTCTTTCCTGCGGGATCGGGCGTGTCGTCGTCGGGACAGACCTGCCAGTGCCATATTTCATCGTACTGCCATTTAGTGTATTCGTGCGTGTGCTGTTCGACAGGCTTTTTTGCGCCGCAGACGCAGTCGCCGCTCGAAAAGTCGTGGGGCGCACGGGTCGCCTGATCGATGTTGGACTTGTCGGCGCCGTGGTCGTCGCAGTACTTCCAGTGTTGCGTCTCGTCGTAGTCCCACGCGTCGTAGGTGTGGGTGTGTTCGGCAGGGTCTTTTGTCTTTGCGCAAGCGCCAAGACCGCACCCGAGAGACAGGCAGGCGGCCAAAGAAAGAACAGCCGTCCAAAGTGCTTTTTTCATAAAACAACTCCTTGTAAAAATATTTGCGGGCAAAAAAATAAGGGCATTCCAATGATGGAACGCCCGCATTGAGTATCCCGTCATTGTTGCCACACAATTTCTCCGCGAATGGAAAATAAGGATACACCAAATGCCAGTGTAGTCCATTCGCGAAAATTTATGAAATTGTGTGGCACATTCAGTATAACACAACAAGGGGGAAAATTGCAACGGAATACGAAAAAATTCTTTTCGCAGGCAAAAGATTTCCCGCAGCAGAGGGGCGTCCTTCCCAAAAACGATTGCAAAGCGCGAAAAAATTTGCTATACTCTTTGCATGGCAACGAACGGCTTTACCGATAAGGTCAAAATCAAATTAAAGGCGGGCAACGGCGGCGACGGGATGAATTCCTTCAAGGCCTACAAGGGCAAGCCCGCATGCGGCCCCGACGGGGGGGACGGGGGAGACGGCGGCAACATCGTCTTTGTCGGCGATAAGAACATGCACGATCTGCTCTCCTTCCGCTACACCGCCAAATATTTTGCCGAGGACGGCGCCCGCGGCGGCTCCAACCAATGCACGGGAAAGAGTGGCGAGGACCTCCTCATCAAAGTCCCTTGCGGCACCCTGATCCGCGACATGGATACGGGCAAAGTGCTCGCAGACGTCTTTGAAGACGGCGAGCGCGTCACCATTTTGCACGGCGGAAGAGGGGGGAAGGGGAACGTCCGCTTCACCACCGCGCGCCGCCATGCGCCCGATTTCGCGCAGAAGGGCGTCCTCACCGAACCGCACATGGTGATCCTCGAGATGAAGGTCATCGCCGACGTCGGCCTTGTCGGCTTCCCCAACGTGGGGAAGAGCACTCTGCTTTCCAAAATTTCGGCGGCCAAACCCAAGATCGCCGATTACCATTTCACCACCCTGTCCCCCAATTTGGGCGTGGTGAAGTACTTCGACGAGAGCTTTATCGCGGCCGACATCCCCGGACTCATCGAGGGCGCGGCGGAGGGCGCGGGGCTGGGGCACGACTTTCTGCGTCACATCGAAAGGACCCGCCTTCTGTGCCACGTCGTGGATATTTCGGGCGTCGAGGGCAGGGACCCGCTCGAAGATTTCAAAATCATAAACGAAGAACTTGCATCCTATTCCGAAAAGCTCGCCGCCCTTCCCCAGATCGTCGCCCTGAATAAGTGCGACATCTTCGGTGCGGAGGAAAATATCAAGAAGTTCAAAAAGAAGTACGGCAAAAAGTACGAGATTTTCGAGATCGCCGCCATCAACGGCACGGGGAAGGAAGAGCTTGTGCGCGCCCTCTTCGAACGCTTGCAAACCCTTCCCCCCGCGGAGCGCATTCCCGCCGACGATTTCGTCTTTGAAGAGGCGGATAACACGCAGTTCGAGATCTTCGTCGATGAGAACAACGCCTTCGTTGTGGTGGGGGGACTTGTGGACATGCTATGCCGCAACGTCGTCTTGAACAACCCCGAGAGCATGAATTACTTCCAGCGCGTGCTCAAACTGCGGGGCGTCTTTAAGGAGCTCGAAAAGATGGGCTGCACCCCCGGCGACACCGTCATCGTCGGCGACGTCGAATTTGAATATGTATAACCCTTTCGGGCGCCCTCGATGTGCCCCCTCCCGAGGAGGGGGTAGGGGGTGGGTACGAATTCAGAACACGCCCCACCTCAGTCACGCTTGTGCGTGACAGCTCCTCCCACGGAGGAGCCATTCAATCATAAGGAGATTATTATGCTTACTTCCAAACAACGCGCACATCTGAAATCGCTTGCTTCCACCCAAAAACCCGTCATGCAGGTGGGCAAGGAGGGCGTTTCCGAAAACCTCATAAAGTCCCTTTCCGACGCCCTTGAAGCCCGCGAACTCATCAAAGTGACCCTTCTGCCCACGGCGGGGGAGGACGGGGACAACCTCGCCGAAAACATTGCCGACCTTCTCCATGCCGAGCCCGTCGCCGTCATCGGCCGCAAGGCCATTTTCTACCGCCGTTCCTCCCGCGACGACGTCGAACACATCGAATTTTAATTTTTTCAGCCCATATTTTCCAATCATAAATCGCAAAAAAATTGCCCGCGGGAGGCTTCTCCCGCAGGCGGTTCAATTTTCCACATATTCGATAAGATCTTCTACCCTGCAATGCAAAATTTGACAGAAATCGTTTAATTTGGCGGTGCTGATCCCGCCACCCTTTTTCATGCGGTCGATGGTCGCACTGCTGATCCCGTGCTTGTAAATGAGTGAATAAGTCGTCTCCCCGCGCGCTTTCAGCGTTCTCCAAAACGGTGCATAGCTTATCATAAAATTATTATAAAATCATGTCATATCCTTGACAATAGTCATATTTATGACTATAATATAGGCAACTCGAATGGTTTTCATTCAAAACAAGGAGAGAAGATCCTATGAAGAAAAAGTTTTTGCTCATCTTGCTTGCACTTGTAAGCGCACTTTGCCTGGCCTTCGGCCTTACGGCTTGCGGAAAGACCAAGGACAACGACGGTCCCGACACCCCCGAACACACGCATAGCTTTACTTGGGTCTATAATGACGACGCAACTTGTACTGCGGACGGTACGGAGACGGAACACTGTGCTTGCGGCGAAACGGGAGAGACACGTACAAAAACGGGCACAAAGCTCGGGCACGATATGCAAGAGGTCGAAGCGGTTGAGGCAACTTGCACGGAGGACGGGATTATCGCACATTGGCATTGCAACCGTTGCGAATTAGATTTCCAAGATGAAGAAGGTGATGTTCACCTTCAATCTACGTTGCAAGAAAAGCTTGGGCACGAAATGCAAGAAGTCCCTGCCAAAGAGGCGACCTGCGCGGAGAGTGGATATGCCGCATATAGCGTTTGCTCCCGTTGTGGCTATATAGAGGATGGGATCACATATACCGACGCACTTCATGTCAAATATGAATTGAATCGGCGCGGCGACGGGTACGTCGTTACAGGCCGCGAAGATACTTGCGAGGATACAAAAATCTCGATCCCAAATTTCTACAAAGGACTTCCTGTGACCGAGATTGGAGGAGGTGCGTTCTATAATTGCAGTTCGCTTACAGACATTACGATTCCCGCAAGCGTGACCTCGATTGGTTGGTCTGCGTTCGAGGGGTGTAGCGGACTGACGGGAGAATTAAAGATCCCCGACGGCGTGACCGAGATTGGTTGGTCTGCGTTCGAGGGGTGTAGCGGACTGACGGGAGAGTTAAAGATCCCCGACGGCGTGACCGAGATTGGGTGGTTTACGTTCGAGGGTTGTAGCGGACTGACGGGAGAGTTAAAGATCCCCGATAGCATGACCACGATTGGATATAAGGCATTCAGCGGTTGTAGCGGACTGACGGGAGAGTTAAAGATCCCCGACGGTGTGACCTCAATTGGAGATAATG
>CANQOT010000001.1 GCA_947625555.1 uncultured Clostridia bacterium | reverse complement strand
TCCAAAAGCTCGTCATCGCCGATGTATTCGAGCGCTTCCTCCAAGGAAAGTTTCTTGGGCGTGATGAGGCGGAGCGCTTCGTCCGACGAGGAAGAGCGGGTATTGGTGAGATGCTTCGTCTTGCAGACGTTGACATTGATATCCTCCCCCTTCGGCGAGACGCCGATCACCATTCCCTCATAGACGCTCGTTCCGGGACCGATAAAGAGCATTCCCCTTCCCTGCGCGTTGAAGAGCCCGTAGGTAACGGCTTCCCCCGTTTCAAAGGCGACGAGCGAGCCCGTGAGCTTTCGCTGGACCTCGCCCTTGTAGGGCTGATATTCGAAGAAAACCGAGCTCATGACGCCCTCGCCCTTCGTATCCGTCAAAAATTCGCTCTTATAGCCGAACAGTCCGCGCGCGGGGATCAAAAATTCGAGGCGCATGCGCGATCCGACCGCGCTCATATGCACGAGTTCGCCCTTGCGCGTCCCCATCTTCTCAAAGACTGCGCCCGTCGCGCTCTCGGGCACGTCGACGATCAGCCGTTCGACGGGTTCATATCTCTGCCCGTCGATCTCCTTATAGAGGACCTTGGGCGAACTTACCTGAAATTCATATCCCTCGCGGCGCATGGTCTCGATGAGAATGGAGAGGTGCATCTCTCCACGGCCACTCACGCGGAAGGAATCGGCACTGTCGGTATCCTCGACGCGGAGCGAAACGTCGCGCAACAGCTCGCGGTAGAGCCTTTCGCGCAGGTGCCGCGTCGTGACAAACTTGCCTTCTTTCCCCGCAAACGGAGAATCGTTGACGGAAAAGATCATCTCGACGGTGGGTTCGGAGATTTTGACGAAGGGAACGGCCTCCACGCATTCCGTCCCGCACACCGTATCGCCGATATTGATCTTTTCGAGGCCCGAAAAGCAGACGATGTCGCCCGCCTTGGCCTCCTCGCAGGGAACGCGTTCCAGCCCTTCGATCTCATAGAGATTGACGAGCTTGCCGGGGACGCGTACGTCCTTATGATTGTAGTTGCAGACGGTGACTTCCGCGCCGTGGCGTGCCACGCCGCGTTCGATACGTCCGATCCCGATGCGCCCCACATAGTCGTTGTAATCGATGGAAGAGACGAGGAGCTGCAAGGGCCCCGTCTCGTCGAGTTCGAGGGGCGGGAAATGCTCTATAATGGTATCGAAGAGCGGTTTAAGGTCGGTCCCCGCAGTATCCATATCGAGGGAAGAGGTGCCCGCCCTGCCCGAGCAGAATACGATCGGGCTGTCGAGCTGTTCGTTGGTGGCGTTGAGGTCCATCAAAAGTTCCAGAACTTCGTCGACGACCTCCGCAGTCCGCGCGTCGGGACGGTCGACTTTGTTGACGACGATGATGAGTTTGTGCCCAAGTTCGAGCGCCTTTTGCGTGACGAAACGCGTCTGCGGCATCGGGCCCTCGGCGGCGTCTACGAGGATAAGCACGCCCGAGACCATTTTGAGGCTGCGCTCCACTTCGCCCGAGAAATCGGCGTGGCCGGGCGTATCCACGATGTTGATCTTGATACCATTGTAGTGGATGGACGTATTCTTCGCAAGAATGGTGATGCCGCGCTCGCGCTCCAAATCCCCGCTGTCCATGACGCGCTCTTCCACGACCTGGTTTTCGCGGAAGGTGCCGCTCTGGCGGAGCATTTGATCGACGAGCGTCGTTTTGCCGTGGTCAACGTGTGCAATGATGGCAATATTCCGTAAATCTGTTCTGACCATATAAGTGTGTTCCTCTGAAAAATCCACAGATGATTATAGTACTTTTCGTATCTTTTGACAACAAAAAAGAGGGCGGAAACAAAAATTTCCGCCTCAAAAGATGGTATCTTAATGAATTGCAATCACATCGTCAGTTTACTCCTTTTTTATAAAACTGCATTTCGTCCTTTGCCGTATTTCCCACATAAATGTAGGTGTTGCTATTAAATATCTTCCGGGCAAGCTAAATATCTTTTTCCCATTATAATAGACCATTCCTCCCGAAAGAACGATATCTTTCAACGGATAGTATTTTACGTGAAAAAAGATTCTCACCGCAACCTTATCGCCCTCGATCGTCACCCTATACGTGTCCCATAAAACACATGCAAAGACCAATAAAGGAATGAGCAAAGTGTTATGATATTTTTGGGCAGTTATCTTCGAATTAAAATATGAGACGCATATTAAGATCATCAAAATAAGGCCTAATACCGTAACAAATATCGTTATAGTTATTGGGCTCCGCATTTCCCCAATACCTGCTTTCTTTCTTTTGTATATGGCGATCGAAGTGTATATACAGTATATTACGGAAAAAGCAAGCAATCCAAAGTCGATGATGGTAAAGACGATATCGATAACCATATTACCTCCTAAACTTTGAGCGAGCCTCAGACCTGCGCCAAATGAAAAATCAGATTACCGATCGGAGGAAGATCATACTCCTCGCCACAACTCTTTAACCTGTCCTCGGGGCGTATCTTAAAAGAAGGTGCCGCGGGCGGCGTCCTTCGTCTCCCCGTCGGCGATGAAGGGAATGCGCGTCGTATAGCCCGCCTTGGCGGCCACGATCTGCTTGGTCGGCCACATGTAGATCTCGCGGTTCCAAGTGTTCACGGTGTCGTTATACACCTCGCGGGCCGCGGTGATCTCGCGCTGCAAATAGGAATTTTGCTGCATGGCGTCGGCGAGTTCGCGGTGAGCCTTCAAATCGGGATAGTTCTCGAAAGCGATATCCACCGAACGGGCGAGCGCCCCCACCTTTTCCGCATAGCTGTTGCGGGCCTCGTCCCCTTCGGGGCTCACCTTACTGCGATAGGCCGCGATCTGGGTGAAGGTATCCTTATCGAGGTCGATCGCCTTATCGAGGAGGCGCGCACAGTTCTGCAAGATCTGCACCCGCTGTTCGAGATAGTTATCGATCTGCGATGCGTCGTGCTGGATCTTCTGTTGGAGCTGCAAGAAGTAGCTCCGCGCCTTGCGCTTCAAGATCATCCAGATGATCCCGCCGATCACGGGGGGCAGGAACCACCAAATGACGTCAAAGACCTTCGAACCCCACCCGACGGTCACGGGGAGCTGCTTTGCAATGACCTTTACGTCGTTGCCCTCTTTCATTTCGGGACCTGTAAGTTCATCCAATTCGTTCATGTTCTATTTCTCCTTGATTTTATTTTTCGATGGTAAAGTCGCCGTCGAAACCCGAATCCTCCTCGGGCACGACGCAGCACACGATCCCATGGCTGTAACCGTAGGCATATTTCCCGTGCTTGGCAAGGGCGGCGCTGTATTTCCCCCCTTCCGCCTCGATGCGAAATTCGCGGTCGGAAAGGCCGATCTCTTTGAGCTCGACGTCGGTATCCGCGGCGATGGGCACATATTCGATCCAATCGACGGGCACGCTGTGCATATGCCCGTCTCCCCCGAATACGGGCACAAATTCGGTGTGCGGCACTTCGCGGTAGGCGCTCGCCGTCACGCGGACGCGGTCGCTCTTGCCGTCCTTGGAGAGGAAGGACGTTTTGAGAATGCACGGCGTTGCTGCGCCGCGTGGTGCAAAGGCGCTCTCCTCGATGCGGTTGACGGCGTACTCCGTCTCCTGTACGGTGAAGTTGCGGGGATAGCTCTCATGGTAGAGATACTCGTGCGGTTTATGCTGTTGGTAGAGCGGGATGGAAAGGAGCGGCGCGAGATCGAAGTATAGGGAACGGAAATACTGCATGTTGAACTGCATAAAGCTGTTCTTCGCGCGCTCGAAGCTATAAGAGAGATAGTTTTCCCGTCTCTCGTCCATATCCCATGCGGCGGAATGCTCGGACATGATATAGTTTAGGCAACCCGCCTTGCGCATGTAGAAATCGTCGCCGAAACGCTCGCTGTCGGTGAGGAGGGCGACCATGTTCCTCTGCGCGAGGGGCGTGAAGAGAAGGCGGAACTCGACGTCGTTATCGCGGTCGATGGCGCCGAATAAAACGTCAAACTCCTCGTTCCCCATTTCGGTGAAAGACTTGCCGCTCTTCATGGCCTTCTTTTGTTGTTTGCGGATCTTCCCGACTCCCTTTTTGACCTTCCTCTCGCGCGCTTCCTCGTCGAGATCCTCAACATGGGAAGGCCTGCGCGAAAAATGGAGATCGGGTGCGGCCTCGTTCCCGTAGACGAGGCGGGTCTCCCTGCGGTAGCAGGGCTTGGGACGGGTGACGGAGGCAGTGAGCGTCTGGCTGTGGTGAACGGGCACCGAACGTCCCTCGGAATTTGTCTCATACGTCACCCATGTGATGACGATCGAGCCGAAATAGGTATGCGACCCCATCGTATGGACGAGGACGCGGTCTACGACGAAGGGATTGCCGAGGATCTCCCCCGTCAGAATACCGACCGTCGAGGCGTTGTTGCCGGGGTCGCCCGCATAGCCGTATTTTCCGTTCAGATAGTCGTAGCGGCGGACGTCAAAGTAGTCGTCGAGCTCGATGAGCGGGACCGTCCGTTCGATAAGTTTCTTCGTGACATTATTCTCGAAGAGGGCGTTGAGGGGCTCCATCTGCTTCCACGCCTCGTGCAGATACCCTTCCGCCTTTTCGCGGTGAGCGCTCTGGTCGGCCTTGCTCCGTTTGATGCGCGGCGAGAGGACGACGGCGATGAGGACGACCGCCCCCGCAATGACGGAGGGTCCAACCGCGGTAAGGACGGCGCCCACGACGGTGTTCCCCTGCACGAGGAGAAGGATCCCCGCAAAGAGAAGGACGGCGCAGAGGACGATGAGGACGATCAAGGCGATCTTCACTGCCTTGTAGCGGGAAAGTCTCCCCCCCGCCGCGTCTGCAAGGCGGGCCTCCGTATCGTACTTCGAGACGGTCGCACGGTTGGCGGCGGCGTCTATGCCCGACCGTTCTACGAGGTCTCGGAAATATTCCTCGCAGCTTTTCGAAAAGGCGCTCTCGTATTTGGTTTTATAGGCGGCGAGCGGCTCTAAAATACTGTCGTCGGCCGTCCGAAGTTCTTCTTCCGACATGGTTCGACATTCATTATAGCACAAAATCCGTATCTTGTCAAAAAACTCAAAAAACGGCCCGCTGCGGACCGTTTTCGTCATTCAAGCCTCACGCACCCGCTCGTTGCGGTAGGTGCAGAAGCGGATCGTGTAGCCGTTGTCCTCTATGGGAGCGCTCTCCTGGACGAGGGTGAAAGAGGGATCGGCGTCGAGGTCGGGAACAAAGGTATCCGCGTCTCCGTCAAAGTCCACCTTGGTGACGAGAGCCTCGGTGCAATATGGCAGGAGCGTGCGATACACGCTCGCCCCGCCGATGATGAACACGTCGTCCCCGGGGTATTTTTTCACCTCTTCGAAGAGTTCCGCAAGGCTATGGACGGTGTGCACTCCCTCCACGTCCTCGGGACAGAGAAGGATATTGGTGCGGTTTTTAAGGGGCTTACCGCCGGGGAAAGAACGCAATGTATTGAGCCCCATCACGACAACCTTACCCGAGGTCGTCTCGCGGAAGAACTTCATATCCTTGGGGAGCTCGAACATCAGCCCGTTCTTCTTACCGATGCCCCAATTTTTATCTGCATGAAAGATGGCGCGCATCCCTTCTCCTTATTCTCAAATCGCGACGGGGATCTTCTTGTCGAGCGGATGAAATTCATAGCCGGCGAGTTTGAAGGAATCCACCGTAAAGTCATAGAAATCCCCGACGGCGGGATCCACCCAAAGGGTGGGCGCGGAAAGAGGTTCGCGGGCGATGATCTCCTCGACGATGGGAACATGGCGGTCGTAGATGTGTGCATCGGCGATGACGTGGACGAGCTCGCCCGCTTTGAGCCCGCTCACCTGCGCCATCATGATAAGCAGGATGGAATATTGTACGACATTCCAATTATTGGCCGTGAGCATATCCTGCGAACGCTGGTTGAGAATGCCGTTCAAGGTATCCCCCGAGACGTTGAAAGTCATGGAATAGGCGCACGGATAGAGGTTCATCTCGTGCAAGTCCTCGAAGTTGAAGATGTTGGTCAGGATCCTGCGGGAGGCGGGATCGTGTTTGAGCGCATAGAGAACGCGGTCGACTTGGTCGAACATCCCCTCCTTATATTGATGTTTGACGCCGAGCTGGTAGCCGTAGGCCTTGCCGATGGAGCCGCTCTCGTCCGCCCAACTATCCCAGATATGGGAATGGAGATCGCGGATGTTGTTGCTCTTTTTCTGCCAGATCCAAAGGAGCTCGTCGATACAGCTCTTAAAGGCAGTGCGGCGAAGGGTGAGGATGGGAAATTCCTTTTGAAGGTCGTAGCGGTTGACGATGCCGAACTTCTTCACGGTGTGCGCGGGCGTGCCGTCCTCCCAGCGGGGGCGCACGTCGAGCGCGGTATCCCAAACGCCGTTTTGTAGGATATCTTTGCAATTTTCGATAAAGATCAGATCTGCTTTACTCATCTTTTGCCTGCTTTAATCTTTCGTGTACTTCGCCCTCTCCCAGAATTTGCATGATGCTCCAAAGGTCGGGCGTGTTGGCCTTGCCCGTCGTCGCGATGCGAAGCACCTCCGCAACGTCGGCGACGCTCCCCTTGAAGCGTTCGGGAGCGAGCTTATATTCCTTCATGTCCGTCGCAAAGCCGTGTGCGGCCGCAACCTCCTTGACTTTACAGAACCACGCCTGTGCGTCGTCGGAATGATCGTATGCCGCGAGAAATTCGGAGAGAATGGCCCTCCTCTCGTCCCTGCCGATACGGTATTCGTCGGTGCGGGGCGTGCGTTCGAAGAAATACTCGATGAATTTCATCGCCTGTGAGGCCGTCGTAAGATCCTTCCTGCGCTTCTTGCCGCCCACGCCCATGCAGAGCGAGAGCACCGCGCCGAGCTTTTCCGCGTCGTCGAAATAGTGCCGTTGCGCCTCGGTGCCGAACTCCTCCGCCCAGCCCTTCAAAAAGGCGCTCATCTCCTCGATGGAGAGCTTGGAAAGCTCGTTCTTCGAGATATCATTGAGTTTATCGAGATCGAAGAGCGACCCGCTCTTGGACATCTTCTCCACCTTGAACGGGAATTCGGCGAGATCGGCGTCGGGGTTCTTTTGATACCACTCCTCGAAATTGGAATTGAGGAGGGTGAGCATATAGACCTTGACGGCGCGGGGGAAATACCCTTCCTTGCGGTAAAATTCGAGCGAGAGCTCGGGGTCCTTGCGCTTGGAGAGCTTGCGGCGAGTCTCGCCGTCCTGCTTCATGAGGGAACAGTTGTGCCCGTAGCGGGGGCGTTCGAAGCCGAGCGCGTCGAAGAGTTCGATGTGGATGGGAAGGCTCGCGAGCCACTCCTCGCCACGGATGACGAGCGTCGTGCGCATCAAATGGTCGTCGATGGCGTGGGCGAAGTGGTAGGTCGGAATGCCGTCCGATTTCAAAATGACGACGTCCTGGTCGTTCTCGGTGACGGTGATCTCCCCCTTCACCGCATCGCGGAAGGCGATCTTGTTCTCGGGATTGCCGAGCGATTTCAAGCGGATGACGTAGGGCTTGCCCGCGTCGAGGTTGCGATAGATCTCTTCCTCGGTGAGGTTGCGGCACTTGGCATATTGCCCGTAATAGCCCGTGATCTCCTTCTTTGCCGTCTGCTCTTCGCGGAGAGCGGTAAGTTCTTCTTCCGTGCAGAAGCAAGGGTATGCCCTGCCCTCTTCGATGAGGCGCTTTGCATAGGCGCGGTAGATCTCGGCGCGCTGGCGCTGGTACCACGGCGCGTAGGTTTCTTCGCCGCCGATCTCGGCCCCTTCGTCAAATTCGATATCGAAATAATGGAGCGCCTTGATGACGGCCTCCACCGCCCCTTCCACCTTGCGCTTCAAGTCGGTATCCTCGATGCGGAGATACAGGACGCCGCCGCTCCTGTGCGCGATGCGCTCGTTGGCGATGGCCGCAAACAAGTTGCCGAGGTGGATAAAGCCCGTGGGCGAAGGCGCAAGGCGCGTAACTTCCGCCCCCTTGGGAAGGGTTCGCGGAGGATATTTTTCCTCATAGTACGAAAGCGGAGGATATTCCCCCGGCAAGAGCCGCTCTGCAAGCGCTTTATAGTTCATAAATTCTCCTTTGCGAAGGCGGCGATGCGGTTTGCCGTCTCCGCGGCGGTTTGTCCGTCGCAATCAATGGTCATATCTGCGTACCTTTCGTAGAGGGGCGTGCGCTCGGAATAGAGCCCGTCGAGGGATGAGATTTCCCCCCGCATGACGACGCCCCGCGCCGCAAAGTCGGGAATACGGCGCTTCACCGTCTCAAAACGCGTTTTGAGGTAGACGGCGGGGCCGAGGGCCTTCAAGCGGCGCATTGCCCCATCGCTGTAAACGACGCTCCCGCCCGTGGCGATGACGCATCTGTGGACATCCAGCCCCATACAGACCCGCTCTTCGAGCCTCAAAAATCCATCTGTGCCGAGGGCATCGATGAGGTCGCAAAGGGCCGCTCCGCCCGTCTTGGCGATGAGCTCGTCGGTATCGAGAAAGCGCATCGACAGGAGCTCTGCCGCAAGCCTTCCGGCCGTCGTCTTGCCCGAGGACGGCATTCCGATGAGAATGAGGTTGTCCATAGGTGTTATTATACTATTGCGGGAAACATTTGTCAACGCCCGAGAGGTCGACCCGATGTGAAAATGTTTTCTTAATTTTTTCGGAAAAAAGCAAAAATAACTTGTCATTTTTTTCAAACTGTGTTATACTTGCTTTCGTATCTTGGAAATAAAGGATAAAGATTCATGAATTTGCTTTCTTTCGTCAACAACCTGCTCATTCTTTCGAAGGATCAGTTTACGGGTAGCGGGGCTTCCTATACGGCCTACTTCTCCGTCAGCCTCACTTTCATCATCCTCATGGGCGTTGCGGCCATCGCCGCCATCGTGCTCGTGATGGTCACCCCCGGCAACTCGCAGGGCATCGACGCCCTCGGCGGCTCGAGCGAGACCTTCTACGGCAAGAACAAGGGCCGCTCCATCGAATCCAAGCTCAAAATGTGGACATTCATCAGCCTCGGTGTGCTGGGCGTTCTGGCCGTTATCTTCTTCATCCTTCAGATCCCCGCGCTTTGGGGCCTTGTCTGATACCGAAGATCGGTAGTATGCAAATGGAAACGGGTGAGCTGTTCGGCTTACCCGCTTTTTATATCCGCGGAACAGGTGATCGCTTTGAACGCAAAACAATCTCTGCTTGAAAATATTCAAAACGGAACGTTCGCCCTTCACACGGCGGACGAGATCGCCCGTAAGATCAAAGTCGGGCGTCGGGAAGCGCTCGCCCTCCGCGATATGCTCTCCTCCCTCGTGCGCACGGGCGAACTGCTCACGGATGAGCGCGGCCGCTTCGGAACGGCCGAACAATTCGGCGCGAAGAAGGGTACCGTCTCTGCCAACGAGCGCGGCTTCGGCTTCTTTGTGCCCGAGGACGGCACGCGCGATCTCTTCATCCCCCATCGCCTGATGAAGGGCGCCCTGCACGGGGACGTTGTTCTCGCCGTCTGCACGGGCGGAAGGCTGGGCGACGAGGGCGAAGTGCTCGCAATCGTCTCCCACGGGATCAAACAACTCGTCGGCACCTACCGCCGCGACCACCGCGCGGGATACCTTTCCCCCGACGATAAAAAGTACGGTGCGGAGATCTTCATCCCTGCCGGCAAACATAAGGGTTGCCCCGACGGGTGTAAGGCGGTCGCCAAGATCACCTCCTTCGAGGGCCGTTTGCCCGCGGGAGAGATCATCGAAGTGCTCGGAAAATGCGGCGATTTCTTCACGGAGGAACTCGCGCTTATCCGCGCGCACGATCTTTGCGAGACCTTCCCCACCGACGTCGAAGCGGAGGCCGAGCGGCAGGCGCGTCGCCCCATCGGCGACCTGAAAGGCAGGAAGGATCTCCGCGAAGAGCTCATCATCACCGTCGACGGCGAGGATACGCGGGATATCGACGACGCCATTTCTGTAAAAAAGCACGGGAATCTTTACGAACTCGGCGTACATATCGCCGATGTGAGCAACTATGTCGCCCGCAATTCCCCCCTCGACCGCGAGGCATTCAAGCGCGGCACGAGCGTCTATTTCCCCGACCGCGTCCTCCCCATGCTCCCCACCGCCCTCTCCAACGGGATCTGCTCCCTCAACGAGGGCGTAGACCGCCTCACCCTCTCCTGCCTCATGACGGTAGACGGTGCGGGCAAGGTCTTAAAGAAGAAGATCGTCCCCTCCGTCATCCGTTCGAGGCACCGCATGACCTATACGAAGATCATGGAGATCTATGAGCGGAAGGGAGGCGCAGCCGAGGCCTATCCCGACCTTGTAGCCTTCGTCGATACCGCCATGGAGCTCACGAACATCCTCAAAGAGGCACGCGAGCGCAGGGGCGGCGTCGCCCTCGACGTAAAGGAAGCAAAAATCGTGTACGAAAACGGCAAGATTTTCATTCCCGACGCGGGCCGCACCCTCGCGCACGAGATGATCGAATGCTTCATGGTGCTCGCCAACGAGAGCGTGGCAGACATCATGACGGAGATGGACGCACCCTTTATCTACCGCGTGCATGAGCGGCCCTCGGAGGAAAAGGCGACCGATTTTTCGACCTTTTTGAAGGAACTCGGTATCCCCGTAAAGTTCCGAGCGGAAAGCGTTTCGCCCCGCGATTATCAGGCCCTTTTGAAGGGGCTCGCGCAGTCGCCGCTCTATCCGCTCGTCAATCGCGTGATGCTCCGTTCCATGATGAAGGCGCAGTATTCTCCCCAAAATATCGGCCACTTCGGGCTCGCTTCGGAGCGATACTGTCACTTCACCTCCCCCATCCGCCGCTATCCCGACCTGTGCATCCACCGCATCATCAAGGACATGCTCGCCGATCCCGCGAGAGCGCGGGCGCAATACAAAGATTTTGTAAGGGACGCCGCCGTGCGCTCTTCCGCATGCGAACGCAATGCGCAGGACGCGGAACGCGACGTGGACGACCTCTATATCGTCGGCTACATGCAGGATAAGATCGGGCAGGAATACGACGCGACGATCTCGGGCGTGACGGGCTTCGGCCTCTTTGCCGAACTCGCTAACACCGTCGAAGGCTTTATCCCCTTGGAGACCCTTCCCGACGACAGCTATGAATTTTACGAGAGCAGGTTCGTGCTCCGCGGGACGAAGAACGTCTACCACCTCGGGGGAAGCGTCCGCGTCAAGGTCGCGGGCGTCGATTGGGGCGCAAGGCGGGTGCAATTTGCTCTCATCGATAGTAAACGGTAACGGATATGAAAATCATTGCAGTCAACAAATCGGCCTCTTTTGAATATTTCATTCAGGAAAAATATGAGGCGGGCATCGTGCTCGAAGGCGCGGAGGTCAAGTCGCTGCGGGCGGGAAAGGCCTCCCTCGGCGAGAGCTTCTGCGAGATCCGCGGCGGCGAGATCTTCCTTAAAAACATGCACATCGCCATCTACGATAAGAGCGGTGCTTTTTCCACGCGCGATGCGAGAAGGGACAGAAAGCTCCTTCTCAACCGCACCGAGATCTCCAAGATCGTGGGAAGGGTCAACGAAAGGGGCTTTGCCCTCGTCCCCCTCAAAGTCTATTTCAAGGATGCCCTCGTGAAGGTGGAGATCGCCCTGTGCAAGGGCAAACATACCTACGATAAGAAACAGACCTTGAAGGAACGCGACCAAAAACGCGCGATGGACCGCGCCGCAAAGGAACTTGACTGATGGGCAAACCGTTCATGAAGCCCGATTTCCGGCACAGCATCGTCAATATTACGGCAACGCTCGCAGAGCATTTGCGCTGTCCGACAGGAAAGCCTACCCTCCCGAACCTTGCCGAAGAGCTGAAAAACGACTATAAAAACGTCGTTTTTCTCATTTTGGACGGGCTTGGGGTGTCCCCGCTCGAAAAAAATCTTGCGCCCGACGCCTTCCTTCGCAAAAATGTCAAAGATGTTCTGACTTCCGTCTTTCCTTCCACGACGACCTGCGCAACGACGAGCTACCTCACGGGGAAATATCCCATGGAGCACGGCTGGATGGGTTGGAGCCTCTACTTTGAAGCGCTCGGAATGAGCGTCGATCTCTTTCCCGAGACGGAGTCCTCCACCCGCATTCCCATCGAAAAGGGCTTTGTGAAAAGAACTTTGCCCGTCGTCCCCTTCTATAAGGGCGTAAAGGAGCGGAAGGTGAGCGTGGTCGTCCCCGCGTATTGGGACGGCGACGACGAAAACCGCTATGAATGGGAGAATTTTGACGGATTGCTCGCGCATATCGAAAATATCTGCCGTCAAGGGGAAAAACAGTTCATCTATACCTATTTCGATCAGCCCGACGGCGTGATGCACCGCTTTGGGGTGGGCTCGCAGGAGGCAAAAGCATGTATCGGCGAGATCGACAGCGGGCTCGAGAAGCTCTTCGGCCGCCTCGAAGATACCCTTCTTATCGTCTCCGCCGACCATGGGCAGGTGGATATCGGCGAAAACATCGAGCTCTACGCCGACGAAGAGCTCGTCTCCTTGCTCACAGCGCCGCCCTATCTCGATTCCCGTGCGACTGCTTTCAAGGTAAAAGACGGTCAGAATGAGAAGTTCGTTACATATTTTCAAGAAAAATACGGACGGGATTTCGACCTGCTCCGTTCGGAAGATCTCATCCGCCAAAACTATTTCGGCGGAAGTTTTATAGGAGAACATGCGGCCCTTCTCGGCGACTATATCGCCGTCGCCACCTCGGACAAGATCTTGCTGCATCACCCCATTCCGTATCGCTTCAAGGGTCACCACGCCGCCTATACCGCCGAGGAAATGCAAGTTCCGCTCATCTACATCGGGAGAAAATAATTCCGGAAGTACAACCAATGAAAAAGAATTTATGGCATAAACGCAAGAGCCGGAAGAAAGGCCGCGCCCTTTCAATACGGCGTATGTTATTTTATACCCTCTTTCGGGCAGGTTATTTCTATTCCCTGCTCGCCTTCATCGCAACACTCCTTCTCTGCGTGGCGAACCTTGTTTTCAACGCGCTCGCCCTTTCTGCCACCGATCTATATCCCGCCGAGGTCGGGAAACTTTTCCTCTCCATCGCGGCCACGATCGGCACGGCATTCGGGAGCATCCGTTCGGCTCTCGCGCTCAAACGCATGAATTTTAATGCAAACTTCGTCCACAACAAAGCTGAAACGGAGATCGTCGAAAAAGCAACCTCCGGCGTCTCCCCCGTTGAAAAGGAGGCGGGCTTCCGTTGGGAATTTTACATGGGCGAATATTTTTTATGCTCCGACCCCGTCGACGATTTTCTTTTTGACGAAAATTGCGTGATCACCCTCAATGTTATCGGGCAAAAGACACGCCTAGACAGCAAGTGCAAGAGAATTCTCTATCCTCTCGTCGCCTCCAAGCTCCGCGCCGGTACAATCATCTTCGACAGCGACCTCGTTCGATTGAAGACCGATATCGATCTGATGACGCATACGGTAACTCTGCAAATAACGAACTATTATTACAATATGGCTACCAACGACATGATCTTTATGTCGGCGAAGGTCGATTCCACCGAAATCTTGAACGGAGAAAGCTACACTCTCGACAAAGAGGGAAGACTCTATTCCCTCTCGGAAAGTTTGGCCGCGAACATCATCGGCGTTTCGACGTGCGCGATAACCTGCGATGGGTACGTCATCATCAACAAGCAAAGCGAACGCAACGACTTTAACGGCGGGCTGCTCCTCCCGTCGGGGTCGGGTTCCGCAGACTTCGACGACTTGCTCGCCGAAATCCCCGATAAAAAGGCGATCGCAGACGCGCATCAAGATCTTCGCAATGCAAGAAAAGTGTTAAAGAATCTTCGGACCGAAGTGCTGAATATCGACAAGAAAGCGGAACCTTCCGAAAAGGCCGCGGTACTCCAAAATTATATTCAGGCGTGTGAGAAGGAAGCTACGGCGCGCAAGCGTTACGAAGAGGCAAAATCGATGCGCCGTTATAAGCGCGATTTTCGCGATTTTCTGGCCTGTGCCATGAAACGCGAACTCTGCGAGGAGACGCATATCCCGCACGAATGCGTGAGATCCACCCGTATATGCGGTTATGCTCGCATTTTCAGTCGAGGCGGGAAGCCCGATTTCTTCGGCATGACTTTTTTGAGCTGTAATAGAGAGGCGGCAAAAGAATCCTTCCTTCGGGGGAAATTCGATTGGACGCTCACCGAGATCAAAAAGAAAAAGGCCATCATGGATTACACCGAGATCGAGTCGGTAGAATTTATCCCCCTTTCGGAGATCGAAAACGCAAATGATGTGACCGAGATCCCCTCCTTGCAGGGAAGAAGGATGTCGTTGCAGCTCTACCGCATGCTGACGCTCCTCAAAAAGCACATGGCATTCATCAAAAGGCAGTTGGAACATGAATAAAAATATCCTCGTCGGCAGACGTTGTCTCGAAATATACAGTGACTTGATCCGCACGTCCCCCGCCTTCGAAAGAGGGCAGGAGATCGTCTGCTCCTACGACTTTGACAATGAAAAATTCGAACAATTAAAATCGCGCTATCCCATTCAGAAGATCGCGGGCAGCGGCGGGGATCTCGAACGCGCGCTTTGCATCTGCCGGCGCATCGGTCTCAAAATCGCCCACCAAGGCGACTTCTCCCTCACGAGCGATCTCGAATTTAATTCGATAACTCTGCTCGACTATGCGCTCGGCGACGGCGGGCACGGGCTCAACTGCGTGGGCAAGGCGAAGATCCTCGTCGAATGCTGCCTTGCGCTCGGCATCTATGCGCGCAGGGTCGGGCTCTATCCGAACTCTCCCCTCGATACCGACAATCATGTCGTCGCGGAGATCTTCGACCGTCGGCGGAAGAAATGGATCATGCTCGATCCGACCTCCGGCGGGTTCTATACGGACGGGAAAGAGCCCCTCTCCTGCCTCGAAATGAGGGAAAACTTTGCGACGGGCGCGATGGGTTCGGCCGTCCTGCCGCGGCAGAAAACGACGGACCCCTCGATCCTTCGCGACAAAAATATCGATTGGAATTCCTACTACGCAAAGAATTGCTATTACATGACCGTCGAAACTTCCTCGGGGTTCGGAGAAAACGACGCGCCCCTCGCATATCTTTTGCCCGTCGGCTTCGACTTTAAGGAAAATCGCAAAAAGAACGCCGAATACCTTTTACAGACGGCGAAAAGAGAAAAATGGAGCGACAAAGCGGTCGCATCCATTCAAAAGCTAATGCGATATTACGAGGAATTTACGCCGCTCATCGGCTCGACCTCCCTCTGGTCATCTCCCATTCGTTAAGGCCTTATCTTTTATCCTTTTTGCCTATTAGTATTGAGCGATCAAATGCCCGCCTCCACCTTCAAGTCCTGTCATGTGTTTCGTAAACCAACGACAGGACTTGCGCCTTGGGCGGCGCGCTCGTTTTAGTCAAGCACCCGCCAAAGTGCCATTTGGGATTTTTGCTTTCAAAACCATAGGTAATTATTCGTTTATCATGGAAAGCAATTTCATTGAAGTTTCGGGCGTAGCAAAAATGATAAACCTCGCTCTTTGATACTCTTCGGAATACTCGTAATATAAACGCATTTGATTGATTGTATCCGAAGCGGTAAAATCACACAATTTTTCGTTAAGGCTATTCGCCTTGTCATGTTCGACATACAAGTCTACGATGACACAACTTTGGCGCTCTCCCGATATTTTTGTATTTACATTGTCGATGAAGTCCAGAACTTCTTGTTTGTATTCGGAAGAAAGTTTACTGATTACTTCGCTACTGTCAAGGAAATTTTTAACATCCTGCATACTAAATCTCCATTGTCCTCCTATCTTTCGCCCTTTTAACAGTCCGCTTCTTAAATAATTACGGATTGTTCTGTCTGTCAAAGAAGTCATTTTGGCGATATCTTCGACGGTGTACATTTGTTCCAAAGAATTGCTCATAATTTCAACCTCCAAATTTTGATACACAAATTATAGCATAAGAAATTTCATAAGTCAATACAATTTTTCCTTTATTTTCATAGATTTTCATATTTTTTCCCAACTTCGTTTGAATTGAGGTATCCTCGCTTTTACAATAAAAAAGAACGCAAGCTGAAATGGTTCAACTTACGTTCAGAGTGGTGCGGATGACAGGACTTGAACCTGCATGGTCTCCCACAGGAACCTGAAACCTGCGCGTCTGCCAATTTCGCCACATCCGCATATGTCCCGCAACTTTTACTCGGTCGGGATCTCGCCGAGGCGGAGGTCAAACCCGCTTTTCCGCTTTCGCGGCGACCTTGTCCGTCATTTTTACACGGCACGGAGCCGAGGCGCGCGGTCAAAATGCCGTTTTGACGAGATGTATCCCGTCGGAGCCTTCGAGCTTCCAAACCTTTCCGCCGTCCGAAATACTGCGGACGGGCTCGCCGTCCTCCATTTCGAGCGCAGCTCGGTTCTCAACGCCCCACGCGCAATATCGATTATACAATACGATCTTATCAAAGTCAAGCATTCTTTGATCGTAATGGGGAGAAATTTTCCCCTTCACCCAGCCGAGGCCCTTATACATCGCATATTCTCCCTCTACGACGGAATCGGAATACATATCCTCGAACCAGCAGATCGCGCCCGCGGAGAGCCCGCAGACGAGCTTCCCCTCCTCATAAAATTTCTCGATATAGGCAAGGAGACCGCTTTGTTTCCAACAATCGAGCATAAAAACGGTGTCCCCTCCGCCGATATAGAGGAAGTCCGCCTTCCCGAACTTGGCCGCCATCTTTTCGGGGTCGATCTCCCTGCCGACGGTCAGGGCGACGTCCGTCTTGATATCGAAGAGCCCCGTATAGACCTTATGAAAGGTATTGTAGTAGGGCATGCAATCGTGGCTTGCGGTGGGAATGAAGAGCCCGCAGGGCCGCCGCTCGCCCGCGATCTTTTTCGCTTCGGTGGCGATATAGGCGTCGATTTGATAGGTCTCCCGCTCTTTGAGCTCCCCGCCTCCGATCAAGATCAATCTTTTCACAGGCTTTCTCCCAAAGAAACTATTTGAGGTATTTGCGTTCGATGGCCGCGATCTTGCCGATGCGGCGGCTGTGCCGCTCTTCCCCCGAGAAAGGCGTTTCGAGAAAAACTTTAACGATCGCGAGGGAGCGCGCCTCGTCGACGGACGCCGCGCCGAGCGCGAGCATATTCGCATCGTTATGGAGACGGGTCATCTGCGCCGCATGTTCATCCGTGCAGAGGGCGCAGCGGACGCCGGGGACCTTGTTGGCGGCAATGGACATGCCGATGCCCGTCGTGCAGACGGCGATCCCCCTCTCGCACTGTCCCGAAGCGACCGCCTCGGCCGCCGCGAGCGCATAGTCGGGATAATCGCAGGAAGCCTCCCCGTCCGTCCCAAAATCGACGACTTCGTACCCCGCTTCTTTCAAATAATTTGCAATCAGATTTTTACGGGCGAAACCGCCGTGATCGCATGCAATGGCAACTTTCATGAAAATCTCCTTTTCGGTCATTCCTCGATGGGAGGACAACACACGTCGATGACGCGCGGCAAGCACTCGCGGATGATGCGAAGGGTGACGCGGTAGACGTCGATACCCTGCCCGAAGGGATCGGGGATCTCCTTCCCGCAGAGTGCATATAGGCTCGTAACGTTTGTATAATTTTTGAGGGCGGCGCGTTGCGCTTCCGTCATGCAGACGACCATATATGCCCCCTCGATCATCTCTTGTGTGAGCTGTTTCGAGCAAAAGTCAAGGGCAAACGGGATCTTGGCTTCGGAGAGCGCCTGCATACTGTTCGCCGACATGGTATGCCCGTTTTCCGCCCGAAGTCCCGCAGACTGTACGCGATACCAGCGGACCTTCTTCTTTTTGAGTTCCGCCCGCATTGCCGCCTCCGCCATGGGCGAGCGACAGGTATTGCCCGTGCATACAAACAAGATGGTCCTATGTTTCATGCGTCCCTCCGAATGCCCTTGTAAAGCGGTTGAGAACGCCCGCCATCACGCCGCCGCGCTCCTTCGGCTCAATGCCGATAAGAAGGCTCGCGCGCGCTTCCCCCTTCCTGAGTAGCGCATAGAGGCGCCGTGCCATCGTCTCGCCGTTTGCGCCGAGATCGAGGCATTCCCGCCCGCCGAGCGTGGGGAGGAGGGCGCTCTCGCAGAGAATGCAGGGGGCGCCGCCCTGCGCGGCTTCCCGTTCATAGAATGCGATCGCCTCCTCCGCCGTCGTGCAAAACGCGGTGCGGCAACGAGGAGAGTAGTGTTTATACGCCATGCCCGGGCTCTTGGGCTTTTCCCCCACCTTTGCCCGATAGACACCGCAATCTCCCGCAACGGAGGCAATCATCTCGCGGGTCACAAGCCCTTCGCGCAATATTTGGGGAATGGTTCCCGTGCAGTCGAGGACGGTGCTTTCGATGCCGCCCGCGCATGCGCCGCCGTCGAGAATGAGCGGGATCCTCCCGTTAAAATCGTCAAAGACATGCTGCGCGGTGACGGGCGAGACATGCTTGGAGATATTCGCGCTCGGCGCCGCAATGGGTAAATTTACTTCCTTCAAGAAGGCCTGTGCAGCGGGCGACGACGGCACGCGGATGGCGAGCGTCGGAAGCCCGCAGGAGACATACTTCGAGACCTTCCCCTCGGACGGGTAGACCATGGTGAGCGGTCCCGGCAAAAATGCCTTCCGAAGGGCCTCCGCATAGGGCGGCTCGCCGTCCACGAGGCAAGAAATATCATATTCGGGGTGCACATGCACGATGAGCGGATTATCGGCGGGACGCCCTTTGAGCACGAAAATTTTGAGCACCGCCTCGTCGGAAAAGGCATTCGCGCCGAGGCCGTACACCGTCTCGGTATGAAATGCGACGGCCTGCCCCGCTCTTATGAGGGCTGCCGCCTTGCGAAGCGCCTCCCCCTCCGCTTTGCATATCTGCGTTTCCATAGTTCAATACGGGATCCCGTCGTCCGACTGCGGCGGGAAGGCCTCTTCCGCCGAGGGAAGCTCCTCTTTTTGAGGCTTGCGCGAGAAGGTGGGCTCTTCGGTGGGAAGATCCTGATCGTCGACGTCGACAAAGCGGGTCGTCTCGCCGTAGAAGCGGAGCTGGATGCGGCCGAGCGGGCCGTTCCTGTGCTTGGCGATAACGAGTTCCGCCGCGCCCTTCACGATGTTGCCCTTGGCGAGTTCTTCCTGCGTCGCGGTGACGTCGGGCCTGTTGATGAACATGACGATATCGGCGTCCTGCTCGATGGCCCCCGATTCGCGGAGGTCGGAGAGCTGCGGCTCCTTCGTCTGGATACGGCGGAGCTGGGAGAGCGCCAGAACGGGCACATTGAGCTCCTTTGCCATGATTTTGAGGTCGCGGGTGATCGAGGCGATCTCCTGCTGGCGGTTGAAGTCGGAACCGCCGTATTTGGCCTCGCCGCCCATGAGCTGGATATAGTCGATCATCACGAGGTCGAGCCCCCCTTCGCTCGCGGCGAGCCTTCTGCATTTGGAGAGGATCTCGGCGGGCGTGATGCGCGAGGAATCGTCGATGAAGATCTTGCTCTTCTGCAAACGGTCGCCCGCGAGCATCAAATTCTTCCACTCCTGTTGGACGAGCTTGCCCGAGAGCGCCTTCTCCATGCTCACGCCCGCATGGGCGCAGAGGAGCCTCTGCACGATCTGCACGCGCGGCATTTCGAGGGAGAACACGGCCGCGACCTTCCCCTTGCGCAGGCAGGCGTTCTCGACGAGATTCATGGCGAGCGACGTCTTCCCCATACCGGGACGGGCGGCGATGACGATGAGATCGGACCTTTGCAGACCGTTCGTGATGCGGTCGAGGTGCTTGAAGCCCGTTTCGAGCCCGCGGAAGGCGTTGGGATCCCCTTGGATATCCTCGAACTTCTTGATGACCTCGTGGATGACCGTCCCGTCGGCAAGGCCCGTGAGCATGGCGCCGTCCTCCTGTTTGGAGATATCGTACACCTGCTTTTCGGCAAAAGCGATGGCGTCGCGCTCTTCGAGACCCTTCTGGCTGTTCTCGATGATATCGCGGCCTGCGCGGACGAGGGCGCGGTTGACGCTGTCCCTCCGCACGATCGAGAGATATTGCTTGTAGTTCGCTGCGGAGGGCGTATTGTCCGAAAGCTCGGTGATCGCCTGTAATCCGCCCGCGCGTGCAAGCGTGCCGTCGCGGTCGAGCTGGTCGGTGAGCGTGACGACGTCCACCGTCTTGTGGCCGCCCACCACGCTCTTCATTGCGGCAAGGATGAGGCGGTGCGATTCCTGGTAGAAATCTTCCTCGCGGAGAGATTCAAGGATCTCCGACTGTACGCTCTCGTCGATGAGCAAACACCCGAGGAGCGCGGCCTCGGCGTCGAGATTGTGCGGCATTTGGTTATTGGGCATATCGGTACTTCCTTTTTGTAGAATTTAGCAGAGCGCTTCGAAGGCGTTGAGCGCCTCTTCGAACTCCTTCATGGCCGCCTTGAAGGGCGCCTCCGTGGCAAGGTCGGCCCCCGCAATGCGCAGAAGGGAAACGGGATCTTGCGAGCATCCCCCTTTGAGGAACGCCTTGTAGTCATCCACCGCCCTTTGACCTTCGCTCAAAATGCGGTTGGCGATACAGATGGCCGCGGTGATGCCCGTTGCATACTTGTAGACATAGAAGGAACGGTAGAAGTGCGGGATGCGCGCCCATTCAATGGCGATGTTGTCGTCGTGAACGACGGCGTCGCCGTAGTACTGTTTGTTGAGCCCGAGATAGAGCTCGGAGAGATTATCCTTGTTGAGCGGCTCGCCGCCCTCCGCCATGGTGTGCGCCCGTTCTTCGAACTCCGCAAATTGCGTCTGGCGGAAGAGCGTCGTGCGGATCATGTCCATGAAGTAGTTGAGCAGGTACTTTTTGAGCTTTGCGTCCTCCGTCGTCTTTAAGAGGTGTTTGAGGAGAAGGACCTCGTTGACCGTGCTCGCGACCTCGGCGACGAAGATCTTATAATCTGATTTGGAATAGGGTTCGTTGGAATTGGAATAGTGCGAATGGAGAGAATGCCCCATCTCGTGCGCAATGGTGAACACGTCGTGCGTCGTTTTTTGATAATTGAGGAGCACGAAGGGATGAAACCCGTAGATGCCGATGGAATAGGCGCCGCCCTTCTTTCCCTCCGTCTCGCAGACGTCGATCCAGCCCTCGTCGCGGCCCTTTTTGAGGAGCCCGATATACTCCTCGCCGAGGGGCGCGAGACCCTTCAACACGAGTTCATAGGCGTCCTCGTACGAGAGCTTCAAGTCCGCGTCCTCCACGAGAGAGGGATAGATGTCGTACATATACATCTCTTTATAGCCGAGGACACGCTTGCGGAGCCGCATATAGCGGTGCATAAGCGGGGCCGCCCCGTTGACGCAGCGGACAAGATTTTCGTAGACGCTGCGGTCGACGTCCTCTTCGAAGAGCGCCCTGTCGAGGCAACTCTTGTACCCCCTGACGTTGGTGCGGAAGATATCTGCCTTCACGTTGCCGTAATACGTCGTCGCCAAAGTCCCGATGATCTTGCGGTAGGCCGCATAGTACTTTTTGTAGGCCTCTTTGCGCTTTTCCCTGTCGCTCCCGTTCATGATGACGCCGTAGAGCCCGTGGGAAAGTTTGGCCTTCTCCCCCTCAAATTCGATCTCGGGCAGATCGAGTTCGGCGTTATCGAGCATCTCGAACACGTCGTTCGCGACGTCGAGCGGTTCGCCCGCCTGCGCCAGAATGCGCTCCTCCGCCTCCGAGAGAATGTATTTCTTCTGCGCGATGAGGCGGCGAAGCATATAATCGTAATCTTTCAGGCGAACATCTCCGGCGAGCGCGCGCAACGTCTCATCGTCGAGCGCGGTGAGCTCGGGCGTTGCGAATGCCGTCTCCTGCCCGAGGCGGGTGATGATGCTCATCACCTTGGCGATATAGGAACCGTATTTCGTGACGCGCACATCCTCGTCGTGCTTCAAAAAGGCATAGAGGTAGACGCGCATGAACTCATGCTCGAAGGCCTCCTCCGCCTGAAAATAGGCGAGGATGTTTTCGGCCGTGTTCAGCGTGCCCTTGAAGCGGGCGAAATCGATCTTGCCTTCGAGCTGCGCATAGGCCTTTTCCCATGCCTCGTCGTCCGGGAGAATATCCCCGACATGCCATTTGTACTTTTCGGGTACGTCCTTTCTTTCCATAACGATATATACTCCTGTTTATTTTGCAATGAAGAGCACGCCCAAGGTGTTTCTGCCGCAGTGGCCCGTAATGACCGAGCCCGCGACCGTTTCGAGCGTTTCGCGGAAACCGAATGTCTCCTTGACCTTTTGCCGCGCAAATGCGACGAGTTCGGGATCGGCGCTGCTATGGGTGATAAAACAGCGCGTTCGGTCGTACGAGGGATATTCTACGGCCAGATCCTCGATGTAGTTGGAGATGCACTTTTCCATGCTGCCGCGGTATTTCTTTTCCGCGACGAGCTGGCCGTCCTTCATCTCGACGAGCGGGTGGATCTTCAAAAGATTTGCCCCGTACATCTGCATGCGGGAGCACCTTCCCCCCTTAAAGAGGTAGTCGAGGCGGTCGGGAATGAACGACGTGTTCACGAGGGGGCGGAGAGCATTTACCGTCTCGACAATCTCCTCCGCGCTCTTGCCCTCGTTGAGAAGGTCGGAGGCCTTCATCGCGAGCAATCCCTGCCCCGAGGAGAGCGCCTTGGAATCGACGACGATGACCTTCCCGTCGAATGCCTTTGCCGCATCGGCCGCATAGGAATATGCGGAGGACGACTTGTCCGAAATGCTGAAATGGATGACCGTACTGCCCTCCTCGACGAAGGGACGGAAGAAGTCGATGTAATCCTGCGTGCTCGGGGCCGCCGTCTTGGGGAGCTTGCCCGTCTTTTCGACGAAGTCGAAGATGTCCTGCGGGACGATGTTCACGCCGTCGAGGTATGGCTCCTCGCCGAGAATGACGGAAAGAGGCATGAGAGCGATATTCCTCTCCGCCGCATATTCGCCGAGATCGCAAGTGCTGTCTGCCGTAAGACGGATATTCATAAATTTACCCTCCTCTGAATGAGATTTAAGAGAAAAAGCGCACGATGTCGAGATAGAAGCGAATGAACGGGCTCGAAAAGGCATCCCAGCCGCGCGGATCTACGAAGTTCCAATCGAGCACCACGCCGATGATATGGTCCCTTTGAAGGGGGCCCACGACGCGGGAATCGTCGGAGACTTCGCGGTTATCGCCGAGCACGAAGATCTCCCCCTCTTCGAGTGTCCATTCGGTGATAAATTCCCCGTCATTGATGTGGGGACGCGGATCGGTCTCCCCCTTTGCATAGGGTTCTTCGAGGAGGATCTCCTCGTCCGTTCCCGCATAGGTGATATACACCGCGCCGTCCTTCAAGCGGACGGTATCTCCCTCCGTGGCGATGAGGCGCTTGATGATGTAGACCTCGTCCCCCTTGCTCTGAAAGTGCTTGATATCGGACACGTCGATGACGATGATGTCGCCGCGCTCCGCATTTCCGTGATACTTCACCGCATAGAGGTCGTCGCCGTCATGAATGGTATCCTCCATGGAAGCGCCCGAGACTTCGACGTTGAGATAGCGGCTCGTCGTGAGCAGCAAGCCCACGAGAAAGGCGATGATGAGGCCGATAAAAACGTACAGCAGCGTCCAGAGCGGCCCCGATTTTTTTTGCTTGCGCGGATCGAGAAGTTCGGGACGTTCTATCATACGACCTCCGTTACGCCGCGCCCGAGGCGCGCAAATTGAGGCTTGATTTCTTTCATGACAAAAAATTGCATATCAGATCCAAAAGACATTGTTGATGAGAACTTCGTCCTCGCACAGAAATACGACCGAGACGGCGCCGTCGAAGCTGCCGAGCGAGATGCCCGTCTGCGACTTGAAGTCGGAGGGATCGAGCAGGATGCTCTTCCACTTCCCGCCCCCCGCGATGGGCACTTCGCACCCAAATCCCGCGACTTCCTCTTCGTCCTTATAGAAGATGATTTTGAGGCGGGTATTGAGTTTGGCCCATGCGTCAAAGCGGAAGGATACCCCCTCGGGCGGACGGAAGCGCGGTTCGCCGACGCGGTAAGAGATGATCCCCGACCCGACGGCGGTGCCCTTGATCCCCCCGAATCCGGGGAGGTTCCTCGCGGCGTCGGGATCCTCGGCAAAGCAATCGGCGACGGCGCGCGTGCGGCGGCGGAAGGCGGCAAAGCCGTTCCTGCCGTCCTCTTCCGTGTACAAGATCCTGCTCCTGCGCTGTGTATTGGCGTATTCCTTCGTCACATGGACTTCTAGAATTTTGGAGGTGACGGAGAAGCTGTTGGAATAATTCACGAAGGCATAGACGAGCGCCTCGCGGCTGCCCGAGTAGAGGGGCAGCGGGACAGTGCCCGTGCTCCCGTCGAGGTCGGAGAGCGCGCCGAGGACGCGCGTCCAATCCCTCGTCTTGAATGCGGCGACGTTTTCAGTGTAGAAAATACCGAATTCCTTGATCTCTCCCTCGGGGTCGAACTTGCCGCGGATGACGAGGTTGCCCTTCTCATCCTCTTCCACGCCGATCCCGATGGGCTTGGAGACGAACACGGAGCGTTTCTTCAAATGTTTGCCGAGGAAGAGGTCAATATCCTGCAAGGAGTGCCCGCCGAGGAGCCCGTTGCCGTGCGCCGAATAGAGAAGCGCCTTTTCCAGCTCCGGATCGAATTGCGAGAAGGTATCGTAGACGCGGTCGTAATTGTATGTCTTATCGTTGATGGCGGAAAGAAGAAGTACGGGGCAAGCCACGTGGGGCGCATAGCTCTGCGAATCGATGCCCGCAATGAAGCGGTGCCTCTCCTCGTCGAAGATCCGCTGTTCGGCGCCGAATTTTTCGATCCCGCGGTAGGCGAGCCAGCCCGCCGCGCAGACGGAGACCATGCAGTCGAGCGCGGCATAGGGCGCGATCTTGAAGAGCACTTCGCCGCCCGTCCTCAGTCCGATCGCGCCGACGGAGGTGACCTCCTCGCGGGAGCGGAGAAATTTTACCGCATAGCGGGCGACTGCCGCCCATTCGTACCATGCGGTCTCCTTCGCCGTATCGTCGCAATGGTCGAGCCGGCGACCCGCCCGCACGAAGTTGGCATAGTCGATGCGCTTGGGGTAGACGGTATAGAGGCTCTCGGGCCTTTCCCCGCAATAGTCCACCGCGAGGACGCCGTATCCGTCCTTGACGAACCGCATAATGAAGGTCTCGTCGAAGGGAAGCCCCGCTTCGAAGAGGATCATGACGACGGGAAACTTCTCCGCGCCCTCGGGGAAGATATAGCGCGCATAGACCTTTACGCGGCCCATGCCCGTATCTCTCCCGTAGAAGCTCACATCGCGATAGACGGCGCCCGCTTCCCTCCGTTCGGATAAGGTCTGCTCTTGGAGCGGAAGGCTCTCGTCGAAATCCTTCCAAAGCGTGACAGGCGTCAAGAATACATTTGCCAAACCGTTACCTCATTCCACGATTATTTTGGAACCGCACTTTTCCGTCGCCTTGACGACGGAAAGTTTACGGTCTATCCTGTGTTTCAATTCCTCAACGTGCGAGATGATCCCGATCGTGAAGTGCTCGCCGCGCAATTTTTCGAGACTGTCCATCACGGTATCGACGAGGTGGGCGTCCAAGGTGCCGAAGCCCTCGTCGAGGAAGAAAAATTCGATGGGCCGCAATGATTTTGCGCAGATCTCCGCGCCCAAGGCGAGGGCGAGAGAGAGCGAAACGAGGAAGGTCTCGCCGCCCGAGAGCGTATAGACGCCCCGCATCTTCCCGCCGTTGAAGTTATCGCCGACGAAGAAGCCCCCTTCATAGCGCAAAAAGTACCGCCCGTCCGTGAGGCTCAAAAGCCTGGCGCCCGCGTTCTTTGCGACCGTCTGCAAGTACTCTTCGGCGACATACTCCATAAATTTATTCCCGTCGAGCATGGATTTTAACTTGCCGAGAAGGGAACTTCTCTTGCCGAAAGCCGCGTATTCCTTTTCGAGAATACGCTTTGTTTCGAGGGACTTCTGTCCCCTTTCCAACTCGCTCTCGGCGAGGGTAATGCGCTTTGTAAGCTCTGCGAGCGTCCCTTCCTGTTCCTCGCGGAGGGTTTGGGCGGCGGAGAGCTTTTCTTCCGATGCGTCGGAAAGATCCTCCCCTTCGAGTTCCCGCTTGCGGGCAAGGGCGGCGGCAAGTTCGGCCTTGAAAGTTTCGAGCCGTCCCTTCGCATCGGCGGGATCGCCGTATTTTTGGGCGAGGTCCCTCGCCTCCTGCGCGGTCGCAAATCCGCCCGCTTCGAGCGCGGCGCGATAGCGTTTTTTTCCGTCTCCCAAGGCGGTCTCCGCGGCGGAGAGCCGCTCCTCGGCCGTAGCGAGCGCCGTCTTTGCCGCTGCAAATGCCTCTTCGGCCTGCTTCTTTCGGAGGTCCTTCTCGCGCTTTTCGCGTTTGAGGGCGGCGAGCGCTTCGTCGGTCGATTTCAGGTCGGGAGCGCCTTCGAGACGGGCGTCATAGTCCGCGATCTCCGCTTTGAGATTTTTGAACTCCGTGCCGAGCTGTTGCAATTTTTGAAGATGGAGATCGTATCTTCCCTTGTGTTTTTCGAGCGCGATGAGCGACGCGCGGAGCTCTTCGCCCTCCCGCTTCGCCGCCTCGAAATCGGCGCGCATGGCCTGCCAATCCGCCTTGCCGCCCCGATCTTTGGTATATTTTTCGATGAGGGGCGCACTGTCCGCCCCGATCTCGGGATGTTTTTCCGTCAGATCCACGAGTTCGCCCGCAAAGGTTTTATATTCCTCTTGCAGAAGGGCGCCCTTGCCGTGCGTTTCAAGGTATGCGATGGGGTCGTCCGCACCGAGTTCGGCGAGCCGTGCTTCGAGTTCGGCCTTGCTTTCTTCGTACGAAAATCCCGCATAGGCGTTTGCCTCTGCGCTGTTCTCCCGCACGACCTCTCCGAGGCGCTTTTGTGCACGCTCCCGCGCGCGGCGCACCTCCTCGGCCGACGCCGCCCTTGCGCGGAGTTCGGAAAGTCTCTCAATCTCCCTTTCGGCGGCCTCCTCATCCCAGCCGGCGGCGAGGGCGACGGCTTTTTCGGCTTCTTTGAGTTCGAGTTTTACCCGTTCGTGCTCGGCATTCGCCCTATCCCTTCTCGCGCGGAGGTCAAAACCCTCGCGCTCCGTATTCAAGACGAAGGCGGCCTTTTCGAGACGGGAGAGCTCCCTTTCGAGCCCCTCCATCTCCGCGCGCCTCGCCTCCAACGCCGTAAGTTTTGCCGATACCCTCTCGGCCTCGCGCTTCTTCTCGGCGAGGGAGAGGAGGCGTTTTTCCTCCTCTCGGGCGGAAGCGAGTTTGCCTTGCGCCGCCCCTTGCGCAACTTTAAGGCGGCCGATCTCCTCCGCGAGCGCGCCGTTCTTCTCCTCCGAGATCTCGGCAAAGGGCTCGAGTTTGGCTTCGGCAATTTTGAGGTCGCGGACGGCGTCGGCATATTCGCCGTTGACCCTCTTGGTGAGTCTTTCGCCGTAGGCTTCAAGGTCGAAGAGACGCGAGACGAGTTTAAGCCGTTCCGCCCGCTGGGCCTTCACGAACTGCGCAAATTCCCCCTGCGGAAGGGCGATGCACCTCTCGAAATCGCGCTGTTCGAGGCCGATGATGCGCATAAGAAGGGCGTTGCATTCGCGGCAACCGTCGGCCACCGTCAAAAGTTCCCCCCCCGCGATCCGTTCAAAGACGCGCACCGTCTGCGCGGCGTTCTTGCGTTTGAGCTCGCGCTCGACGCGGAAGGTCCTCCGCCTGCCCTCGTAGACGATCTCGAATTCGAAGTGCACATAGGCGTAATCTTGCTTGTAGTTGATGATATCCGCAATGCTGCCCGAGCGGGACCGCGCGACGCTCCCGTAGAGGGCGAATCCGATGCAGTCGAGGACGGTGCTCTTGCCCGAGCCCGTATCCCCGAAGATGCCGAAGATCCCAAATTCGAGAAGTTCGCCAAAGTCGATCTTCGCGGGTTCGGAGAAGGAGTTGATGCCGCAAAATTCAAGATAGATGGGCTTCATGCGTCCTCCTCCCCGAGTAGTTTGAGAAAGGTCTCTTTGAGTTCCTCGGAGGGATCCTCCGCGTACATCGAACGGTAATATTGCGTGAAGAGCTCGCCCGCACCCAGCTGCGCCCGCGATTCAACGGGAGCCGCTTCCCCGCTGCAAACTTCCGTTTTGAGGGACACAAGCCCGTCGTTTGCATCGCGAAGAGCCTCCGTCTCCCCCGCCGTAAGGGGGGAAGTCAGGTGCAGTGTGAGCTCGATAAAGCAATTTTCGTAGCGTTTCAAAAGGTCGACTGCGGCCGCCGCGCCGTTTGCCTCCAATCTGACGAGACGCTTGCCCGCTTTGAGCAAGATCTTTTCCGCAAAAACGACGTCCGTCCCCTTCGTTTCGAGCAGAAGCACGCACTTTTCCGTGTTCGCTTCGTCGAAGGAATATTGCAGGATGGCGCCGCTGTAACGGGCGTTTTCCCCCATCTTCTGTTGCTTGTGGATATGCCCGAGCGCGGTGTAGCCGAAGGCGGGCAAACGGTCCTTCGGGACGGCGCGTGCGCCGCCGAGGGAGATATCCCGCTCGCTCGAAGAGATCTCCGACCCCGCGACAAAGAGATGGGTGAGCAGGATGTGGGGAATGGTGTTATCGTACTTTTCGTCCCCCGCCGCGATCCACCGCGCAGCCTTTTCTGCGTAGGTCTCCTCCGTTTTGAGCTCTTTGAGGCGCGCCTCGTTGGGATAGGGAAGAATGTTGAGATAGACGCGCTCCCCCGCCGCGTTTTCGACGATCGCAAAATTTTCCCCCGCATCGACGACACGGACGGGACGGTCGCCGCCCGTCGGGACGCCGTTGTGCCCGCCGAAGATGTAGACCCCCTCTTCGCCCGCAAGGGGCGCGGAAGCCGCAAGGCGCACGCCGTCGTCGTGATTGCCGCTGATGATGACGACCGCCCGACCCGCCGCAAGCCGTTTTACGGTAGCAAAAAAGAGCTCCTCGGCCTCTGCGGGGGGCAGATAGGTATCGAAGATATCGCCCGCGATGAGCACGAGTTCGACGCGCTTTTCATCGCAAATGGAGATGATCTCCTCCATGACTTCGGCCTGTTCGGGTAGGCGCTCACGCTCCATGAGACGCTTCCCGAGGTGCCAATCCGACGTGTGTAAAATTCGCATGGGTGAGCCGATCGGGAAAAATTTTTCTTGCCGCGGGAAAACGCATTGCTTTTTCCCCGCGTTCATGCTATACTATTATACAACGGCGTTGAGAAAAAAGCAAGCGTTGTTGCCCTATCGGAAGCGGAAAAACCATAGGTTTTTCGGAGGATCTTTTTATGTCGTTCTGCGCCTTTTCCAAGGACTTCACGAAACGCTCGTTCACGAGCGTCGAAAATGAGTTCATTACAAAATACCTGCCCGAGGCGAGCGGCGACGCCGTACGCGCCTATCTCTACGGGCTCTATCTGTGTAATTGTGCGCAGGAATTTGACGCGGAAAACGCGGCGAAACTCCTCCGCCTCCCCCTCAAAAAGCTCGTGGATATCTTCGGGTTTTGGGAGGAATGCGGGCTCGTGCAGGTGCTCTCGCGCGAGCCGCTCTACATCGAATATCTGCCCGTTTCGGCCGCTGTGGGAAGGCCCAAGCCCATCCGCGCGGAAAAGTATCTCGAATTTAATCGCGAACTCTATAAACTTCTCCAAAAGGCGGGCAAGGACTTTAAGCCATACGAGCACCAGCGTATCCTCGAATTTTTGGAAAACAACCCCATGGAACAGCAGGCCTTCCTCCTCGTCGTCGAATATTGCGCGAAGAAGGACGGTGCACGCCTCTCCTCCTCCCATATCCTGAACAAGGCGGAAAAGCTCGTCAAAAATTATAAATTTACATACGAACAAGTCGAAGCCGACCTCGCCGATTTCAATGTGCACGAAAAGGAGCTCTCCCGCATCTTTACCCTCCTCGGCATCTACCGCAAGCCGCAGGACGGCGATTACGACTTCCTCGAAAAATGGGAACAGGCGGGCGTCGAATGCGGCGCGGTGTATGCCTGTGCCGAAAAGATGAAAAAGGGCTCGCTTGCGAGCCTCGACCAACTTATCTCCGAACTCATCGAAAAGGACGTGAAAACGGAGACCGAGGCGCGCGAATACCTCGCGCGGCGCGAAGAGCTCGCCTCCGCCGTATTCAAAGTGGGGAGAAGGCTGGGCGTCAAGGTGCAAAATCCCCGCCCCTTTGCGGAAGAATACGCCGAAAAATGGTTGGAACGCGGCTACGACGAGGAGAGCCTCGTCCTCGTTGCGGGTCTATGCCTCCGTCTCTCATACGGTTTTGCCGAAATGGACGCCCTCCTCGACGAAATGTATGCCGAAGGCATCGTTGACGGGGCAGGCGTGCGGGAATACTGTTTAGCGCGCGATAGGCAGCTAAGGCTCCTTCAATCCATTCAATCGGTGTGCGGCGTCGTCAAAAAGACGCAGGCCGCCCTCGATATGGTCGCCGCATGGCGGAGTTGGAGTTTTTCGGACGAGATGATCCTCGAAGCCGCAAAGCGGAGCGCAAACGCCTCTTCCCCTCTGCCCTATATGAACAAGCTCCTCTCCGAATGGAAGCGTCAGGGCGCGTTCACCCCCTCCGAGATCCCCGAAAAGGAGACATCGCCCGCGGCCAAGATCGTCGCGGCCGTCAGATCGGAGGCCGCCGTTGCGGCCGACGAGCGGAGCGAGCGCGAACGGTTTTATGCGGCGCGCCGCCAAAGGGCAATGCGCCGCGTGGAGAGGGCGCTTGCCATCGCCGAGCGGGACGAGGCCTACCGCGAGGCCGAGGCCGCGATCAAAAAGGGCGAGATCGAACTCGCAAAGGCGGAGGTGTTCTCCCCCGCAACGCTCCCCGAACTTACCCTGCGCATGGAAGAGGCGAAGCAAAAAAGGGCGCAGGCGCTCAAACGTCTGCAACTTTCCGAACGGGATTTTGTGCCCGAATATGTATGCGCCAAGTGTTCCGATACGGGATTCCTGCCCGACGGCAGAGCATGCGATTGTTATCAAAAAAGATGAGAAAAATCCGCTGAAAGGGCGGATTTTCCATAATTATGTCACGCATAGTACTATGCGAAAGTTAAAAAACGGCGATTTGGTCGCCGTTTTTTCTCTGTTATTCATAATCTCCGTAGTCTCGTCGATCCCGCGGATATTGCGGGGGCGGGGGCGGAGGAGGCGGGCCCGCGTCCTCCCACTTGCCCTTACGCTTATCGGGCTTGGGCGCCGAACGCACTTCGACGAAGATGACGTCTACCCCGATCTTTTTGACACAGCCAAGATCGATGAAGAGCTCGGACTTACCGAAATGGAAGCCCTTCGTCCCGGGGACGACGATGCCCTGCACCCTCCCCTCCGGCCAAGTAAAGACGATATCCGAGACCCGCCCGAGGCGCTTGCCGTCGAGAAGGTTGACCGTTTCCTTTCGTTTGAGTTCGCCATAGCTCGTTTCCACATCTTATTGTATGCCGTATCTTGTCGAAACGTGCAAGAACTTCACGAAATTTCCCGTTTCAGACTTCCGAGTGCATTTTTTTCGAGGCGGGAGACCTGTGCCTGCGAGATGCCGACCTCCGCCGAGATCTCCGTCTGGGTCTTTCCCTCGAAGTAGCGCAGCATCAGGATCTTCTGCTCGCGCTCGGTAAGGCGGGCGATCGCCTCGCGGAGGGCAACGCGCTCCGTCCAGATCTCGTCGCTTTGGCTCTCGTCGTAGAGCTGGTCCAAAAGTTGTAGCGTGTCCCCCGATTTGTTATAGACGGGCTCGTAGAGCGAGACGGGGTCGGAGATGGCGTCGAGGCAATAGACGACTTCGCGCTCCTTGACCTGCATCTCCCGTGCGATCTTCTCGATGGTCGCCTCTTCGTCGCGCTCCTCGATCTTCTCGCGCACTTTGAGGATACGGTAGGCCGTATCGCGGATGGAGCGGGAGACGCGCAGGCTGTTTCCGTCGCGCAAATAGCGCTTCATCTCCCCCATGATCATGGGGACGGCGTACGTCGAAAACTTCACGTTGAAGGAAAGATCAAAATTCTCGATGGCCTTGATGAGGCCCACGCAGCCCGCCTGAAAGACGTCGTCCGCGCCCGCATTCTTCGCCCAAAACCGTTTGACGAGGGAGAGGACAAGGCGCATATTGCCCACGATAAACTTCTCGCGGGCGGCCTTATCGCCCGCTTTGAGCTTTTTCATCAGTTCTTCGTTCTCCTTTGCGGTGAGTTTGGGAAGGCCGGACGTATCCACGCCGCAAATGACGACTTTGCTCAACATACTTCACCTCCTATAGAGCTTCCTCTATGTATCGTGTAGGTTGAAGTATCTGCAACTTGCGGGATTTTATGCGTGCGCGGCGGCGATCAGACGAGCTTGGATATCTCCTTTTTGAGCCGTTCGATGATCTTCTTTTCGAGGCGGGATATGTAGCTTTGGGAAATGCCGAGGACGTCGGCGACATCCTTTTGCGTCATCTCCTCCCCTCCGCCGAGACCGAACCGCATATACATGATCTTGCGTTCGCGTTCGGGAAGTTTTTGCAGGGCGTCGCGCAAAAGTTCCTTTTCGACGCCCGATTCGACGCCGCCGTAGACCGTCTCGCTGTCGGTGCCGAGGATATCGGAAAGGAGCAGCTCGTTCCCTTCGAAATCGGAATTGATGGGCTCGTCGAAAGAGACCTCGCTTTTGAGCTTGACGGTGCGCCTCAAATACATGAGGATCTCGTTCTCGATACAGCGGGAGGCATACGTTGCGAGCTTGATATTCTTATCCGAGCGGAAGGAGCCGATCGCCTTGATGAGCCCGATCGTACCGATGGAGATGAGGTCGTCGGGATCGACGCCCGTATTCTCGAATTTGCGGGAAATATATACGACGAGGCGCAAGTTGTGCTCGATGAGCTTTGCCTTGATCTCCTCGGCGTCCTCCCCGTCCTCGAGTTTTTTGAGCATCTCCGCCTCTTCCTCCTGTGAGAGCGGGAGCGGAAGAGCCTCGTTGCCGCATAGATAGTGGACGACGTTCTCGCTCCCCTTCATAGAGAGCAAAAAATTGAGCAGTTTGGAAAAAATCTTCAAATTACGCCTCCATAAGCGCGGTACTTAATACGAGTTGATAGCGTTTGCCCACATCCCCGACGGTAAGATATACGCCCTCTTTCGTGAGCGTCTTTTTCCCCGCCGCGATCGTCATTTTTTCGCATTCGAACACGGGGCAATCCTTTGCGCCGTTGACAGTTGTCACCGTCATTCTCCCCGCTGCCTGCGCATGCCGGCCGAACAGGGCGAAAACAGCCGCGGGCGAGACGACGCATACGGGTTTCCCGCGAAATTCGAGGCAGTTGCCGCTATCCGCCAGCCCCTGCCAATGATGATCCTTTCCGCCTTCGGTGAGCGTGCACTCCACGAGATCTTGTTTGAATTTCTTATAGCGGTAGAACTTCTTCGCGAAGAGAAAGACCGCAATGGCGAACACGAGCGCGGCGCCGAGCACAAGGCCTGCGGGCGCCTGTCCGATAAGGTAGCCGTTTCCCTCCGCATATGCGACGCCGAAGAAGGAATAGACGGCCGTGAGCATCCCGCCAAGGGCAAACGTCAACAGGAAAAATACGACGGTCACGATCGCATACGGGCGAAACTTTTTCCCGCTCGTCGCAACGATGGGAAGGAGGAGCCCCGACAGGATCTTGACGAGATACTGCGCCCAAACGGGGAGCGTGATGAGCGGAAGGACAATGGCCTCCACCGCGCCGAGCGCGGCCGCGGGAAGGAGGCGGTACCACTTCGCCTTGCACTTCGCGCACTTTAACGCAAGGTACAAAAGCACCCCGTCGAGCATAAAGTTTTCGAGAAACGCATACTCCCAATAGACGACCATCGCTCGCTCCGTAGCCGCCATTATAAGGCGTCGAAGGGCAAGAAAAAAGGCATTTCCCGTCGGAAAATGCCGAAATTTGAAAGCAGCACCTCAGGTTTCCGCTTTTTTGCAAAGGGAGGGTCAACCTTCGAGGAGCCGCCGTATCTCCTTTGCATGCGCGTTGCCGAGTTCGTACCCCTTCTTGTAGGCAAACTCGAGCTGTTTCATCTTGTATTGGTCCATGCCGCCGAGATCGGGTTCGAGCCACAGATCGATATAATCCCTCCTTTCGCGCTCGCGGAGGGTGAGGCGGCTATCCATGACGTCGATGTAGCGGAGGAAGGTGTTGATGAGTTTGCCCGTCGCCTTCTTCTCCATGAGGCTCCCGAGAACGTCTACCGCGACGACGATATCCGCCCCCATCTCCTTGACGGCTTGCGTGGGGACGCGCTCTAAAATGCCGCCGTCGGAGAGCATGATGTGCTGCCCGATCCTGGCGGGCGTGAACACGCCCGGAATGGAACCCGAAGCCAGCATAGCGTCGATGACGTTGCCCTCGTTTAGGACGACGGTCTCGCCTTGCAGGAGATCGGTCGCCACGCAGGCAAACGGAATATCTAAATCTTCAAAGTTTTTCTCGCCGATGATGGAAGCGATGAGCTTGCGCGCCTTCTTCATCTTCATGAGCCCGTTCTTGCGGAGGGGTACGGGATTGACGGAGGCGATATTGCGAAGTTTGAGATCTTTGACGGCCCTGTGCATTTCCTCGGGCGAAAGCCCGGCGCAATAGATGCCGCCGACGACGGCGCCCATGGAACTGCCCGCAACGAAGTCGGGACGGATGCCGTGCTCCTCCATGGCCTGCAAGAATCCGATGTGCGCCACGCCGCGGGAACCCCCCGCGCCGAGTGCAAAACCCAATTTCTTTTCTCTCATATTCCACCTCGAAAACGCATACCGTTTGAATATGAACTACGCCAAAAAAGCGGGGGCCGCCCTTCTTTCGGCCGCTACGCTCGCTGCGATCGCGCTCTTCCTCGCCTTCCCCGCACGCTATGCAAAGAGCGTCGGCACAGGCATTTCGCTCTGGGCGGCAAACGTTCTTCCCGCGACGCTGCCCTTTCTATTTTTGACGGCGATCTTTACAAATCTTACGCTCTACCGAAAATTCACGAAAATTTTATCTCCCGTCATGGGGAAGGTGTTCAAAGTCTCGGGGGACGGCGGATGCGCCGCCTTCCTCTCGGCGATCTCGGGCTACCCCGTGGGCGCGCGGACCGTCCTCGACTTGAAAAAGAGCGGGAGGATCGGAAGGGAAGAACTCTTCCGCGTCGCCTGTCTTGCAACGACCTCGGGGCCCGCATTTCTGGTCGGCACCATCGGCTGCGGCATGATGGGCAGCGCGCTCTACGGTTGGATCCTCTATCTTTCCCACCTTGCGGGGATCTATCTCGTCTGCTTTTTTCTGCGGTTCGGGGCAAAGCCGTCCGCACTGCCGCCTTTGCCCGCCAGGGCGGGGAAGATCGACCTTGCGGATGTGCTTGCAAATTCCGTTCTGTCCGTTTTGTGCGTGGGCGCGGCGATCGCCGTGTTCTACGCATTCGGCCAAATGATCGCGGATATCGGGAGCTTGCTTTCCATCCCGCCCGCACTCTCGATCGCCCTGCGCGGACTGCTCGAAATGACGACGGGATGCGCATGTGTCGCCGCATCCCCCTCTCCCCTTACGCTCGCGCTTTCCTGCTTTTTCGTAACTTTCGGCGGGCTGTGCGTGCTCGTGCAACAGGCCGCTTTCCTCGGCCGCGCGGGGGTGAAACTGCTCCCCTTCGCGGCAGTAAAACTGTTGCAGGGCGCCGTCGCGGCGGGGATATGCTTTCTCCTCTCGCTCGCCGTATTTTAGACCTTTTCGGCGATTTCGAGGATCAATCGCTCGGTATCAACCCAACCGAGGCAGGGATCGGTTATCGACCTGCCGAATACTTCGTCGCGGTCCTGCCGCCCCTCTTCGAGGAAGCTCTCGATCATGAGCCCCTTCACGATCTGTCTACAAGTCTCGCTCGCGTTGCGGATACGCATGACTTCTTCCGCGATCGGGATCTGCTTTTTGAACTGCTTGCCCGAGTTGGAATGGTTGGTATCCACGATGAGGGCGGGATCTTTCAGACCCAGCCTGTGATAGCCTTCGGCGACCTTTTCTATCGTCTCTTTGCCGTAATTGGGGATATCGTTGCCCTCTTCGTCCACCCTGCCGCGCAAAACTGCGTGCGCAAGGGGATTGCCCTCCGTCGCGACCTGCCAACCGCCGAAAAGAAAGGTCTGCGCCGACTGCGCCGCAAAGACGGAATTGAGCATGGCGTCCAGCGAGCCGCTCATAGGGTTTTTGATGCCGACGGGCACTTCCAGCCCGCTCGCAACGAGACGGTGGAGCTGGTTCTCGCTCGAACGCGCCCCCACCGCGACATAGCCCAGCACGTCCTCGAGATAGGAAATATTTTCGGGATAGAGCATCTCGTCCGCCGCGATCAGCCCGCTCTCTTCCATGGCGTCGAGGTGCAAAGATCGGCTTGCGCGGATGCCGCGGAGGATATCTTCCCCCTCTTCGGGGTCGGGTTGGGAGAACATGCCCTTGTATCCGACGCCCTTGGAACGGGGCTTGTCCGTGTAGATACGGGGAATGAGGACGAGCTTTTCGGCCACCTTCTTCTGCAAGTTCCCGAGGCGCCGCACATATTCCAAAACGGGCGCGGGCCCGTGCGCGGAGCACGGACCTACGATGAGGAGAAATTTTTGCGATCTCCCCGTTAAGATATCCGCCGCGAGTTTTTCCCGCTTTTCCTTGATCGCAAGGAGGGCGGGCGTCATCGGAAGTTCTTCCGCGATCTCACGGGCGGACGGAATGGGTACTTGCCGTTCAAACATCGCGCTTGTTCCTGTTGATGAGACGGTAGACGGCCTCGGGCACATAGTCCGCATAGGGCGTTGAGAATACGATCGCATTCTTCACGAGGGTGGAACTGACGTGGAGAAGATGCTGCTCCGCGGGGATATAGATCTCGATGAAGTCCTTATCGAGATCGCGGCTCGCATAGAAGTCCGCAGTTTCATAGTCGAAATCTGTCGTGTTGCGGATCCCGCGCACGTAGAAGGGCGTGTTTTCTTCCTTCAAAAGCTCCACGATGACGCCATCCCAAATGCGCACGCGCACGCGAGGCTCGTCGCAATAGACGGCGCGGATCATCTCCGCCCGCTCTTCTGCGGAGAACATGCACGCCTTCTTCCTGTTTTCGGCGACGGCGATCACGACCTCGTCGAAGAGTGCAAGGCACTTCTTGACGGTATCCGCATGGCCGACGGTAAACGGATCGAACGTGCCCGCAAATACACATTTTCTCATAGTTTGCTCCTTTGAAACATGGCGACCTTCGTCCTGCCGTAACTGCGGAAGTCCACCCGCTCCCAACCTGCGGGGGCGGTCTCCTCCCGTTCGCTCTCCGCGACGACGAGGCCCCCTTCCGCCAGAAGATCGCGTGCGGCGACGAGGCGCAAAATATTCTCCGTATAGTCCGCCCTGTAAGGCGGATCGGAGAAGATGATATCGTATTTGCCCGAGAGCGTTTTGAGGCAGGCCTCATAGTCGAGGCAATGGAACTCGCCCTCCTCTTTGAGGGCTGCCGCGTTTTTTTTGCAGAGCGAAAGGCTCTCGCGCGAGCTGTCGTTGAAAATAACATAGCGCGCCCCGCGGGAGAGCGATTCGAGCCCCAGCGCGCCGCTCCCGCAGAAGAGATCGACGACGCGCGCCCCCGGAAGGCGGGGCATAAGGATCTGAAAGAGGGATTCCTTCACGCGGTCGGACGTGGGACGGACGGCCTCTCCCTGAAATGCGGCGAGCACTCTGCCGCGATGTTTTCCTGCAATGATGCGCAAAACGTTCTCCGAAAAACTAAAAAATGTACTTGATCTCCGCCCGCTTGGTGACGTTTACGAGCACCTCGTACGCCGTGGTGCCGTGTTCCCTTGCGTATGCCGCCGCATCTTTGAGGACGAGACGGCGCGATCCCACGGGGGCAAAACCTTCCCGCACGCAGGCGTCCATGCAAAGTTTTCCGACGGCGCCGAGCCCCCCTTCGCGGAAAAATCCGTCGCCGTAGCCGAGCCGCAGGGTATGCAGCTTGACGGCGCCTTCGGGTGCACGGCCGTAGCCTGCGCCTCCGCCCGATCTTACCCTGCTCTCCGCCACCGTCGCATAGACCTTCAAGGCGGGCTTTACGGGAAGTCCCTCAAACCCTTCGGGAAGATACCCGTAGAGCGAGAGGCCGGCGCGGACGGCATCGAACGTATCCCCGCGCAAGATACCGCCCGTAGCGGAAAGGTGGGCGACGGCTTCGGGGAAATATGCCTTGACATCATCGGCAGCCCGTGAAAAGCATTCCCTCTGCGCCTCGAACGCACCGTCGTCGGCGGGATCGTATAGGTGGGAAAAGACGCCCGAGACCTCGATGCCCGCGGCGATCGCCCCGCGACACAGGGCGCGGACGCGTTCGGGACGGACGCCGTAGCGGTTCATCCCGGTATTGACGGCAAGGTGCGCCTTTGCACCGCCGATCCCCTCCATGAGGGTGAGGGCACGTCGGGATGAGAGGGTGGCCGTAAGGCAGTATGCCGCCGACCTTTCGGCCTCGGCGCGGCAAAGCGGAGGCGTCATGACGAGGATATCTCCTCCCACCCCCGCGACGCGGAGACGAACGCCTTCTTCCACCGTCGAGACGGCAAAAGCGCATACCATGTCCGAAAGCGCATGTGCAATTTGCTCTGCGCCGTGCCCATAGGCATCGTCTTTGACGACGGCGATGAGCGGTTTTTTTGCGCGGGCCGCAACGAGCGCGGCATTCTTTCGGATACGGCCGAGATCGACCACTGCAAGGAGAAGTTGCATACCTACATGGTATGCAACTTCCCTGCCTTATGGTTATGCCTTATAGATGAGCCTGCGGCAATGTTCGCACTCGATCATGTTGCCGCCCGCGAGTTCGCTCCTGTGAAGAAGGGGCAGTTCCACGCCGCACACGCACATCCAGTCGTTGAGCTGTACGACGACGGGGAAGATCCCTTCCTGACGCTTGTTCGTGTAATATTCGAGGACTTTCGGGGCAATGCTCTTTGCAATCTCCGCAAGTTTCGCCTTGATCTCCTTGATCTCGCCCGAATGGGACGCCTCAATCTTTTCCGCCTTCTCCTTGTTCTCCTTGTAGACCTTGTTCGCCTGTTTGCCCTGTTCCATGAGCTTCTTATATTCGGCCGCGACGGAATCGATCTCCCCGAGAAGTTTGGCAAGTTCGGCTTTGACGGTGCGGAGCTTTTCGAGGAGGGCCTGGGCGTTCTTTTTATAGAAGCCTACGTCCGCTCCCCCTTCCAAAAGCTCGTCGATATCCTCATATTCATCGAGGCCCTTGCTCATCTCGCGGATGCGGACGGAGAGCTCGTCGCGGAGCCTGATGAGGTCGGCGGCATGGCGGTCGAGGGCGTCGAGCTTATCGAGCGCCGTCTTCATGACCTTGCGCGCCTGTAAATATTTTTTGCGTTCTTCGCTCGAAGCGATCTCCTGTTCGATCTTGCGAAGGGTGCCGTCCACCCTCTGGTATTCCAAAAGTTCTTTCGATACAGGCATGTTCTATCTCCTTAACTGTGATTTCTTTTATATGAGGCGGGCGTCCGTGAACGAATAGACGGGAACGCTGCCTTTGAGTTCTGCCTTCATCCTGCCCGCAAAGCGCAGGAAGCCGTAGTTTTCCGATGCGTAGTGGGTGAGAAGGACGACGTTCAACCCGCTCTCCACCGCCTCCTGCACGAGGTGATGTTTCCCGTCCGAAGAGACGATCGTATCGGCGCCTTTTTTGAGGGCGAAGGCGATCGACTTGGGCTCGAACCCGCCCCCGCAAAAGCTCGCGACCTTGCGCACATTCTTCCCGCCGTAGCTCACGATGCGGTCGGTCCCGAAGGTCCTCTTCGCTTCTGCGACGAACTCTTCGAGGGTACTCTTTTCCACGGTGTAGACCCTCCCGTAGGCGCCTCCCGCAACTTCCTCATAGACGGCGAGGGGGATTTCGCCGCCCAATCCCTTCATGAGGCTCTCGTCGATGCCGCCGGGCGCGGCGTCGAGGTTGAGGTGTGCAGAGAGTACCGAGATGCGCTCGCGGATGCAGGTGAGCAGATTATCTACGCCCGCCCCCTCTTCGAGCTTCATGACGCCGTTCCAAATGGCGGGATGATGGGTGAAAATGCAATTCGCGCCCGCCTTCTTTGCCGCGGCGATCGCGGCTTGGGACAGATCGAGGGAGAATACGACGCCCTTGATCGGTTCTCCGCAATCAAGCATGATACCGCTGTTATCGTGGTGGCCGAGTTTTTGAATATATTCCTCGGAAATGGAAAAGGGCGCGATCTTATCGGCGATCTCGTAAAGTTGTTTGCATGTCATGAATGATCTCCTCCGTTTCGTTTAATTTTTCCAAAATAGACGCGCGGCTCCTATCCCCGAGCGCGGGGCGCGAAAGCCGTTCGATGAGTTTTTCCCGCTCTTCCTCCATTTGAAAGAGGAAGGGAACGGGCATCTTGCCGTTCAGATTGTCCCGCCCGTAACGAAATTCAAGCTCGGAATACTTGTCCCCTCCCGCGTTAGTCCCGCAGATGAGGTCGTAATACTTTTTCCTTGCTTCCCCTTCCGAAAAGGTATGATCGACCTCGATCGCCGCCCCGCGGGATACGAGCATTCTTCGGACCTTCTCGGAATTTTTCATGGGCTGTAAGACAAAGCGCGTAGGGAGCGGAATATCTTGCAGGATGTTTACGATCTCCTCCCCGCCGAGCCCCGCGATGAGGACGAGGTCGCACCGTTCGGGAATGCCGCGCAGTCCGTCGGCAACGACGGGAATGCAGGCGCCCCTTTCGATATGCTCTTGGAGGAGGGTCTCCGCCTTCGCAAGGCTCTTTGCGCTGATATCCGAGATATACGCCCTTTCGCACAGCCCGCGATCGAGCATATACTTCGTCATATAGCCGTGATCGCACCCGATGTCCGCAAAGACGCGGGCGGGGGTGAGATAGGAACAGATGTGCCGGACGCGACTCTTCATCAGTTCAAAAAGTCGCGGAGCTTCTTGCTTCTCGAAGGATGGCGGAGCTTACGGAGCGCCTTGGCCTCGATTTGGCGGATGCGCTCGCGCGTGACGTTGAATTCCCTGCCCACTTCTTCGAGGGTGCGGGGCTTGCCGTCGTCGATGCCGTAGCGGAGACGCAAGACTTTTTCCTCGCGCGGGGTGAGGGTATCGAGAACGTCGAGGAGCTGTTCTTTGAGCATGATGGACGTCACGCTGTCGCCGGGGGTCTGCGTCTTGTCGTCCTCGATGAAGTCGCCGAGGTGGGAATCTTCCTCCTCGCCGATGGGCGTCTCCAAAGAGACGGGATCCTGTGCGATCTTCTGGATCTCGATGACGCGCTGGGCGTCGATGCCCATGGCGGCCCCGATCTCCTCGGGCGTGGGCTCGCGGCCGTGCTCCTGCAAGAGCATGCGGGAGACGCGGGTGAGCTTGTTGATGGTCTCCACCATGTGCACGGGAATGCGGATGGTGCGGGCTTGGTCGGCAATGGCGCGGGTGATGCTCTGGCGGATCCACCACGTCGCATAGGTCGAGAATTTGAATCCCTTTTGATAGTCGAACTTTTCGACGGCCTTCATGAGGCCGAGGTTGCCCTCCTGAATGAGGTCCAAAAAGAGCATGCCGCGCCCGACATACCGCTTCGCGATGGAGACGACGAGGCGGAGATTGGCCTCGGAAAGACGTCGCTTTGCGGCTTCGTCCCCCTCCTGCATCCTGCGGGCGAGTTCGATCTCCTCGTCGCCCGAGAGAAGGGGCACCCTGCCGATATCCTTCAAATACATCTTGACGGGGTCATCGAGCCCGATATCCGAGAGCGCCTGTTCGAAGAGCTCGCGGTCACGCTCGTCCTCATCATAGACGGAGATGCCCATTTCGGGCAACATCTTATAGGCTTGTTCCATCTGCTGGGGCGAAAGGTCGTATTTTTCGAGCGTATCGCAGAGGGCGTTGGTCGAAATGCTCCCCTTCATTTTATATTCGGATGCGATCTCCCCGATCAGATCATTCAATTTTTCTTCGGTTACGTTCATGCTCTACCTCCCATGCTTTTTAAGACCGTTGAGTTTCTTGGTGTATTCATTGATGCGGACGAGGATCTCCCGCCGCTCTTCCTGCGTCGTTGCGGCCGCATGCCGCTCCCGTTCGAGCGCAATGCGCTCGTTGAGCGATCGCCGCTCGATGACGTCGAGGGAATCGCGGAAGTACCGTTCGGCAGCCTCGCCGTCGAGATTGTCTCCGAAGTCGAGATTAAGGATCTCGGAAAGCTCGCCGTCGGGGCTCATCAGCTCGAAGAGCCCGCTGGGACGGATACGGCCTTCCCGCCTCCCCTCCATGATATAGTTTGCGATCGTGCGGTGCTCCTCATCGGAAAAATCATATGCCGCAAGGTCGCAATCTGTTGCGAAAGGCTTCGAAAAGAGGCAACATGCAAGCACAAAGCGCGCCGCCTTCTTGTCGCCGTCCGCCCCGTCCTCGCGCTGCACCGCGGGCGTCATGGCGGGTTCGCTCTTCTTCTCCGTCGCGGGCGCCGCTTCGAGATCGCGTTGCAGGGCGGAAATGCTGATGCCGGAAAGCGCGGAGATCCGCTTCAAAAGTTCCTCGCGCTCCGTCGCACTTTCGGCCTCCCGCACGATGGCAAGCGCCTCTTTCACAAATTCGCGCTTTTCGTACGGATCGGTAAGATCGTGTTTCCGTTGCGCAGCGAGGATCCGGAAATCTATGAGCGGCATCGCTTCCGCAAGGCATTTCTCGTACCCCTCTTTGCCCTGTTTTTGCACGACGTCGTCGGGATCGAGGCCGTCGGGAAGGGGCACGACGCGCACTTTAAGCCCCTCTTCCTTCAAGATGTCGAGCCCGCGGAGGTTAGCCTTCTGCCCCGCAAAGTCGCCGTCGTAGCTGATAAAGACGGTATCCGTATAACGCTTGCAGAGCCGCGCCTGTTCCTTCGTGAGGGAGGTCCCCATGCTGGCGACAACGTTCTTGAAGCCCGCCTGATAGAGGGAAATGGCGTCCATATAGCCCTCTACCATGATGAGGGACGGGATGCCGCCCGCCCGCTTTTCCTTTTTGACGAGGTTGATATTGAAGAGATTTTTGCTCTTGTTGAAGAGCATCGTCTCGCGCGTGTTCTTGTATTTTGCACGGTCGGTGGGCTTTAAGACCCTGCCGCCGAAGGCGATCACTTCGTCCAAGTTGTTGATGATGGGAATGATGAGCCGTTCCCCCTCGGCGTCGATGAGCTTGCCCTCGACCGTCCTGACGCACGCGCCGCTCTCGACGCACTCTCCGGGCGTATAGCCCTGTGCGAGCAGGTGGGCGGGCAGACCGCCATAGTCGAGGGAAGCGCCGAGGCCGAACTTCTTCATGGCCGACGGCGTAATGCCGCGCTTTGCAAGATATTCCATGTGCGGCGTGGCCTTGCCCGAATAGAGATTGCCGAGGTAAAAGCGGGCAGCATCGCGCATGAGAGCGGAGAGCCTGTCCCGTTTTTTCTTCTTCTCGGCGGCCTCTTCGGCGGAACGGTCGTCGTAGGCGGGAACTTCCAGCCCGACGCGGGCGGCAAGGATCTGGATCGCCTGTGGGAAATCGATGTTCTCGTATTCCTTCACGAAGGCGATGACGTCGCCCGTCTTCCCGCAGCCGAAGCAATGGAAGTACCGATCGGCCGCATTGACGGCAAAGGATGGCGTTTTCTCGTGGTGAAAGGGGCAACACGCCCAATAGGTGTACCCCCGCCGCTCGAGCTTGGTATAGGATCCGATGACGTCGACGATGTCGTTCTTCTCTTTAAGGATGCGGATAAATTCGGAAAAATCTCCCCCTGTCATACGGCCCCCTCGCGCGGCACAAAGAGCGTCTTGAACAGGCCGATCGCGTATCTGTCCGACATCGAGGAAATATAATCGCACACCGCCCGCGGCACCCCGTCCTCCTCCGCAACGGCGTGGTAGAGGGGCGGGAGCTCTTCGGGCTTCCCCGCGAAATATGTATAGAGCGCGCCGAGCATGCGCTCCGCACTCTCCTGAATGAGCTTGTTCGCCTCCTCATAGACATGGACGAACATGAAGTCGCGCAGCTCTTTGAGGGCCGCGCCCATCTCCTCCGACGTCTTTACAAAGGGCTTCCCCTCGGAAACGCGGCAAATATCGCTTATGACGGAATCGATACGCTCCGACGTGCGGTTGCCGAGAAGAGCAATGGGCCCCTTGGGAAGATCTTCGAACGAGAGATACCCCGCACGGATCGCATCTTCGATATCGTGATTGATATAGGCGATGAGGTCGGCGAGGCGGACGGTCTCGGCCTCGAGCGTCTCGGGATGGCCCGCAGGCGTATGGTTGAGGATACCGCTGCGCACCTCGTAGGTGAGGTTGAGGCCCCTCCCGTCCTTTTCCAGCCTGTCCACAACGCGGAGAGACTGCTCGTGATGGTGGAAGCCGCAGGGCGAGATGCGGTCGAGTACCCGCTCGCCCACATGGCCGAAGGGCGTATGGCCGAGGTCGTGCCCCAGCGCAATGGCCTCGCACAGATCCTCGTTAAGGGAGAGGCACCGCGCAACGGAACGGGCGATCTGGCTCACATCGAGGGTATGCGTGAGACGGGACATATAGTGGTCGCCGTCGGGAGCAAAGAAAACTTGCGTCTTGTTTTTGAGACGCAGGAAAGCCTTCGAGTAGATGATACGGTCGCGGTCGCGCTGAAAATCCGTGCGCATCGCACACGGCTCCTCTTGGCGCAATCTCCCGCGCGTATCCTTCGACTGCACCGCATAGGGCGAGAGGAAGGCGGCTTCCTTTTCAAATGTTTTTTCTTTCATCACTTTATAATTCGCGAAAAATGAAAAAAACTCCTCTTTTTGTGAGAAATTTTTTTCCGAAAATTTACAAAATTACCCGATATTTTCTTGTATTATGTCACGCATAGTACTTTGCAAGCGTGATTATTTTAGGGTTTTTCCCCTTTTATAGCCCAAATCCGCCATTTGCGCCGAGCGTTTGACCCGTGATGTAGCTATGCTCGGCGAGAAACAAGATCGCTTCGGCGACCTCCTCTACCGTCCCCATACGCCCCATCGGGATCTCTTCGGCAAGGGTCTTTTTCTCCTCCTGCGTGAGTCGGTCGTTCATCGACGTATCGATCACCCCGGGCGAGACGCAATTCACGGTGATGCCGGAGGGCGCAAACTCCTTTGCGAGCGCCTTTGTGAAGGCGATGACCGCCCCCTTCGAGGCCGAATAGACGCTCTCGCAGCTGCCGCCCCTCTCCCCCCAGACGGAGGAGACTGTGACGATGGCGCCCCCGCGGCCGAGCATCCTCTTTGCGGCATGTTTGCAAAGGAGAAAGACGCCGCCCATATTGACGTCCATCACCCTTGTGTAATCCTCCCACGTCGTATCCTGCACCTGCGAGAAGAGAGCAACGCCCGCATTGCAGATGAGCGCATCGATATGGGGAAGTCCTTGAAGGGCGGCAACGACGTCCCCTTCCTTCGCGACGTCCGCCTTCATAAATTCTACGCCGGGAAGAAGGGCGCGCGCCCTTGCGGCATCCTCCTCGTTGGAACTGTACAGCGCGCGGACGCAGTAGCCCTTCTCGAAGAAGAGCTTGGCCGTTGCAAGGCCGATGCCCCGCGTCCCGCCCGAAATCACCGCATATTTCATGCTTGCACCTCGAATAATTTTTCTGCGACCTCGCGGACGGTGAGCCCGTCCGTATCCACTGTGATGTCGGCAAACTTCGCATAGATCGTCGCCCGATCCTCTATAAGGCGGCGAAGATTCCCCGCAAGATCGCCTTCGAGCAGGGGCCGCGCGTTTTCGCCCGTGAGGCGGGAAAGGAGGGTCGCGTACGTTGCGCGAAGATAGATGAGTTTGCCGTTTTTCTTCAAAATGGCCGCATTTTCCCCGTTTAAGAGCGTGCCTCCGCCCGTTGCGACGACGAGGCCGTCCTGCGCACCGACGGCGCGGCAGAGTTTATTCTCTTCGGCGCGGAAGAAGGCTTCCCCCCGCTCCTTAAAGATCGTGCCGATCGCACCGAACTGCGCGGCGAGCGCCTCGTCCGTATCGAAGAAAGTTCTCCCCGAAATCGTAGCAAGGAGCTTTCCCGCCGACGTCTTGCCCGCGCCCGGCATGCCGATGAGGACGACATTCATAGAAAGAAGCTCTCAAAGGCGAGGAAATAGCTCTTTTTGCCGAAACCGAGGACGGTCCCCTTGCAGACGTCCGCCAAAACCGAACATCTGCGAAAGTCCTCCCGCGCCAGAATATTGCTCATGTGCACTTCGACGACGGGGACGCGGACCGCGGCGATCGTATCGCGGATGGCAATGGAATAGTGCGAGTAGGCGCCCGCATTGAGGACGATGCCGTCGTAACGTCCCTCCGCCTCTTGGATGGCGGTACAGAGTTCGCCCTCGATGTTGCTTTGGAAGAAGGCGAGCGTATGGCCCTTCTCCGCGGCGAAGGCTTCGAGCTGTGCGTCGATCTCTTCGAGGGTCTCTTCGCCGTAAATATCTTGCTCGCGGCTGCCCGTCAGATTGAGGTTGACACCGTTTATCACCAAGATCTTCATAAGTTCTCCCTGTATTCTTCCCACAGCCTGCACGCTTCAAGGCGATCGCAAGCTCGCCCCAAAAAGATACAGTCTGCCAAATATGCCTGAAAAAATAACATTGCCTCGCCGTTGAGAACGGGTTTTTTATACCCCTCGGCGACGCGCAAAAATTCCGAACGCGCGGGCTCGTAAATGAGATCGACGGCTACGCCGCATGCCTTAATAAGGCGCTCGGCAGCTTCCCCGTCCTCACCTGCGACGGCGGGGAGCGATCCCTGTGTCTTGTGCATGCCGACGCCCGTGCAGTTCACGATAAGATCGAAGGACCGCAGAGGAACTCTCTCGCACGGAAAGAAGCCGTGGACGCGGCGTTGAAGATCGGCAAGGCGCGTTACGTCCTTCTCGTAGACAGAGACATGCGCCCCCGCCCGCAACAGGCTGCAAACGACGCTCCTGCCCGCGCCGCCCGCACCGAGTACGAGGACGGACTTCGCGCGCACGCTTAGCCCCGAACTTTCGAGCATGAGCATAAATCCCTCTCCGTCCGTGTGATAGCCGATGCGGCCGCGCGTGACGACGGTGTTCGCCGCTCCCAAGATCTGCGCGTCGCCTACGAGCCGTTCCAAATGCGGCAGGATCTCTGCCTTGTAGGGAATGGTGACGTTGAAGCCGTCGTAGCGGGCGAAGAGCTCTTCCGCCCTCGCGGAAAATTCCGCACTCGGAATGCTCACGCTTTCATAGGCGCACTCTTGACGGAAGCGGCGCAATATAAAGGAATGGATCGCGGGACTGTGCGACTTCGAGACGTCCTCCCCGATCACGGCAAGGCGGATCATAGCGCGCTCCTTATCGCGGCGAGCGCCCCTTCGTACTCTTCGAAGGGAAGTTCGAGCATGGCACATTCGCCCTTCTTCGTCGGTACGACCAAAGCGACCTTTCCGCTCTCCGGATTTTTCTTGTCAAGACGGGCGAGACGGGCGCAAGAGGCAACGTCGATCTCCTTCGGCCCAACTTCGGAGATACGCATGCAGAGCGCTTGCAGACGAGCGAGGTATTCCCCGTCGCAATCGAGATAGCGTTTGGCGAGCTCGGCCTCGTAGAAGATGCCGAGCAAGACGCATTCGCCGTGGGAGAGCCCGCACTTGAAAAGTTCGATGGCGTGCGCCGTCGTATGGCCGAGGTTGAGGCGCTTCCTCAGACCCGCGTCGGTGGGATCGTGCGAAACGATCTCCGCCTTCAAACGCAGGTTTTCGGGAATGAGTCCCGCCAAAAAATCAAGGTCGAAAAGCCCCCCGTCCCAACTGCAAAGCCGATTGAAGAGCGAAGGCAGAAGGGCCGCATGCTTTACGATCTCTCCCAGCCCGCAGACGAGCTCGCGCCGCGGAAGGGTGCACAAAAACGAAGAATCGACGAGGACGGCCCGCGGCTGGCGAATGGTCCCCAAAAGATTTTTTACGCCGCAAAAGTCGATCGCCGTCTTTCCGCCGATCGCGGCATCGACATCGGCGAGCAGCGTCGTCGGAACAAACACAAATGGAATGCCTCGCATGTAGAGGCCCGCCGCGAGCCCGCCGAGATCGCCCACGACGCCCCCGCCGACGGCAACGAGCGCCGAGCGCTTCGTAAGGCCCGCACCCGCCATCGCTTCGAGAAGTTTGAAGAGCGTTTCGGGCGTTTTGAAAGCCTCTCCCGCGGACATGGTATAGCCCTGCGCCGTCGGAAGCGCCTTTTCGATCTGTGTCCGATAGAGGCGAAAGACGTTCTCGTCGGTGAAGTAAAAGGGCGAGGTTCCGACATGCTTTGCGAGGTGCGCAAGGGCATTCTCTTGCAAGATGACGGTGCACGTCTCCCGGGTGGAAGTCTTTATGACGAACTCGTTCATTGCGGCAATTCCCCGTAGCGTTTCTTCATCTGGGCGAGCGTGTCCCCGCCGAGCCGCTCGATGGCAACGGCCGCAAGTTCGGCGCATACCGCCGCTTCTGCGACGACCCCGAATGCGAGAATGGCGCAGACATCGCCCCTCTCCGCCGCGGCCCTCGCGGGCTGCCCCGTGGAAAGATCGACACTCGAAAGTCCGCTTTTGAGCGTGGGGAGCGGCTTCATCGCGACGCGGAGAACGATCTCTTCCCCGTTCGACATACCGCCCTCGACGCCGCCCGCGCGGTTGGTCTTGCGATAGTATCCGCGGCCCTCTTCGCAAAAGATAGCGTCGTGGAAGGAGCTCCCCGGGAGGGCCGCGCCCGCAAATCCCGCGCCCCATTCCACGCCCTTCGCCGCCTGTAATCCCATGACGGCCGCGGAGAGGCGGGCATCGAGCTTTTTATCGCTTGTCATACAGCTGCCGAAGCCGCTCTTCAAGCCTTTCACGCGGATCTCGCACACGCCGCCGAGGGTGTCGCCCGCCGCTCGGCAACGGTCGATCTCCCCCTTCGCCCGCTCGGTAAGTTCGCTATCGAGCATATGCAGCTCCCCATCGCGTGCGGCAAGCATGTCGAACGCATACTCACGCGGATCGGAAACGGGCCCGACCGACCGCGTATAACTCAATATTTCGACCCCCAATTCTTCGAGGAGACGGCGGCAGACCTCCCCCGCCGCAACGCGTATCGCCGTCTCCCGCGCAGATGCGCGCTCGGCGACGTTTCTCGCATCCGTTTGCCCGTATTTGATCGCCCCGACAAGATCGGCATGCCCCGGGCGGGGCGTCGTGAGGGGGCGAAGGCGTTCATCGCAGCCCTCGGGGGCGAGGGTGTCTTTCCAATTTTCGTAGTCGCGATTCCAAACGGCGAGGGTAATGGGACTACCCGTCGTGACGAGGCCCCTGACGCCCGATAGGAGCTCGGCCTCATCGCGCTCGATCTGCTGCCGCTCCCCCCTGCCGTAGCCGCTCTGCCGAAGCGCGAGCGCGGCGTTCATGGCGCCGATATTGAGCGTCAATCCCGCGGGAATACCCTCCATGATAGCAAAAAGGCCCTTGCCGTGCGATTCGCCTGCCGTAGTGATCTTCATAAAATCTCCTTAAAACGAAGAGAGCCGACGGGCGGTATATGTGCCGCCCGAAACTGTGACGATGATATCGCCGAGCTCGTCGATGCGGTAGATCTCGCCGCAGGTCGCCGCGAGCCTGCCGACCGCTTCCTCGGAGGGATGGGCATAGATGTTGCCCTGCCCGCACGATATGACTGCGACGTCGGCATCGAGGAGTTCGAGCCACTCCGAAGCGGAGGACGACGAGGAGCCGTGATGTGAGACGCGCAAGATATCGATCCCGGAAAGATCGACCGTATAATTTCCGCTGTCAAACAGAGTGGGGTCCAGCGCGTATTCCCGCATGAGCCGACGCTCGCGGACGGAGGAAATATCCGCGCCGAAGAGAAAACGTACCCCTTCATAATCGAGATACAGGAGCGCCGAAGAATCGTTCTCGCTCTCCTCGTCGACGGAATAGGGCGAGAGGCAGACCGCATAGGCGCCCGTATCGCTCACGATGGTATCGTAGCGCGTCAAGGTCTCTGTCGTAATGCCCTTTTCTTCGGCCGCCTCCGTCATGCGGAAATAGACGCCCGTCTCCGCGGAAAGGACGGGAAGATAGAGCTTTTGCGCGCCGAATTTTTCTAAAACGTCGGCTATGCCGCCGCAGTGGTCCGCATCGGAATGGGTCGCGACGACGGTGAGCGCGTGCATATCAATGCCGCGCAGATAGCGGATGAGCTTTTCGGTATGCACAAAGCTCCCGTCGCCCCCATCGATCAAAAGGCAATCCCCGTCGGCAAATTCGACGAGCGTCGCGTCCCCCTCGCCCACGTCGATAAAGTGCACACGCATCTCATTTTCCCCTCTTGCGGGGATCTTAACGGCGGGGAGAAGGTCGCGGAAGGGAAGAAAGTAGGCAAAGACGGCGATCGCAAGCACGATCGTCCCTGCGACCGCAAAGGTTATGAGCCGCCGTATCATTGCGCGGCGTTCGGGGTCCTTTCTCCTTGCTTTACTTTTTTCCGCGGCGGCCACGGGACGCCTCCTTGATGGCGGCCTTGATCTCCGCCATATGTTCCTTCGCTTCCCCGTAGCCGATCTCGAACATCTCGGCCATGGCGGCGCGTGAGACGTCGGTCGCACTGTAAGGGAGCAAATTGGGCCGCAACATGATATCCGACCCTTCGTAGCCGCGGGTGCGGGCGTTTTCGAGATATTTTACGGGAGTCATCGCACTGATGGCGGAACCCAAAATGCGCTGGAATCTCCCCTTCTCCTCCTCGGGACGGACAAAGGCGGCAAGGTCGATACCGACGACAAATTCAGCCCCGAGCTCCCTGCATGTATCGGCGGGGACGGCGTTGGAAAACGCGCCGTCGTAGTACTTCACGCCGTCGATCTCGACGCCGCGGAAAAAGGGCGGGATGGCTGCGGAAGCCGTGAGCACGCGCGCGGCCTTGCCCTGCTTTAAGGTGACGTTTTCGTTGGTCTTTGCGTCGGTCACCGATGCGGCAAAGGGTTTGGGGAGTTCGGAAATATCCCCCTCGATATAGGGCTCGAGAAAATGTTCGGCAAATCCGAGGTCGGCAAAGGGCTTCAAATTCTTCGAAAACTCCTTGGCATTGAGGCTCTCGACGATGCCCACCATATCGGCGGAGGAATAGCCCTTCGCATAGAGGGCTCCCACGATCGCGCCGATACTCGCACCCGTGATGACGGAGAAAGAGATACCCTCCTCCTCGAACGCTTTGAGCGCGCCGAGATGCGCCATCCCCTTGGCGCCGCCGCTACCGAAGGCGATGCCGAGAACGGGCTCCCTTTTATGACGGGAAAAGAATAAACGAATGCGGGCAAAAAATCCCATATTGCCTCCGCGGCTATTTTGTGCATTTTTACGGGAAACCCCGCGCGGCCGCCTTTCGCCGCTTAAAGCTCGAAGATGATGGTGACGGGCCCCTCGTTGACCTGTTCAATGTGCATGTCCGCGCCGAAAACGCCCGTTTTGACGGGCACGCCGAGGTCTTTGAGATAGGCGATCGCATACTCATAGAGGGCGTTCGCCCGCTCGGGACGCTCGGCGGAGATGAAGCTCGGGCGGTTGCCGTGCGATGCGTCGCCGTAGAGCGTGAACTGCGAGACGAGAAGGACCTCTCCCTTTACATCGCGGACAGATCTGTTCATTTTGCCCGCTTCATCGGCAAAGATCCGAAGATCGGCGAGCTTTTCCATACACCGTTTCGCCTGCGCTTCCGTGTCCCCCGCTTTCACGCCGAAATAAACGACAAGCCCGTATCCGATCTCGGAGACGGGCGCGCCACTTGCGGAAAGCGTCGCATGCGAAACTCTCTGCGCTACAAATCTCATATAGACTTCCTGACTTTCTCACGAAAGGTTTCGTGAAACCGGATCCCGTGAGTTTACACCCTCGACATATACTCGCCCGTGCGGGTATCGATACGGATGGTATCGCCCTCGTTGACGAACATCGGCACCTGGAAAACAGCGCCCGTCTCGACCTTTGCCGCCTTGGTGACGTTGGTCGCGGTATTGCCCTTCACGCCCGGCTCCGCCTCGATGACTTTGAGCTCGACAAAGTTTTCGGGCTCGACGGAGAAGGCCTCGTCGTAGAGGAAGCGGACGGTCACGGTGTCGTTCTCGCGGATATATTTGAGGGCATCCTCCACCTGCGCAAGGGTGAGGCGGGTCTCGTTCCATTCTTCGTCGACGAACACATAAAATTCGCCGTCGAAGTAGGAATAGGTCATCTTCTTCGTCTCGACCTGCGCCGTCTCGAGCTTTGCGGTCGGGTTAAAAGTCTCGTCCGAGAGAACCTGTCCCGTTTTGACGTTTTTGAGCGTCGTGCGGACGAATGCTGCGCCCTTGCCGGGCTTGACGTGCTGGAATTCGACGACGGTATAGACGCCGCTCTTATATTCGAACGTCGTGCCCTTGCGGATGTCGCCTGCCAAGATCTGTGCCATATTGATATCTCCTTATCGTTGTGCCGATTTTTTTATAGAATGATGAGCGCCTTGCGGCTCGTCGTACCCATGAAGGACTGAACTCTCCCGCCCTTCATCTGCACGGTATCTTCGATGCGGATCCCCATCTCCCCGGGAATGTAGACGCCCGGTTCGATCGAGAATACCATCCCTTCCTCCAAGATCTCCTCGCTGCGGGGGGAGAGATAGGGCGCCTCGTGGATGCGAAGCCCGACGCCGTGGCCGAGGGAGTGCGTGAACTCTTCGCCGAGGCCCTTGGACTTCAAATAGTTCCTTGCGATCGCATCGGCTTCCTTCCCCGTCATCCCCGCAAGGATGCGTTCCTTCGCCATCTCGTGGGCGAGAAGGACGACGGCGTGCAACTTCTTGAACTCTTCGTGCCGCTTATCGTCGCCGAAGAGGAAGGTGCGGGTGATATCCGAGCAATACCCCTCGTACTTGCAACCGAAGTCGATGAGGACGGGATCGCCGAATTTGAGTTCCCTCGTCCCCGTCTCGTAGTGCGGCATGCTGGCGTTCGAGCCGAACGCGCAGATCGTCTCGAAGGAAGTGCCGCTCGCGCCATAGGCCCGCATGTAGTATTCGAGAAGGGCGGCGACGTCCGATTCCGTCATCCCTTCGCTGATATCGCCGAGAAGTTCGTTGAAGGCGGATTCTGCGATCTCGCAGGCCTTTTGGATGCGTTCGAGCTCCCACCCCTCTTTGATGAGCATGGAGGTCTTCAAGGCGGGCATGCAGTCTACGGTGAAGTGCCCTTCTTCCTCATATTTGCGAAGGGCGGCGACCGAAGTGAAGGGATAGGGAATGCCGAGGGTGTGATAGGGTTTGAGAAGCGACATTGCCTCTTGATATCCCCCCTCGACAACGGAAATACGGCTGTTTTTGAGCTTCTTTTTCGCCGCTTCGGAATATCTCGGATCGACAACGAGGGTGCAAGCATCTTCCGTAACGAGAACATACCCGTCCGTCGAATAGAACCCCGTGAGGTATCTGCGGAGGAAATCGCTCTCCAAAAAGAGCGCTTCCGCTCCCGCCATATCATAGATTTTACGAAGTTTTTCCGATAACATATCTATATTATACCAAATATACTATTGTAAGTCAACGGTTTTTGTAAAATTGCGAAAAAAGCTACGAGGAAACGTTCAAGCCTCTTCGCCCTGCCCTAAACATCCCGTCCGACAAGATCGTCGAGCGTGACGTCAAAAATATCGGCAAGCAGAATGAGCTGCATGAGCGAGGGCTCGCTGTATCCCGTCTCCCAATGGGAGATGGTCTTGACGGTGGTATTGAGAAGTGCGGCGAGATCACGTTGCCCGATCCCCTTTGCCGTGCGGAGCATCTTCAGATTTTCGGCAAACTTCATGACACCCTTATCCATAAAAATAAAATGTATCAAAGGCTTTTCGCCATTTCTTCGCTCGGCCAAATACGGACAGTCAAGCCTGCTCGTAGAGACGCTTCATCTCCGCGGCTTCCTCGACCTGCATGCCGTCCGATTCGGAGACGATGTAGGGCTCGAGCTTCAATTCCTTCAAGACGACGGCGAGCGGTCCGAATTCGGGACCGAACACGGTATCCGCGAACGTCAGGTGTTTGAGCTCGCCCTTCACGCCGTATTGGATCTTGGAAAAGTGGACATGAAAATGCTTCATGCGCTCATAGCCGAGCCGCCCGATCAGATATTCGAGACGGTCGCGGTAATCCTTTGCCGTTTTGAGACTGCCCTGTTCGCGGGCGTTCACGTGGCCGAAGTCGACGCACGGGGTAAAGACGGGGTCGATCTCGCAGAAGTCCGCGATCTCCTCCACCGTGCCGATCTGGGCGAGTTTGCCCATCGTCTCGGGACAGAACATGAGATCGTCGAGGCCGTTTTGATAAATCTTATCGCGCAGGATCTTGAACCGCTCTTTCGTACGTTCGACGGCGACGCTCCGCTCATCCTTCCCCTGCGCCGCGGGGTGAAAGACACACCGCTTCCCGCCGAGAAATTTGAGCATCTTCGCGCTGTCGAGAATATAGCCGTAGGATTTTTCCGCCATCTCGTCGTCGGGATTGGCAAGGTTGATAAAATACGGGGCGTGCACCGAGATCTCCACGCCCGCCTCACGGAAGGCTGCGGCGATAGAGAGCGCCTTTTGCTCCGTCATATGAATGCCCCTTCCGAAGGAATACTCATAGCAGTCGAGGCCGCGCGCTCTTACGAAAGCGGCCGCCTCTTCGGTACTCTTGTGCCCCTCGGCTTCGAAGGAGAGGCTGTTGCCGCTCGGTCCGAATTTTATCATGGAAAAACCTCCCAAAATGTTCTTTTGTGACCCCCTATCGCGGACATGGGTGGGTCGGAACTCGTCAAAAATGATTTTTTCGAAGTCTTGCGATATCCGCTTCAAGCTGCGCTTTCAGTGCTTCGGCCGAGGAAAATCTCTCGATCGGACGGTAGAACTCCATGGGATAGATCTGCACCGTTTCGCCATAGAGATCGCCCGAAAATCCCTCTAAATACGCCTCGATCTTTCGCTCTGCAACGCCAAACGTGGGGCGCGCGCCGATGTTTAAGATCATCGCATAATTCCCCTTCGGCGTACGGCACAGGCCGCCGTACACGCCGTCGGGCGGCAGGAGCTTTTCGGGCGGGGGCGTGAGGTTGAGCGTGGGGAAGCCGTACGTTCTGCCCACCTCTCGCCCATGCTCGACTTCGCCCTGCACAAAGTAGGCGCTCCCGTAAAAGTCCTCCGTTTCGAGACAGGCATTCAGGCTTGGAAGATCGCCCGCTTTTAAGAAGGCCTTGCAGGAGGTCGTCGAGATCTTGCGCGCACGACCGCTCTCCTCGGAACGTCTCTTGACCGTCCTTTGGATATGGACGACGTTCGCATAGCGTTTGAGAAGCTGCGCCGTCCCCTCGGCGCCCCTTCCGAAGCGGAAATCTTCGCCGCAGACGAGCTCTCGCGCATCGATCGTCCGAAAGAGTACGGCAAGAAAATCTTCCGCCGAAGTGCTTTGGAACTGTTCGGTGAAGGCGATCTCGATGACGATATCCACCCCCGCCCGCGCAAAGAGAAACTCCCTCTCCGCACGCGTAAAGAGCGCTTTGCCCTTGCCGCCGAACATCGTCGTGACGGCGACGGAAAGCCCCGCCTTCTTCGCCTCGGCAAGGAGGACGCGGTGCCCGAGGTGCAACCCGTCGAGGCCGCCGAGAACGAGCGCGCACGGCTTTGCTATCTTTTCGCCGAACGCATAGGTCAGCATAACTTTTTCTCCGTTTTGAGAAGCCCCTCCCCTACTCTCGCGAGGCCGTAAAACATACCCTCGCGGTAGAGTTTATAGAGGCCGTCGGGAAGGTCTGTTCGGACGCAAATCCCATTATAGAGGCGTGCGTCCGCACAGTCGGTTGCGGGAAGGTCGATTGCGGCGTCCGTCGGAATGAGATGCCCTTCCCACGTCTCGGGGGTGAGCTCTGCAAATGGAACGGCGATCTCCTCCGTAAACGCGCCGCTCGCGGTGCGGCGGAGTGCGGTGCAATAGCCCAGCGTCCCGAGCTTTTCGGCAAGATCGCGGGCAAGCGCGCGGATATATGTCCCCGCGCCGCACACAATGAGAAATTCAAACGTATCCTCCCCCGTCTGTCCGACGAGGTCGAACGCGTCAACCTTGACTTTTTTTGGTGTGAGGGAAACGGTTTCCCCCCGCCTTGCGTACTCGTAGCTCCGTTTCCCCTCGACGCTCTTCGCGCTGTATATGGGCGGGAGCTGTAAAATTTCGCCCGTAAGATGGGGAAGCGCCCCTTCGATCTCCCCCGCCGTCGGGATCTTCCCTCCCATGGTGAACGTCCCCTCGGGGTCGAGGGTATCCGTCGTCATGCCGAAGCGGAAGGTGGCGCGGTAGGTCTTTTTCTTCGAGAGAAAGTAGTCGAAGAGCCGCGTTGCATTGCCCACTCCGACGGGCAGAACGCCCGATGCAAAGGGATCGAGGGTGCCCATATGGCCGCAAGGAGTCCCCGTGATGCGCTTCAACACATTCACGACGAAACCCGAGGAGCGGCCCTCGGGCTTATCGACGCACAAAAAACCCGTCATACATCCTCCGTATGCTGCCAAACGGCGTAGCGGATCTTATCGTAGATCTCTTCTACCTCGCCGAAGAACATACAGCCCGAGGCGAGGACATGCCCTCCTCCGCCGAATGTGCGGGCGACCGCATTCACATCGACTTTGCCCTTGGAGCGGAAGGAGGCCTTGAACTGCCCCTTCTTCACTTCGAGAAGGGAGACGCTCACCTCTACGCAGTCGATGGTGAGGGCAAAATCCACGATCCCCTCCGTCGCATCGGACTTTTGGCGGAAGCGGGCGAGCTCATCGAGGGTGATGAGGGCGATGGCGAGGGTATCGTCGGAAAAAAAGCGGAGATGGGAGAGGACGTCGAGGAACATCTGCGCGCGCGCCTTTGTCTGGCGTTCCGTCATCTCGTAGGCGATGCGATGGATGTTCGCCCCCCCGTCGGCGGCGACGGCCGCCGCGCGGAAGGTATCTCCATTTACGTCGTCATGCGAAAAGACGCCCGAATCCGTCGCGATGCCGAGCATCAAAAATTGGGCGATCTCCCCCTCGATCTGCACGCCGAGCGCGAGGATAAGCTCTGCGATGTTCTCCGCATTGCTGGCGCGGCCGCGTACAAAGTTGTACTTGGCATACATGGTGTTGGAGACGTGATGGTCGATGTTGACCGTGATCTTTTTCTTTGCGCCCGCGCGGAAGGTCTGTTCCAGAAGGCCGAGGCGGCTCTCGGCGCTCGTATCCACAGTGATGTAGAGTTCGGCGTCGAGCGTGGGCTTTTTCCTGATCTCTCGCACGGCGGGAAGAAATGCGAACTTTTCGGGGATCTCCCCCTCATTTACCACCTCGCATTTGAGCCCGCATATAGAAAGAGCGCGGCCGAGCGCCATGCCGCTGCCGATCGTATCGCCGTCGGGGCGCATGTGCGTAAAGATGACCGCGCTTTTTTTCGCTTTCAGAAGTCTTGCGATTTCTTCGATCGTATTCATTTTTCTTCCTTGTGCAATTTGGAGAAGATCTCGTCCATTTTTGCGCCGTATTCGAAGCTGTTGTCGGCAAGGAAGGTGAGCTCGGGCACGGTGCGAAGACGCATGACCCTTGCGAGTTCCCTCCGCACAAATCCGGCGTTCTCGCGCAGAAGGGAGAACGTCTCCCCGTTCTTCTCGGGCGAGCCGCCAAAGACGCTCACATAGACCTTCGCCGTTTTCAGATCGGGGGCAACGGAGACTTCCGTCACGCTGATGATGCCCGAAATGCGGGAATCACGATCCTTTAACGGGCCCGAAAGGACGGCGGAGATCTCCTTGCGGAGCTCGCTGTCGAGCCGTTCCGTGCGCCGCGTCACGCCTTGACCTCCTCGATGAGGTAACATTCGATGAAGTCGCCGATACGGACTTCGTTGAAGCCCTCGATCGCACAGCCGCATTCGAGACCCGCCGCGATCTCCTTCACCTCATCCTTATAGTGTTTGAGCGTCTTGGCGTTGCCCTCGACGATCATGATGTTATCGCGATAGATCCGGAGCTTTCCGCCGCGGATGAGCCTGCCTTCGACGACGAGGCAACCCGCGACGACGCCGACGCCCGAGACGTTGAACGTCTGGCGAACTTCGGCCTTGCCGATGAGCGTTTCCTTGTACTTGGGCGAGAGCATGCCTTTGAGCATGGCCTCCATCTCGTCGAGGAGCTCGTAGATGATGCGGTACATGCGGACTTCGACGCGGCTGCGTTCCGCAAGCGCTTTGGCCTTGGCGTCGGGCCGCACGTTGAAGCCGACGATGAGCGCCTGCGAAGAATCGGCAAGCGAGACGTCGCTCTCGGTGATGGCGCCCGCCGCGGCGCGGATGACGTTGACCTTGACTTCCTCGTTCGTGAGCTTTTCGATGGAGGCGCGAACGGCTTCGACCGAGCCCTGCACATCGGCCTTGATGATGACGTTGAGGTGTTTGAGCGTCCCGTCGGCGATGTCCTTGAACATCTCTTCAAAGGACTTCTTGCCCGACGACTGCATGTCGAGGGATTCGCGCTGTTTATCCTTGCGCTCCTCCTGCACTTTCTTCATGAGGGACGCTTCGACGGCGAAGATCGCGTCGCCTGCGCCCGGGACGTCTTCAAGACCCAAAACGGAGACCGCGGTCGAAGGGCCCGCCTCCTTCACTGGCTTGCCCTGATCGTCGAACATGGCGCGGACGCGCCCCATCGTCGTACCCGAAATGAGGTTGTCGCCCGTGCGGAGGGTGCCGTTCTGCACGAGGACGCTCGCCATGGGGCCCTTGCCCTTGTCGAGCTTCGCCTCGATGACGACGCCCTTTGCGCGGCGGTCGGGGTTGGCGCGGAGTTCCTGCATCTCTGCCTGCAAATAGATGCTTTCGAGAAGGTTATCGATGCCCTCGCCCGTCTTTGCGGAGACGGGAACGACGATGACGTCGCCGCCCCATTCCTCGGGCACAAGGCCGTAATTCATGAGCTCCTGCTTGACCCTGCCCGGATCGATGTTGGGCTTATCCATCTTGTTCATGGCGACGATGATGGGCACATTGGCGGCCTTGGCGTGGTCGATAGCCTCCACCGTCTGCGGCATGATGCCGTCGTCCGCCGCAATGACGAGGACGACGATATCGGTTACTTTCGCCCCCCTTGCGCGCATGGCGGTGAACGCCGCATGGCCGGGGGTGTCGATAAACGTGATCTTCCTGTCGCCGGGAAGGGAGACGGTATAAGCGCCGATGCTCTGCGTGATGCCGCCCGCCTCGCCCGCGGTGACGTTGGTGCTCCTGATCTTATCGAGGAGGGAGGTCTTGCCGTGGTCGACGTGGCCCATGACGGTGACGACGGGCGCGCGCACGACGAGGTTTTCCGCATCGTCCGCTCCGTGCTCTTCGATAAGGGTCTCTTCCGCCGTCTTTTCGGGCTTATATTCGAGGTCGATGCCGAGTTCGAGAGCGATGAATGCCGCGTTGTCGTAATCCACCGATTCGTTCACCGTTTTCATGACGCCTTCGCGGAAGAGGCGCTTCGTGATCTCGACGGCGGAAATGCCGAGCTTCTCGGAGAGTACCTTGATGGGGATCTCCTTGCTCGTGACGACGGCGTGGTCGATCTTGATGGTCTGCGTCTCTTTGCGGACCTTCTTGCCGAAGCGGGCCTTGCGGTATCCGCTCTCCTTATCGAAATCGCCGATGCTGGCGCCCTGCTGGCGTTGAAGCGCGCGCTTGTTGGCGGGACCGCGCGACTTTTCGACGTATGTTTTCTCGAATTTCTTTTGGGGCTCCCTGCGGGACGTGGTAACGGGCGCGGGAGCGGGAGCGGGACGGATGCCGCCCAACGGACGCGGTCCCATTCCGGGACGCGGAGGTTGAGGGCGGGGCGTGAACGTGGGTCTCTGCCCCCCTGCCGCGGGACGGACGGGCGGCGTATAGGTAGGACGCCCCTGCCTTTGGTCGGGGCGGAATGTGCGCTGTGCGGGCTGGGAGGAGCTTGCGGGGCGCTGGGGTTGCGGCGTCCTCACATAGCCTTCGGGGCGCTTCGGCGGCGTCGCCTGTGCGGGGCGCTCTTTCTGAGGCGGAAGAGCGGGCTGTTCGGCCGCCTTTACGGTCTCCTCTGCCTTCCTCGCCTCCTCGGCTGCCCGCAATGCGGCGGCCTTCTCCTCCTCTTCGGCGGCCTTACGGCGGGCCTCCTCTTCGGCGAGACGTTCCTCTTCCGCTTTTCTGGCGGCCTCTTCGGCGCGGCGCAAATTCTCGGCGGCCTCTACCTCCGCAAGTTTTTTGAGAAGATCGGAGATCTTCCTCTCGCTTTGGCTAATCGTCTCTTTGAGGAGGGCCGTTGCCTTATCCGCCTTGATCGCACCCAATTTTTCGATATTTACGTATGCCATTCATTCCTCCGTTTGAACGGATGTTATTCTTTGACGTCCTGCAAGATCGCGCGGGCGAGGTTCTCCTCGCACACCGCAGCCAATTTGCACAGGGCTTTCCCCGTGAGAAGTTCCAGCTCTCCCACCTCGACGACGGGACAGGAAAACTTCTTCCCGAGGGATATTATCTCCTTTTTCGTATTGGGCGAAGCGGAACTGTCCGCCACGAGGAGATAAACCCTTCCCCGCGCCGCCTTCACGGCGTTCACGCCGAGGACGAGCTTGCCCGCACGGCGCGCGAAACCCAAATACGCTTTAATCTTTTGCGACAAGAAATTCCTCCTCGAGGCGGGCGTAGACCTCTGCGGGAACGGGAACGGAAAAGGCCCTTGCGAGCGGCTTCTTCTTTGCGAGGAGCTTGATACACGCTTCCGACTTGCAGACGTATGCGCCGCGCCCCGGGAGCCTGCCCGAAAAGTCGAGGGATACCTCCCCCTCGGGGCTCCTTACGATGCGCATCAGTTCCCGCCTCGGCTTCTCCTCGCGGCAGGCGATACACGTCCGCATGGGGATCTTGCGCTGCTTTTCCATTTATTCCTCCGCGCCCTCTTCGGGAACGGTCTCCAAGTCGAGCTTTGCCGCAGCCGATTCGCTCTTCACGTCGATCTTCCAACCCGTGAGGCGGGCCGCAAGGCGGGCGTTCTGCCCGTCCCTGCCGATGGCGAGCGACAGCTTCTCGTCGGGGACGACCGCGACGGCCGTCTTTTCGCCGATCTGCGTCACGGAGATGACGGTGGCGGGAGAGAGCGCCTTCGCGATAAATTCGAGCGGATTTTCGCTCCAAAGGATGATATCGATCTTCTCGCCGCCGAGCTCGGCAACGACGGCATTGACGCGCGCGCCCTTATTGCCGACGCATGCGCCGACGGGATCGACGCGGGGATCCATCGAGGCGATCGCCATCTTGGTGCGGTGGCCGGGTTCACGGGAGACCGACTTGATGACGACGGTGCCCGCCTTGATCTCGGGGACCTCTTCTTCGAAGAGCCGCTTCACGAGGCCGGGGGCCGCACGGGAGACGAGCACCTGCGCGTTCCTTCCGCCGCTCCTGACCTTCTTCACATAGACTTTGATGCGTTCGCCCGTCGTATAGCGTTCGCCGCGCACCTTATCCTGCGGGAGCATCACGCCCTCGACCTGTCCCTTCCCAAGCTCGATATAGACGTTGGCGGCCTCCACCTTGCGGATAAGGCCCGTCATGAGTTCGCCCTCCTTATCGGAGAACTCCGAAAGGGTGTTATCCCGCTCCGTCTCGTGGATCTTCTGCAAGATGACCTGCTTGGCCGTCTGCGCAGCGATACGCGAAAAGTCCTTCGGGACAAATTCTTCGGTGAGCACATCCCCCACCTTCGCGGTCTTTTTGATGGCGAGCGCATCTTCGAGCATGATCTCGCCATCTGCGATCTCTTCGTCGGTATCTTCGACGACGGTGCGCAGAAGGAAGAACCGGATGGAATTTTTCTCGGGATTCAATCGGACTTCGACGTTCGCCGTCTCGCCGAACACCTGCTTCTTGTAGGCGGATGCGAGCGCACTCGAAAGCGCGCTGATGAACACTTCCTCGCCGATCCCGCGTTCATGTTCCAGATCGGCAAGCGCCGCAAAGAAATCCTTGTTGATCATAAAGTTTCTCCCAATGTTTTATATTCGTGATATTTACGGTCCCTTCCGCAGTGCGGAAGATTATGGTTCCAAATCTTATACTTCGATGAGAAGGCACACCTTCGAGCACTTCCCGAAGGGGATCTCCTTCTCGCCCTGCGCCGCGTTCAGCTTGATGACGCCGTCGGAAAAGGAGAGAAGTTCGCCTTCGAAATACTTCGCCCCGTCGAAGGGCGCATACAGATGGACCTCGATCTTCTCCCCTATATGGCGAAGAAAATCTTGCTCCGTCTTGAAAGGACGGTCGAGCCCCGGCGAGGAACAGTTGAGCGTATAGGCTGCCCCGAAGGTGGGATCGAGCTCGTCGAGCGGGCCGTCGATGGCGCGGTGGAACACCTCGCAGGTCACAAGGTCCACGCCCCCCTCTTTGTCGATAAAGACCGTAAGGGCGCGGCGGCGCATATCCCATTCCGCATCCACGATCTCTACGCCGACTTCCTCTGCAATGGGCGCGAGAAAGGCGACGATCTCTGCTGCCGGCTTGACTTTCATGCAGTTCCTCCGATGTAACGGGACGCCCCTGCGGCATACCCCGCTACATAAGAATTGAGAGCGGCGACCCGCTCTCAATCTCTTTTCATCGATCAAGTAAGCATAGTATAGCATACTCTATTATAAATTGCAAGCGTTTGCGCGCAAATTTGAGAAATTTTTGGAAATTTCGGCGGCCGTCAGATGGGGAGGCCGCCCTTCATGCGCACGAGCTCGATGAAGATCTTCGCGGTGACGAAGGCATCGTCGTAGGCCCTGTGATGGTTGAAGGTAAAGCCGAAGTGGTCGGCGACGGTGTTCAGCTTGTAATTGGACAGGCGGAGCATCGCCTGCGCAAAGGAGACGGTATCGATCTCCCTCTGGCCGAAGAAGTACCCATCCTTTTCGCCGTAAAAGCGGATGAAACGGGTATCGAAGGTCACGTTGTGCCCCACGAGGACGCACCCCGCCGTGAATTTGTAGAAGTCGGCGAGCACCTCTTCCACTTGCGGCGCACCCACGAGCATATCGTCCGAAATGCCCGTAAGATCGACGATCTCCGACGAGAGCTTGACGGGACAGGCGACGAAGGTGGAGAACTTCTCCGAAATGGCGCCGTTTTCGATCTTGACCGCCCCCACTTCGATGATGCGATCCATGGCTCCCGTCCCGGGGGTATTGTTGAGGCCCGTCGTCTCTAAATCAAAGACGACGAACTTGCCCTTTACGAACGCTTCGGGAAGGGGCGCGGCGCCGAAGAGATCGGCCTGCACAAAGTCGGAGACGGGCGCGGGGAACACCGTGCGGTAACGGGCGGGGACGGGGCGGGACGGCCGTTCCTCGGGCACAAATCCCGCGGGCGCTTCGCCGTAGTCGATGGATTTGATGCGGAAGGAAAGGTTGTCGTTGTACAACTCGTTATCCCCCGTCAGACAGACCGACGTGCCCGGCGAGAGCGCCCTCACCTTCTCACAGGTCGCCTTCCGCGGGAAATAGCGGGCGCGCATGCTCCCCGTCGCGTCGTTCACGGCGATGATAAAGTAGGGCCTTCCATTCTTAGATTCCCGCTCTTCCAAAAGGGAGATGACTCCGCATACCGTGACGCCCTGCATCTCCTTTTCGAGGTCGGCAATATAGATCGCATGCTTGGGCGCGGCCCCGTCGAGGGGAGCATAGTTGCAGATCTCAAAGAACCGCGGGGCAAGAATATATTCTTCGGGAGGGGGCGCCCCCAACTCTATCTCTCCCCTTTCCTTCTCGGCGGCGCGCAGTTCGCCCGTCCATGTGCCGCAGAACGAACGGTTGAGCTCGGCGGAAACGGCGTCCGCAACGCCGTCCTCCATCCCCTTTGTCCGTTCCAATTCGCTCACGCCGATAAAGAACCTGCCGCCGCTCCCGTCGAGGTCGACCGCGATATCTTCGGGCGAGACGAATGCGGCGAAGGCGGGAAAACGCAAGCGAAGAAAATCTGCGATCGCCTTCTTGACGCCCTCTTCGCCCGGGACGGACTTGACGACGCGCGCGGAAGCGTTGAGCCCGTTCGCATAGCGGCGGGAGACCTCGGTCGCATACGCCACATCCTCCTGCGAATAGTTCTTATCCGTCACGAGATGAAAGACGGCTTCGCCGCCCTCCACGCAGATCTTTTTGAGCACTGCGCGTGAGAGGCCCTCCGCCCTCCTGATCTCCTCTAAATATTCCAAACTCTTCGATGCCATATCTTTCTGCCGTATTTTTATTTTTGAAGGAGCGCTTCGAGACGGGAGAAGAAGGCTTGCTCCGCCCCGTCCGCGGGGACGCGTACGTTCTCCTTCCCCCGCTCGAAAATGACGCAATAATCTCTGCCGCCCGCGATGCCGAGGTCGCATTCCCGCGCCTCGCCGGGGCCGTTGACGACGCACCCCATCACGGCGACTTTCAGGGGCTTACGGACCTTCCCGACGCGCTCGCCGACGCGCGCCGCAAGCCCCATGCAATCGTACTCGCACCGCCCGCAGGTCGGGCAGGAGACGACTTCGACATAATCTTTTTCGAGGCCGCAGGCCCGCAAGATCTCGTGCGCGGCCAAAACTTCCTCGACAGGGTCGGCCGTGAGCGAGACGCGGATGGTATCGCCGATCCCTATGAGGAGAAGGGCCCCGATCCCGACGCTGCTCTTGACGATCGCGGCGCGCCCGCCGCCCGCTTCGGTGACGCCCACATGGAGGGGATACGCCGTCCTCTCCGCGAGCATGGTATAGGCCTCCACCGTGAGTGCAACGTCCGAAGCCTTCACGGAGAGAACGATGTCCTCCACGCCGCACCGTTCGAAAACGGCGGCGCTTGCAAGCGCACTTTCAACCAAGGCCGCGGCGCTCCTGCCATATTTTGCGTAAAATTCGGGTGCGATGCTGCCCGTATTCGCCCCGACGCGCACGGGGATCTTATGGGCCCGCACGCAATCGGCGACGCGGGCAACGTCCCCCTTGCCGCCGATATTGCCCGGATTGACGCGCAACTTATCCGCCCCCGCTTCCACGGAGAGGATGGCGAGACGGGGCGAAAAGTGGATATCCGCGACGAGCGGGATATGGATGTGCGGCTTGATGCGGGCGATGGCGCGGGCGTCCTCTTCGTCCAAAACGGCGACACGCGCGATCTCGCAACCCGCTTCTTCGAGGCGCAGAATTTGAGCGACGCACAAATCCACGTCGCTCGTCTTTACCGTCGTCATGCTCTGGACGGCAATATGGCCGTTCCCGAGTTCTACGCCGCCGATTTTCACGATCTTCTTCGCCATTTACTTCCCTTCGCTTTCCTTTTTCTCCATCATGCTTTGGAGCTCGGCCATGAAGGAGGAGATATCCTTAAAGGAACGGTACACCGAGGCATAGCGCACATAAGCGACCTCGTCGAGCTGCTTCAATCCGTCCATGACCATCTCGCCGATCTGCTTCGACGAGATCTCCTGTTCCATGGAATTGTAGACCTTCTTCGTGATCTCGTCGACGAGGGCGTCGATCTTCTCGATGGGAACGGGCCGTTTTTCGCAAGATTTGATGATGCCGCGCTTGATCTTCGTGACGTCGAACGCCTGCCGCGTCCCGTCGTTCTTGACGACGAGGATGGGCGCGACTTCGATGGTCTCGTACGTCGTGAACCTTCTCCCGCAACCGATACATTCCCTTCTCCTGCGGATAGATCTGTCGTCGTCCGCCGAGCGGGAATCGATTACCTTGTTCTCCGTGCAGTTGCAATACAAACAGCGCATAAATATCCCCTATCTCTGTTCTTCCTTTATTATAACACAATATATGCCGTTTGTAAAGTCTTTTATGAAAAGTTGGGCGGGAGCCTTCCCCGCACAGGAGGCGGCCAAATGCGATCGACCGTTGACAAATTCCCCATTCCTTGCTATAATGGCGTTTGGGGTGAAGAAATGGGTAAAAAGACCAAAACGGGCACAACCAAACTTGCGTTCCGCATTATTTTTTTGACGCTCTTCATCCTCGAAAGTATTCTGTTGTGCGTCGAATCTCTCCTGCCCGGAAAGATCTCCTCCGTGCAGAGCGGCGCCGTCGGGGAATACGTCGACGACGTCATGACGGGATTGGGCAGCGACACGATCCGCGACGTTCCCCCCGTCTCCATTACGGCCCTGTGCGGCGGGAAGGAGAGTGACGCCGTCCTTTCTCTCGGCGCCTCGGCAAGCCTCGGCGTGCGGTATGAGCCTTCGGATACTTCCGTCAATTACCGCAACGCAGAATGGCGTTCGGACGACGAGGAAGTCGTGCGGATCGCGAGCGGGAAACTCTATGCCGCGGGGCTCGGCACGGCGACCGTGACCGCAACTCTCCCGGGAAAAAACCTTTCAAGTTCCATTCGCATCACCGTCGAGGAGGTCGTTCCCACTCAACTTGCCCTCTCCTTCGAGGGCGGCGAAACTTCCGTGCAGATCGAAGCGGGCGAGTACGCGATGCTTTCCGTCAAGACCTCTCCCCGCGTCGATGTCCCCATCCTCTTTTCGAGCAGCGACGAGGCCGTCGCGACTGTGGACGCGAAGGGCACCGTACATGCCGTCAGCGAGGGTACGGCGACCCTAACCGCCCGCTATACATCGAAAACCTTGCAAGACGGCGCCCCCGTGACGCTCACGGCGGAGGCGTACATTACGGTCATGCCCCGTTCGGGATTTGAGATATTGCCCCAATCGATCGAGATCGTTTCGCCCGCGTCGATTGCAGAGCATGTCGTCTATGCGGGGGTCAAAGATACCTTTGCGGCGGCCCTTCTCCCCGCTGATTGTACGGCGAGAGCGGTGTCGTGGCGCAGTTCCGCCCCCAATGTCCTCACTGTTGACGCGAAGAGCGGCGCATTCACGGCGTTGAAAAAGGGAAAAGCAACGGTGACCGCTTACGGCTGCGGAGAGATCGCATGCTCCGTGGATATCGAAGTGCGCAACCGCTCGCTCGGAGCGACCCTCGGAGCAGAGGGCGCGCAACGCACTTCCGCGGAGGTCTACACCCTCACCGTGACCGCGGGAAGGGAGATCCCCCTCGCCGTCTCGGCAGGGCCCGAGGAATACTTTGTGCGTTATTTCTCCGAGGACCCCGAAGCCGTCGCCGTCTCGGATACGGGGGTGCTCCTCCCCTCCCGTGCGACAAAGCAAGTGCGCGTGATCGTGACGGTCTCCGACGATCCCGACTTTTCGGAAAAAGACGGCGCGCTTACCGAGACGATCACCCTGCTGCTCAAAATACAAAAACAAAAGTTCAGCGACGGGATAACCGGGTTCGCAACAATGATACGCAAACTGTTCGGGCACTTCGGGGCATTCCTCCTTCTCGGGCTCCTCGCTGCGGGTACGGCCATCTCCTTCGACGGCGGAAGTTGGAAGCGGCGGCTTTTTTTCCTCATCCTGTTCCTCGTCATCGGCTTCCTCATCGCGGGGCTCACGGAGATCTTGCAGCTCGATATCTTTACGAGCGGACGGGGGGCTTCCTTCCGCGACGTGGGCATTGATTATTTCGGCTTCGCCCCCGCCTTCACGGCCGTATATGGCGCCTATCTCTTCGTAAAATTCCTCCTCTCGCGCAAAAAGAAAAAGGGCCCTGCATGAGGCCCATTAGATGTGTTACGCCCCGCTGTTTGCCGCGGGGCGTTCGTTTTACTTTTTCACATGCTTTTTCATGATCTCGAAGAGCTCGGGGGAAATGACGTGCTCGATGCGGCAGGCATTCTCCTCCGCAAGCGCCCTGTCCGCTCCGATGCGCATCAGAAGTTCGGTGATGACGCGGTGGCGCTCATAGATATCGCTCGCCTTCTTTTCGCCCGATTGCGTGAGCGCGATCTCGTCGTACTCGTTGACGGTGATATAGCCTTTCTTATGGAGCAGGCCGACGGCGCGCGAAACGCTCGACTTCGCATAGCCGAGTTCCCCCGCGATATCGACTGCATGTACGCCGACCCCCCGTTCTCTGAGTAAAAGGATGGTTTCGAGGTACATTTCCTCCGATTCGTGCGTCCTCATCTTCTTCCCCCCGCCGCAGTGCGGCCGTTTATCTCTTGAAGAGCTTCGCGAAAAATCCCTTCTTCTCGTACGGGACGGTCTCCGCCGAAAGGACATGATAGCCCATCTCTTCGATGGCGGACTTGACAGCCTCCACGCAGTCTTCCTCGCAGAGGAAGGTCGTCTCCCCCTTGGCTGCGGAAGAAGCTACCTTTTGCGCATTGGGCGCGGCCTTGCGCACCGCGTCGTTCACATGCGCCTCGCACATGCCGCAGTGCATGCCCTCTATCTTCAATTTTACTTCATACATGGGCGTAATCTCCTTTGGTTCGCTTTCGCGAACGATTGTACCAAAAAATCCCCCGATTGTCAAGAGGCGCGGCGGAAATTTTTCCGCGCGGGAAGCATTTCAAGGCCCCCGTGCCCGCCCGTTACGGGGCGCAGGATCTGTATTCGGTACCCCAATCGGACATCGCGTCGAGAATGGGTTTGAGGGACATGCCGAGCGCGGTCAGAGAATACTCCACGCGCGGCGGCACTTCGGCAAAGACTTCCCTCTCGATGAGCCCGTCCTCTTCGAGTGCGCGCAGATTATCCGTCAGCACCTTTTTACTGATCGCGGGGATGGATCGGATAAATTCCGTAAAGCGCTGTTTGCCGTGGTAGATCAAGTTGCGGATGATGAGGAGCTTCCATTTATTCCCGATGAGACGCACGGTGGTCGCAACGGGGCATTCGGGCAATTCCTCTCTCGTCAACATTTCCTTCCCTCCCTTCTATGGTTATTTTAATTATAACATAAACTGATAGTGTTGTCAATAGTTCAAAAAAGATACTTTGTATTAAAATGATTATCAAATAATAGAATGGTAACGCTCTTGCATTCCCGGGGAGCGTTTGCTATACTATGGGTGAACGATTTCGTCAGGAGGTAAATCATTATGGCAAATTACAACAAGATCGGTGTGAAAGAGGGTGCGCGCGTCGAGCTGCACGACGCCCTTCATCTCACGGGCGCAGAGGTCAGCATCAACACCCTTCCGCAGGGTGCGAGCGTGCCCTTCGTGCATGCGCACAGGGAGAACGAGGAGATCTACGGCATTCTCGAAGGCGAGGGCTTTGCAAAGATCGACGGCGAAAACATTCCCCTTTCCGCGGGCGATTGGCTGCGCATCTCCCCTGCCGCGAAGCGTCAATTCTTTGCATCGGAAAAGAGCGCGATCAAATACATCTGCATCCAGGTCAAGGAGAACTCGCTCGGCGCTTACACCGCGTCGGACGCCATCATCGGATAAAATGTCAAAAGGGCGCAACCGTTTGCTCGGTTGCGCATTTTATTGGGAGACGATTATGGATCAAGAGCCAAGACGGCAATACTTGATAGAATATTTGCTCGCCGAACAAAACGCGCGAACGGAAATTCCAAAAGATGAATTTTCGCAAAAACGACTACTCCGCGCCCTTTTCAACGTGCGGGAGCCGAGCGCGGCGAGCAAAGAATTTTTGTGCGTGCAGGACGAATATCTTTCGGAAGAACTGCGGTTGAAAGGAATAACAGATATTGCCGATCTTACACCGTTAAAGCCCGACATTTACCTTTGGCAAGGCGACATCACGACGCTCAAATGCGACGGGATCGTCAACGCCGCCAATTCCAAAATGCTCGGTTGCTTCTGTCCCAATCACGGCTGTATCGATAATGCCATTCACACGTATGCGGGCATTCAGCTTCGACAGGAGTGCGCAAAAATCATGAGGACGCAACGCCGTGACGAGGCTGCGGGCGGGGCAAAGATCACGCGCGCTTACAATCTGCCATGTAAATACATTCTGCACACCGTAGGTCCCATTGTGTACGGCGCACTCAACGCAGAACACGAACGGCTTTTGGAAAGTTGCTATCGTTCCTGCCTCGCTCTCGCCGATAAAAACGGACTTGAAAGTCTTGCGTTTTGCTGTATAGCTACGGGCGAATTTCATTTTCCGAACGAGCGCGCCGCCGAGATCGCCATTCGGACAGTACGGGAGTATAAATGGCAGACAAAAAGCAAGATCAAGGTCGTTTTCAATGTGTTCAAGGAGCAAGATCATGAAATTTACGCAAGATATCTCGGTGCAAATATGTAGATTGAAAGCGGCGCTCGACGGCGCAGACGCGCTCGTTGTCGGCGCAGGTGCAGGACTTTCCACGGCGGCGGGTTTTACCTACTCGGGCGAGCGCTTTGAAAGATATTTTTCCGACTTTGAGGGAAAATACGGTTTTCACGATATGTATTCGGGCGGTTTTTTCCCGTATGACACGCTCGAAGAACATTGGGCTTATTGGTCGAGATATATCCTCGTCAACCGTTACATGGATCCGCCTAAGCCCGTCTATCAAGAACTTTTCGACCTTATAAAAGACAAGGATTATTTCGTGATCACGACCAACGTCGATCACTGCTTTCAAAAGGCGGGATTTAACAAGACCCGCCTCTTCTATACACAGGGAGATTACGGGCTTTTTCAATGTTCCGAGCCCTGCCACAACAAAACGTATGAAAACGAAGAAATCGTCCGTCGTATGGCATCGGAACAAAGGGATATGCGTATTCCGACCGATCTTATTCCCCGTTGCCCGAAATGCGGAAAACCCATGACGATGAACTTGCGTGCCGACGATAAGTTTGTTGAGGATGACGGTTGGTATGCGGCTTGCAAGCGATATGAACGGTTTATAAATACGCACAGCCAAGGAAAAGTGCTTTATCTCGAGCTCGGCGTCGGATATAATACGCCCACTATCATCAAATATCCTTTTTGGCAGCTGACCGCGGAAAACATGCAAGCCACCTACGCCTGTATCAACTACGGCGAAGCCTTTTGCCCCGAACAGATACAAAAACAGGCAATCTGCATAAACTATGATATAGAGGAAATTTTGTCGGCTATATGAAAATGATCGGCATAGAAAAAACTCTTTTGGTGCTTAATAGATAAACAAACGGACCCCCAGCGGAGGTCCGTTTGTTTGGTGCATCTTGAGGAGCTCGAATCCCCAGCCTTCGGTTCCGTAGACCGACGCTCTATCCAATTGAGCTAAAGATGCGTATGTAATTTTATCGACCGAGCATGGCTTCCAGCCTTACTTCGCCCTACGGGCTCGTGCCGCGCTTAGTAGACGAATAATGCGCGCGGGGCGGTTCCGTAGACCGACGCTCTATCCAATTGAGCTAAAGATGCAAAGATGCTCGGATTAGCGGCGAAGCATTGCCCCGCACCATGTCTCGAACAATTCGCTATTATATCCGCTTTGAAGAATTTTGTCAACATTTTTTCGGGCAAAAAAGAAATATCCACAGATTTTTTCAAAATGTGGAAATCAATGTTCGGATTTTTTTGACAAACGAACGTTTTTATGTCGAAACGTGGAATTTTTTGTGCTCAATGTTGATAAATTGTGGAAAACTTCTTCGATCTTTTATGAATATGCCGCCCGCGTGAATATTATTCACAGCCCGAAATGGGCGAGTTATTGACAGTTTCCCCCTCCATTTTATGAAAAACAAGGCCATTTCAGACCATTCGGGAGTGGAAAACCCACTTCAATTATACTTTGTATGCGACTTAAAAATGAGCGCCATGATGAAGGAGAAAATGACGGCTGCCGAAACGCCCGCACTGGCCGCCGCAAGCGGGCCCGTGAGCGCCTGAAAAAGCCCTTCCTGCGCCCCCTTCATTGCCCCGTTTGCGAGCAGATACCCGAACCCCGAGATGGGCACGGTGGCGCCTGCGCCAGCAAATTCCACGAGGGGCCGGTAGAGCCCGAGCGCGGTGAGCACGACTCCCGCGAGCATGAACATGACGAGGATCTTCCCCGCCGTGAGATCGGTGAAGTTGATGACGACCTGTGCGATGAGGCAGATGAGCCCGCCGACCGCAAAGGCCTTTATAAACATAAAAACGATTTCGAGGATTTGCATTATGTAGCCCGGACATGGGCGCCCCGTTATCGTTCGAGGGTGACCGCGTGGGCGATGCACGGAATGCTCTCCCCCTGCCCCGAAGAGACGGTGGAAAGGAGCGCGCCCGTCGCGACAAACAGTATTTTTTTGAGCGAACCCGTCATGAGTTTGGAATAGAAGTAGGAATTGAGCACGACGGCCGAACAGCCCGCCCCGCTGCCGCCCTGAAATTCATCTTCGATGACATTGTAGATGATCTCGCCGCAATCGACGTGATTGGCGGAGATATCCAGCCCCTTTTCCCATGTAAGATCTTTCAAAATGCGGCTGCCGAGAGCGCCGAGGTCTCCCGTGACGATGAGGTCGTACTCCCCGGGGTCCTCGTGGGAACCGCGAAAATGCGCCAAAATGGTATCGCATGCGGCGGGCGCCATGGCGGCGCCCATGTTGTTGACGTCGGTCACGCCGAAATCGACGACCTTGCCGAGCGTCGCCGAGGTGATGCGGACGCCGTTCCCCTCCCGCGAAACGAGGGCTCCCCCCGCGGCCGTGACCGTCCACTGCGCCTGCGGCGGGCGGGTGCATCCGAGTTCCAACGGGTAGCGGTATTGCCGTTCGGCGGAGGCGAAATGACTGCCCGTTGCGGCGACGGCACGGCGGCAAAATCCCCCGTCGATGAATGCGGCAGCGACGGCGAGGGCCTCGGCCATCGTCGAACATGCGCCGTACACGCCCAAAAAGGGAACGGAAAAATCACGGGCGGCGAAACTCGCGGAAATGATCTGGTTGAGAAGATCCCCCGAGACGATCATATCCACTTCATCGCGGTCCAATCCCGCGTTCTTGATCGCGCCGTCGATGACGGAGGAGAGCATCTTGCATTCCGCTTTTTCGAAGGTGGTCTCGCCGAACATGTCGTCGGAGAGCGCCCGCTCGACGTAGCGGCCGATGATCCCGCGGCACTCCTTTGGCCCCGCGACCGTGCTCGTCGCGATGATGCGCGGCTCGTTTTTGAAGTAAATCGTTTGGTTTCCCATACTGCTCTCCCAATGCAGTTTTTGTATTCGGGAAAGATTTATGCGCCCCGCACGGGGTGCTTCGGAGGGCGACGCGCCCCCATTTTTCACATATCCGTTTGGAAAAAATACTTGAATTTTTGGGGAGAGAATAGTATAATTATCATGTAAAATTATCCTTTGGGGTGAAACACATGAAAAAAGCCAAGTTTTTTGCCGTCCTCGGCGTGGCGCTCTCGCTTTCCTTTGCGGGTGCGGGGATCGCGGCATGCCAATTTGTTCGGCCGGGCTATCAGATCACGATCAACGAGAGCTTGTCCGTCGAACTCACCGTCGGCGAGGAAGTGGACTTCACGAAGTACTTCTTCGTGACGGACAGAAACGGCGACCCCGTCACCGTGACGGAGGATATGCTCGACCTCTCCCAGGCGGATACCTCCCTGCCGGGCACCTTCACGGTGAAAATCTCTTGCGGGGGAAAGACGCAGGAGATCAAGTTCACCGTCATGCCGAAGAAAACGGACGATGATGAGGGCGGCTCCACCAAGCCCAGCGATCCCGTCGACGATCCCGATACCCCCGTCGATGAGCTTTCCGCCGTCATCAAGAAGTATGCGGATATGTCCAAGTGGAGCTTCGCGGTCGATTATGCGGAAACCTACGACGGCGATACCTTCAACGAAACATACGAATATTCCGGCTATAATGTGAAAAACGTCTACATAGGCTACGACGATAATTACGACGAAGCCACCTACACCGACTATATTTCGTTCAACCCCTCGACGAACAAGCACACCTTCTATGCGCAAAGCGGCAGCACTTACGAGACCTACGCCGAGGGCACGGATGATTATGAGTACTGCTTCGCCTATCTGCGGCTCGTCGACCTTACCAAACTCGGAGAGGTCACCTTCATGAAGAGCGGCAGCAAATACACGCTGAACAATGCGGGAACGGATGCCCAAAAGCTCCTCGGTATTTATCAATACGAGGATCCTTATGAGGACGGAACGTTCTATACCGTCGATTGGACAGAGCTCGACCTCTACATTTCGAACGGCGACATTTCAAAGATCGAGGCGACGCTCGATGACGAAACGACCTGCGTCTTCACCTTCTCCAAACATGGTTCGGTGAGCTTCACCCTTCCGAACGGGCAGGGCGGAAATCAAGGCGGAAACCAAGGCGGCACAGACGACCCCACCGATCCCAATATGATGGAGAAGCAAGTCTATAATTCAAATACTTTCGACAATGAGCGTTTGCAGGATAAGATGGCGAAGGATAAATCTGCAAACGGGCTCCCCTCCATCGGTCTCCCCTCGACAGGCAACTACCATGCCCTTGTCGTACCGGTACAGTTCAAGGGCGACACAATCACTTCTACGCAAATGGAAAATTTGAAGAAGGCCTTCAACGGCACCCCCGCCGATACGGGTTGGCAGAGCGTAAATTCATATTATAAGACATCTTCAAACGGCACGCTCGACATAACATTTGACATTCAAACGACGGTATACAACGCAAAAAACTCTTCATCTTATTATGAGAGCAAAGGCGACTATGCCACAACCATTCTCAAAGAAGTGCTTACATATTACGAGGATCGCCTCGACCTCACGCAATACGACTATAATAACGACGGCATGATCGACGCCGTGTACCTCATCTACTCCGCCCCCATCGATTACGAATATGCCAATTTCTATTGGGCGTTTACGACTTGGTACTTTGGCGAAGAGACCTACGACGACTGCGGTGCATATTACTACTTCTTCGCGAGTGTCGATTTCATCTATGAAAACACGGCAAAGGACACGGGCTCGGGCGAGGATAAGATCGACGGGCTCAAAATCAACGCCGAGACCTTTATCCACGAGACGGGGCACCTGCTTGGGCTCGACGATTACTATGATACCGACCTCAAGAAGGGCTCGAACGAAGGCCTCGGCGGCGCGGACATGATGGACTACAACATCGGCGACCAAAACGTTTACTCCAAAATCATGCTCGGCTGGCTGGATGCGACCGTCGTCAACGAGACAACGACGATCACCATCCAAGCCTCGGCACAGGTCCCTTCCGCCATCCCCTCCGCCCTTCTCATTCCGCTTGATTTCGATAATTCCTACTTCTCGGAATACCTTCTCATCGACCTCTATGCGGCGACGGGGCTCAACGAAATGCACGCGGGTTTACAAGATACATATCTCTATGGCGGTGCAAAATACGGCGTGCGCATCTATCATGTCTCTTCCTCGATCGAAAACCCCTATGCGGAGGACGGTTACGGCTCGTTTACCGACTGTAACAATTCCGTGACAAGCAATGCTCTTATCAAGCTCGTAGAGGCGGACGGCGATAAGAAGTTCTCGAGCAATCAAGACGGCATTGCAGAGGCGGACGACCTGTGGAAGGCGGGCGATATTTTTTCGAAGAAATTCCCCTCCTATGCGCGCAACGACGGCAAGACGGTGAACTTTGATATTGAGATCGTGTCGGTCTCTTCCACCTCCGCGACCATCACCGTGACTTTTAAGAATTGAGGAAAGCCTTCCCCCCTCTCATAGAGGGGTAGAGCTTTTTTATGCCCCTTGGCGCCCCCCTTGAGGGGGAGCTGGCTGCGTAGCAGACTGAGGGGGTGTCGATTGGAAAAACACCCCTTCCGTCGCCGAAGGCGACACCCACCCCTCGAGGGGTGGGCAAGAATGAGGGCAAAAAACAACCTTCCGCGTGGGAAGGCTGTTTTTTTGTTGTGTTTTGATCGCTTGTGGGGTGTCGATTAGGAGGTGGTATCCTTATTCAGAATAGCCCATAAATATAAGCTCACTGATTGCTACATATTCATTGCCGTATGATTTAGCAGATGATGCCTTCCCGCAGGTTACATTGAAAACGATTTGGAAATAGCAATTTTTCCATTCATCACTTCCTGCACTAACTATAACTTGTGTGTCTTTCTTATATTCTATATCCCTTGTATATTGCGCTGTGGGCAATCCGCTCGTGGGATCAGAAGAATATACTTTGAGCGTTACGCTATTTACCGTACACGAAGTGCTATTCGTTAATGTAATGAGTATCTGCGTTACTTGACCTTTAATTGCGGTTTTCCCTGAAAGTGAGCGGCTAGTATTTGTAATTTGCTTTCCGCCAAATCTCCATGGATCTGTAGTTGCGTTGCCTTCGACATTCCATTCAATGTCTCCGCATTTTACTATACCCGAACTGGCATAATTACTATTGCTTCCTTTTGTTTGCGTCAAGGTGTAAAGTTTTTCTTCCTCTTTACTACCTTCGGGCAGGATCGAGATTGTTACTGTCTTGGCACTTGTAGTATACTCACCGACTTGAACAGTCACGCTCAGAGTAAGGTCTTGCTGTCCCTCTTCTGCGGTCGGAAGGCTCAAAATCGTAAGTTGGTTGTTCTCGACCTTTGCATACTTGCTTTCAGGCATTGTCCATGTGGTGGTTGCGCCTTCTGCAACAGGAAGTGCTTGCGGCTCTTCCGTCGGAGCTGTGAACTCTTTACCGTCGATTCCTTTCAAATCAAGTGCTTCAAGCGCTCTATTTGCCTTCGTTTCATCGGTAAGCTGTTCATATTCTACAGTTATCTTCGAGATTTTAGACTGTGCCGCTCCTGTGTCTACTAAGGCGAAATACGTTGCGTTCGAGTCTGTAATCGTCCATTCTCCTTTGGAAGTTGTAGAAATGGTCTGCTTGCCACAATCGGTTCCAGATGAAGGATTTGAGGTTCCACTGTATGCAACACTATTAACGTAAAGTGTCCATTCTACGGTTCCATACGAAGCTTCGACGGTAATTTTTGAAATCGGCGCAGGTGTTGCTTTGTCGCTATAGAAGTATGCCGTACTCTTATTGAATTGCATACCTTGATTATCGCAAGCGTAAACATTACCACCAATTGTGTATTTACCATCGTTGCTTTTCTTTGTCCATGTGTAGTTACTGTATCCACCTGTAACAGTTGTATCCGAAATTGTAATCTCGAAGGAGCCCTTGATGGGATCTTTCTTCGGGACAGTGACGTAGATTTGCTTTCCCGAGCCGCTATTATCGATCTCTTCGCCGTTGTAGCTCACATAGACGATGATTTGGACTTGCTTTGCCTCGCTCTGTCTCGTCACGGTGAAGGTGTTACCGTCGGCGGAGATATAGCCTTCGGGATTAAATTCATAACGAACTTCTATGCCCTCGGTGAGCTTGATTGTATTCTTGACGTCAAGCGTGTAGCCTTCCTCATCATTTTCGAACTGGCCGAAGAGGTTGGTGAACGCCTCCTGCGTGAACTTTTCAAGCTCTGCGTCGAGATCGGGCACGACGGTGATTTCGATCGTCTTAACAAGCGGATCTACCTCTCCTTCGCCCACATAGGTCAACTCAATCTTGATTGTCGTTTTCCCTAATTTCGAGGGATTCACCGTGTAGCTGAAATATGTCTCTTGTTCTCCAATGTTGACTACACCCGCTTCGGGTTCCTCAGTTACTTCGATCCAAATATCCGAATATGTTTCCTCGTCAATCGTGAAGGTGAGACCTTCTCCACCGAGCGTCAACTCTTCTTTTCCATTGCCCTTATAAAGTTCCTCATAGGCATCTTGCAGTAACTTCGCGGGGCTATCGGAAGCAACGATCGTGACCTCGACCTGTTCGGGCTCGAGGTAGCTCCCCGCAACGGAATAGATACCGTTGTAAGTCACTTTGACATTGAAGGTTACCGTGCCGCTTTCTGCGACGACCTGCAATGTGTAGCCGCCGTCGGTCACATTCAATTTAATCGTGTCATCGCTTCCGCCTGTGATCTCCAAAGTGACATCGGAATACTTGGCGTCAAGTTTGATCTCACCGCTCGTCTCGCCCTTCGTGAGAGCAAGCGTTCTCAACTGCTCTTTAATGGAGTCGAGCGCCCCACGGAGATAGGTCTCGTAATCGAACGGCGTGACGGTGACCTCGATTGCCGTCGACGACGTAATTTCCTTATATGTGATCTTGCCGCCCTTCTCCGCTCTGAACATGACTTTGAGGGTCGCCGTGACAGAAATCGAAACTGTGCCCGATTCGGGTCTCTTCAACGCCGTGAGGGTATTGCCTTCCACATGAACATATTGTTCGTCACCGCTTGTGAGTGTGAACTCAATACCTTCGGGCAAGCCGAGCTCGAGATTCGCGAAATCCCATGTAACGGAATCTCCGCCTTCTGCAAGTTCCGTTGTAAGATCGAGTTCAACTATTTCCCAACCTTCTTCATCTAACAAATCCTCAAGACGGTCGGACGCTTTGAGCCAATATGCAAGATCGGGGAAATCTCTTTGCCCATTCTGTGTAATTTGTTGCGTTCCATTATGGTTTTTGAAATAACCGCGAACAATGATTTCATCGCCTATCGAGAGCGGAGATGAAGCCTGCGTTTTCATTATATCATCATCCCAATTGATATTGAAAACATAGATGGCGTCATTTATCGCTGTATCTTTCGTTTCGCCAATGTAAACATCTTTTATACCAAATGCTCCATTGATCGAGCCGGCGCCGTCTTTCGTAACGATACCTTTTACATACACTTCTTTGACGCCTGTTTCGTCTTCGTAATAGTCACCCACATTAGTGAGACGACTGAGAAGAAGTTTCGTGTCTGCGATAGAGAACGGATCGTCTGCCGTGCCTTTATGCACGGTGGTTTGATAGAGCTTGAGAGTATAATCCTTTTCTTTCGTGACCGCACCGACGGTGACTTTGACGGTAATTGTGACGTTCACATCTCCCGTCGTCGAAAGTTTGAGAATGGTGAGCTTATTATCCTCGATTTTGACATAGCCCTCGGGCTGCCCTTCCTTCACTTCCCATGTCACGGTAGCACTATTCAAAGTCGTGGTAGGAAGCGCGGACGCGCTTACCTTCTCGTAGTAGTCCAGCGCGGTGAAATTGATAGCGTTAAGCGCTGCCTCTGCCTTGGCAACATCGGGATCGATCGCACCGCATTTGCACTTGTGCGTCTCGGGATCGTATGCGTGCTCGCCGGTCTTCTTTGCGCCGCATTCGCATTCCCAATAGTGATTGCCCTGTTCTTCATCGTTCGTAGGCTTTGCAGTCGTCTCGTTAAATTCATGCAGGGTCTCTTCGGTCTTGTGCTCGCACTTGGTGCACTGTTGATAGTGTTTGGTGCCGTCGGCGGTCTGCTCATAGCCATCGTAGGTGTGGCCTTCGGTCTCTTTGATGACTTTGCCGCAGACGCACTGCACGGTATGGTTCGTGTCATCTTTCTCTACGAAAACCGTGCCTTCGTCATGCTCTGTCTCGTTGACGTGAAGGTCACAACCCTCTGCGCCTTTGCAGGTGTACCAGTGGGTGTCGCCGTCCTCATGTTTCAAGCCCGCCTCGGTATCGGGGGTGGCGGTGTGGCTTGTTTCAATCTTTTCGCAGACCGTGCATTGATGATTGTGCGTCGTCCCTTCGGCGACCCATTTGTAGGCATGCGTCTCATGCTCGTGGCGGCATTCTTCGTTGGTGCAGACGCCGTTTTTGTAGGTGTGGCTCTGCGCATCATGCGTGGCGCCGCATTCACACTTTTCTTGGTGCTGTTCGTCGCTTATGGACGTGCAAACGAAGGTGTGCGGAGCTTTCTCATTTTCGGTCGTGATGGTGCAACCCTCTTCCTCGCACTTTTCCCAATGGTTATTCGGGTCGGTCGTGACCGATTGCATGTTAGGCGTGTGGCCTTCGACATCTTGATAACCGCAAGTGCAGGCGTGGATATGCTGCTTGCCGCTGACTTTCCAGTCGTAGGAGTGAGCGGTGATGCTTTGCTTTAAGTAGCAAGTCGTGCACTCCTGCCAATGGTTGTCTTGGTCGTGCTTCTGCTCGAAGGTGTGCCCGCTGTGCGCGTGTTTGCAATTCTCTTCGGTGCAGATACCGTCCCCTTTCGCCGCGTCGTATTGGTGTAAAGTCTTGCCGTCGGTGAAATTCTTATTGCCTTCGTGATACGGGCAGTATCTCCAATGATAGGTATCGTCCGAATCCCAAGCGGTATATTGGTGCACATGATTTCGGTCGAACCCGCACTTATCGCAGTGGTCGGGCTGGTCCTCGTTGTTATAGGTATGCCCTTCCTTCGTGCCGCTGATCCAATGGCAATCGGGGCATTCCTGCCAATGCTGGTCGTCGTCGTGCGTATATTGCAACGTGCTGTGGGCTACGGTTTCGCTCACGTTGCCGCAGACGGTGCAGACTTGATGATGGCCTGACGCGTCGTCGGAGATATAGGACTTACCGTAGTCGTGAGTTGCGTGCTCCTTCTCGCAGATATCGCACTTGCCGTTTTGGTTACGATAGGTATGATCCTCGGTGGTGTCCGGGACGGTGGCGCCGCATTCGCAGACGGACCAGTGCTGGGTCTCGTCGGAACCGTATGTATTGTGCGTATGCGCAATTTCCGCCGTCTTTGCACCGCAGACGTCGCATTCCGTCCAGTGGTGGGTCGAGCTGGTCTTTGTCGCGAGAACGTGGTCGTCGCCCGTATGCTCTGCAAAACAGGTATGGCACTTGCCGTTCCTATCTTCATAGGTGTGCTCGGTGTGCTTCAAATGGCAGACGGTGCATTCGCCGGGCTTTTCCTCGCTATACTTGTGGTCGGTGTGTGCGTATTGGCATTCGGTGCAGACGCCGTTTTCGTAGGTGTGCCCGGTCTTTTCGGTCTCCTCTTGGCAGTAGGTGCACTTCTTGTAGTGGCCTTCGTCGGAATCGTTCTCCCAGCCGTTGTTTTCGGTCTTGTAGGCGTGCTCGTGTACATACTGTTTGGTAGCGGGATCGCTATCGGCGTAGGTCGTGCCGTCGCCCTTGGCGATGACGGTAATGGTTTGATTGTTTTTAAGGGTGACTTTGAGCTCGTCGTCCTTCCCGACCGTCGTCTCGTTCTCGCCGTCGATGGTATAAGTGTAGCTCGTCGCGCCCTCGACCTTTTCCCAAGTGACGTCGCCCGTGTGGCTGTCGACATTGAGGGTCGGCGCATCGAGTTTGGTGAGCTCGGGTATGGCTTCGCCCCAGAACTCTATGGTGTTGATCTTGCAACGAGGCTTCGTTCCCGTGACGTCTTTAACCGTAGTAAATGTGAGCGTTCTTTCAGCTTCGGTCGTGCCCGAAACGATGATTTCGATTGCCTCATACTCGGGTGTAGCGGAATGCTTTGAAACGGTTATTGTTCCCGATGATTTTTCGTTGATTGTATAAGCTACGGCCGTACTCTCCGATTTATAACCGGCAACATAGATGACAACCTTCGTGATGCCTTCGGGAACGATGAAAGTAAACTTACCGACATTTTTACTTGAACCCAATCTCAAGCAGCCGTTCCCTGCATTATCCCAAGCTTTTTGATAAAGATTGGCGCCATCCGTAAGCGTTAAGGTATATTTGTTTTGCGTATCGTGTAACGTTACCGTGGTTGAAGACGAAGCGTCGCCGTCACCGCGGGTATCACCATTTTGGCCGGTACCCTCTTTATTCTCCTCATTATCATCGCCGAGCGTGAACGTGGCGAGGAGTTTTTCCTTCTCCTCGACGGGTTGTTTGGTATAGGTCTGCAAGTCGCTGTATGCGCTTTCGGTGAAGTGCTCGGTGTCGGTCGAGACGGCCTTCACCTGCAAGGTGTCGCCGCTTTGGAGTTGAATGGAAAGCTCCGTCTGCACTTCCTGCTCTTCGCCGCCCACTTTGCAGACGTAACCCGTCGCGTTTTCGACCCTTTCCCATGTTGCGAGGCCGTCTTCGTCGATCGTGACTTCGGGCGTTGCAAGCTGGGTGGGCTCGGGTTTGGCGGGAGCGTTGTAGGTCTTTGCCGCGCTGTAAGGGCTGTCGGAATAGGTCTCGCCGTCGCCGACGGCCTTTACCTGGATGGAATCTTTATCTTGGAGTTGAACTTGAAGTTCGGCGTCGCTTTCGAGGGTCTTTTCCTCGCCGCCGTTCAATTTATATTGATAGCCGCTCGCATTGGGGACGGCTTCCCACGTCGCAAGGCCCTCTTCGTCGATGGAAACGACGGGCGTTGCAAGCTGCGTGAGTTCGGGAACGGGTTCTTTGTGATAGGTGGCGGGGGCGCTATACGCGCTGTCTAAATAGAGGGACCCGTCGCCCGTGGCCTTGACTTGAATGGTTTGCCCATCTTCGAGCTGCACATTGCGCGCTGTCGTGGAAACTTCGGCGGCATCGTCGATCAGATAGGAATACCCTACGGCATGAACGACGGGTTCCCAACTCGCTATGCCTTCGTCGGAGATGCTGACAACGGGCGTCCCCAACGGTTGCGGTTGGGTGGGCAGTTGCACGAACGGTGAACAAGCCGAGATACCGAAGGCGAGCGCCACCGCCGCCACGATCGTTGCAAATAAAACCCACAACTTCCTTTTCATAGACTCCTCCGTATTATGAAAATATTATTTAATTTTCTAAACTAAAAGGGCAAACTTTTCCTATCGAAACCATTATACCCTCCCCCATTCGTGATGTCAAGGATTCGGGTGCAAAATATTGGGTTCAAAATGAAAAAATATTCAGAAAAAATCCTCCCGGATGGCGGCATCGGGAGGTGGGAAAAGTCACTTCAAAGTGAGGAAGTTTTTCACACGGAGAATGCGGAAGGTGAACACGACCTCCGTGCCCTTCTTCCCCTCGCGCGAGGTGAGCAAAAATCCGCCGTCCGTCTCGAAATATTCCTCTGCGACCCGCTTGAAATCGGCAAGCGCAGCCTCCTTCGAGGCCTCGTTCATCTCCGTCTTGTCGCGCTCCAAAAGCCGCATGAGGCGGCCCCTTTCCTCCCCCTTCATCGCTTCCACCTCCCGAACATGAAGGAATGCTTTTCCTCTTCAACGCCGCTCAAATAGTGTTCGGCAAGTTTGCGGAAGGCGCGGCTGCGGTCGGCGATGTTATCGAGGAAATAGACGTCCTCTTCGGGAATGACGGCGGCGACGGGGAGCCGCAGGGCGGAGGCGATCTCTTCGGACGATAAAATTTCCCCCTTGCGCGCCATATCCCGCCGCACGAGGTTGACGGCCAAGACGATCTCGCGGAAGCGGTAACTGCGCAGAATGCCTGCGACGCGGTCGGCATCGCGCATGGCGGAGATGTGCGGGGTGGTCACAAGGAGGGCCTCTTCGGCGCACGATGCGGCGCGGTGAAAGCCTTCGTCGATGCCCGCGGGCGAATCGATGAGGATATAATCAAAGCGGGGGGAAAGTGTCTCCAAGACGAGGCGGATGGCCTGCGGGGAGACGTAGCGTTCGGAGATCTTATTGCTCGCGAGCGAATAGAGCGTGAGATAGCGCGGGTGACGCACGAGGGCCTGACGGGCGCGGCATCTCCCCTCGATGACGTCGACGATATCGTAGACGGCCATGTTCTCGACGCCGAGGACGACGTCGACGTTGTTGAGGCCGAAGTCGAGATCGCACACCGCGACGCGGAGGCCCCTCTTCGCGAGCTGAACGCCGAGATTGCAACAGACGGTCGTCTTTCCGACGCCGCCCTTGCCCGACGTTACCACGATTTTTCTTGCCATATCCCCTCCCGCGCGCGCTTTTTTGCCCATGATAGCACGCGGGGAGGATATTATCACGGCGGGTTTTGTCGGATTTAGGAAGATGTGGGCAAAAAGAATGCCGCGCCATTTAGAGACGATGCGGCTTTACGCAGGCCAAGGCACGGACTTTGTAAATAAATATGAAAAAACGGAGCGATGGGCTCCGTCTCTTCATTTCTGCAATAGCCGCCGAAGATACGCTTCGTATTCCTCGTCGGTGAGTTTTTTGACTTTCTTCTTCGCCATACTTCACCTCGCAGAGTTCTGCAAGAAGTATGGGCCGCTCTCCCCCTTTTTATTCGGTGCGGAGGGCGATGACGGGATCCTTCTTGGCCGCGGCCTGTGCGGGGATGAGGCCCGAGATGAGCGTCAGGATAACGCTCACGCAGATCATGACGAAGGCCGCAAGCGGGGCAAGGGTAGCCATGCCCGCAATGCCCGTATATTTGAAGAGCACCGCACTGATGATCCCGCTGAAAATGTAGGCGACGACGACGCCGAACACGCCCGATGCGAGGCCGATCATGAAGGTCTCGGCATTGAACAGATTCCGGATGTCCATCTTCCGCGCGCCCAAACTTCGCAAAACGCCGATCTCCTTGATGCGTTCGACGACGGAGACGTAGGTGATGATGCCGATCATGACGGACGAGACGATGAGCGAGATGGCAGTGAATGCCACGAGCACATAGGAGATGAGGTTGAAGATGGTCTCGACCATGCCCATGAGCATGCCCATCTGATCGGTGTAGGTGATATTCTCGTAGAGCGGTTTGAGATCGTCGGGGTGGGTCTCGTTCCACACCTTGATCTCCTCGTTGCGGGAATCGACACTGTCGTTCCAAGCGTCGAGGTAGTCCTTGATATGCTGTTTTCCCTCGAAGCCCGAAGGATAGATCGAGAGTTCGGAGACCTCGTCGCTTCCGCCGAGCGAATGGATGGCGGTCTTGTTGCTCACGCCGACGTGCATGCTGCCGAAGGCGGTACTGAACGTCGAATAGGAAGCGTCGAGCTGTGCCGCGGGCGAGAAATAGAGCGGGAGACCCTTATAGAGCGCGGGGAAATTGGGATTGGACGTGACGAGGTCCATGATGGGCTCCGGAACGGCGGATTCCTCCCTGATCCACCTCACGATCTCCGACTGCATGTTGTGCGCAATGTAGGCGTTGATGGTCGCTTCGGGAATGTTGAGCCCCTCTTCGAGACAGCCGTAGGAGAACCCCTCTTTGAGGCGCAAGATGGCCGTAATATGGAAACCGATGCCCTCTTCCTCCGTAACTTCGGTGAACGACGCCTCCTCGGCCTCGCCGCTGTATGTGAAGGGATACAGCCCCCTCATGGAAGAATTGGTGAGGGGATCGTCGGTCTTTTGGTAGCTCTCGTTCTTCTCGTACAGAGCATCGCTGTAATAGAGCACATATTGCTGTTGAAGGATGCGGTCGAAGGCGAGGCGCTTCTTCGCCTCCTCGGGCGTAAGATCCTCTTCGCCGTCCTCGACGGCCGTGGTGCTCGCCTTCACTTCCTCGATACCCTCCTCGGTGGCCTCCTGCGCATCGCGGAAGAGATCGAGGAACTGCTCCTCGTCAAGGAACCCGAGCTGGACGAGGGTGAGGTCGATGACATCGTTGTTGGGACCGATGACCATGACGGCCTCGTGCTCGTTTTCGGGAAGGTGCCCGCCCTCGTTGACGATATCGTACTGCGAGGAGACATATTCCGCATACTTGGGATCGGTGAAATCCGTTGTGCCGGGAATCTTATTGATGACGTCGGTGAAGAAATGCACGAATTGCAGGAGCGACCTGTATTCGGGCGCCTCGGCCACGAGCTTTTCGATAAGGTAATTTTTCAGATCGGTGACCGAGAAATAACGGGGCTTCATCTCGGTAATCACGTTGTCCTCGCCGCGCACCGTCGTGAGCATGGGCGTGAAGAGCGCATCGGCGAGGTTGAAGCCGTACCTGTATTGGATGGCGGCGAAATCTTGCGGGTTCTTCTCCATGCCCTCTTCGAGGTATTCCACATATTCGGGCGTGACGTTGTTTTGGATGGCGATGCCCTGCGCGAGCCCCGTGAGGAAGGAGTTGATATACACTTTATCGCCCAGCTTTTTGAGGTCGGGCATCTCCTTGGGGGACATGATGCCCTGCATGACGGCCGAAAGGTCGAAGGTGCTCTCGGAAATTTCGAGGGGATAGGCGGAGAGCATATCCTCCTCCGTCTTGCGGATGTAGTTGCCGAAGCCGTTGGAAAGGGCTAAAACGAGGCAGACGCTGATAATGCCGATGCTCCCGCCGATGGAGGTGATGATCGTCCGCCCCTTCTTCGTAAGGAGGTTGCGGAAGGAGAGCGCAAGCGAGGTGAAAAAGCCCATTTTGGCGCGGGCCTTCTTCTCCTTCTTCCCCTTTTTGGGCGGCTGTTCCGCCGTCTGTCCTTGGTCGGCCAAAGGCGTTTTTTGCGCCTCGACCTCGGACATGGTATGCCCGTTTTCCGTCTCATCCCCTCCGTGATAGGGATTGGAATCGGATTCCACGAGGCCGTCTTTGAGGCGCACGATACGCGAGGCGTATTGCTCGGCAAGCTCGGGGTTGTGCGTCACCATGATGACGAGCCGCTCCCCCGCGATCTCGCGGATGAGGTCCATGATGGCGACGCTCGTCTTGGAGTCGAGGGCGCCCGTGGGTTCGTCGGCGAGCAAAATATCGGGGTCGTTGACGAGGGCGCGGGCGATGGCGACGCGCTGCATCTGGCCGCCCGAAAGTTGGTTGGGGCGCTTTGTGAGCTCTTCCCTGAGCCCGACGCGCTCCAAGGCCTCCTTTGCGCGCTTCCGCCTCTCCTCCTTGCCGACGCCCGCAATGGTGAGGGCGAGTTCGACGTTGGCGAGCACCGTCTGGTGCGGGATGAGGTTATACGTCTGGAACACGAACCCAATGCGGTGGTTGCGGTAGACGTCCCAATCGCGGTCCTTGAAGTCCTTGGTGGACTTGCCCATAATCTCGAGATCGCCCGAGGTATAGTGGTCGAGACCGCCGATGATGTTGAGCAACGTCGTCTTGCCGCAGCCGCTCGCGCCGAGGATACATACGAACTCGTTCTTGCGGAACTCGAGCGAAACGCCCTTCAAGGCGTGCACATAGTTCGATGCGACTTTGTAATCCTTTGTGATATCTGTGAGTTTTAACATCGCAACGCTCCCAAATGTTCTTCAATTCTCTCTTTTCAATTCTCTGTACGGGTCAATTTCCGCTCTCTTTATCTGTATGCGCGGCGGCCTTGCGGGCGCGACCCAATGCGTCGGAAAATTCCTCGTATTCCGCAATGAGACGGCGCACCTTGTCCTCGCCGAGCTCTTCGACGACGGCCTCGATGATGGCGTTCGCCTGCTTGCACTGTTCCTCGAAGATCGCCATCGAACGGTCGGAAAGGCGGATATACGCGATCTTCCTGTCGTCGGGAGCGGCCGTACGCTTGACGACGTCGCGCTCCTCGAGCTTGGTGACGACCTGCGAGACGGCCGAACGGGTGATGCCGAGACGGCGCGCAAGCTCCGAGGAGATGATGTTCCTCCCCTCTTTGCCCTCCATCACGATCTCGCGGACGAGACGGAACTCCGTCTTGGAAAGTTTTGCGGCATCGGAGAAGAGATCGAGGCTCTCCATATCCTTGATGATTTTGAACAATTTTACCAGATATTCGTTTGTTTCCATACAAAAATCCTTCTTTGTATCATGCTAAACATTATTATACAAACGGGTTTTGGGTTTGTCAAACAAATGATACAATTTTCCCTAAAAAATCTACAAAAAATCACAAATATTTTGAAGGCTTTGCGCCGAAAAAAGCGAAGAGGCTGCACGCGATCCCGGCGTTGTAGAGAAGGCGGCGTTTGTCCGCTTTCCCGAAAGCGCGCTCCGCCCCGCCGAAGGCCGTGAGGAAGTAGGCGCTCCAATCGGGAAGGCTATGGAACGCGGCAGCAAAGTCGCGATAGAGCGCCGCAAGATCGAAGCCGTCGAGGCGTTCCCCGTAGGGCGGATTGGAGATGAGGACGCCGTAGCGTTCGGGAGCGGAAAAATCCTTCACATCCCCCACCGAAAAGCGGATATCCGCGAAAACACCTGCGCGGCGGGCATGTTCCCGCGCGGTCTCCACCGCCTTCGGGGAGATATCCGAGGCATAGACGGGGGCGATCGGCCCGCGGTATTCCCCCTCTCGCGCCGCGGCGCGGACGGAGGCGGAAATGCCATGCGGGACGCACTTCCAGCGTTCGAAATCGAAGGGTCTGTTCTTTCCGGGGGCGATGTTCCGCGCATAGAGCGCGGCCTCGATGGGAAGGGTCCCGCTCCCGCAGAAGGGGTCGGCAAAGGCTTTATCCCGCTTGTAGACGGAATCCTCGATGATGGCGGCCGCCGTCGTCTCGCGCAGGGGCGCCTCGCCCGTCAGAACGCGGTATCCCCGCCTATGGAGGCCTTCGCCCGAAGTATCGAGCGTTATCTGCACCTCGTCCTCGAAGATGGAGACGCCGACGAGGGCGCGCTCCCCCTTTTCGTCGAAGGTGCGCACGCGGAGCTTCTCTCCGAGGCGTTTCAAAATGGCTTTTTTAACGACGCCGCCCGCAGCCTTTACGGCGGCGAGCTTGCTCTTTACGCTCTTCCCGTCGATGAGAACGCACGCGTGAGGAGAGAGAAATTCTTCCCAAGGCAGAGAAAAGACGCCCTCGAAGAGTGCGTCGAAAGTATCGGCATGAAAGGCGCCGAGAAGGATGAGAACGCGCTCGCCCGCACGGAGAAAGACGTTGAGTTTTGCAACGTCCTCCCAGCCGCCCGAAAGCGCAATGCGACCGCGGACGGCGGGGGCATGTCCGAAGCCGAGGCGTTCGATCTCGCGTTTTGCCGCCGCTTCGATGCCGTAGGCAACGGGGACGAGAAGGTCCATTTTGCCGCCCGAAATGCTCATTCTTCGGTCTCGTCCACCGTCTCGGGATCGACGGGTTCGGGCTCGGGAATGAAGGGTTGCAGGGGCGAGGTGATGGGCGTCAGGTCGTACTTGTCGTCGACGTCGCCCAAGAGTTCCTCGATGATATCCTCGCGGGTGATGAGCCCGAGCGCGTTCCCCTCCGAGCCGACGATCACCATGTGTTCGCGGCGCGATTGCATCCATTCCATGAGGTCGGCGACCTTTTCGTCCGTCTGCGTGAAGGAGACGGGCCGCACGATGTTATCGAAATCCCGCCGTTTGGCGAGAAGATTTTCGTAGAAATCCGCACGGTACAAGATGCCGATGATGTTCTGCCGCGTGCCCTTGAAGATGGGAAGGCGGGAGAAGTTGGTCTCGCGGAAGATCTTGTAGATGAGGTGGCTGTCGTCGCGGATCTCCGCCATGACGACCCTGTCCAAGGGGATCATGCAGGAGCCGACGTGCAGTTCGTCGTAGCGGAGCGTCTTGGTGATGAGGTCGTGCTCCGTCTCATTGAGGACCCCCTCTTCGCGGACATCGGAGACGAGCATCTTGAACTCTTCTTCGGTGATCTTCTTTTTCTTCTTATTGAGGCCGAAAACGAGGAAGATGAGCTTTTTCCACCACGAGAAGAGGTAGTTGAAGGGCGTGCAGATGTAGTAGCAAACGAGGAGCGGATAGGCAATGAAGCACGCGAACCGTTCGGGCGCCTCCTTGGCGAGCGTCTTGGGCGTGATCTCGCCGAAGATGAGCACGGCGACGGTGAGGACGATCGTGGAGATCGTCGGGCCGAGCTCCCCTCCCAGAAGATCGGTAAAAAGTATCGTCGCGAGCGTTGCCGCGGCGATGTTCACAATATTATTCCCGATCAGGAGGGTGGTGAGTACCTTGTTGTATTCCTCGCTCAATTTGAGCGCGACGCGCGCCGCCTTGCGCTTTTGCGCATAGCGCCGCATGCGGACGGTACTGAAACTGGTGTACGCCGTCTCCGTCGCCGAGAAAAAGCCCGACAACACGACGAGCGCAAGAATTGCGACCAATAGACCTATGTCGCCGCCATCCATATAAAAAAGTATCCTCCGTCGCGGCAATACAGCCGCTTATTTCCATTATACTATATTATAGAAAAAATATCAAGATGATTTGCAAAATTTATCTTTTCAAACGGAAAGAGTTTTATCGAGATACGCCTTGGCCGAATGTGCCGCGACGCACCCTTCCCCCGCTGCCTTCGCGTATTGGTAGGGTCTGCCCGTGATGTCGCCCGCCGCAAACAGCCCCGCGAGGTTGGTGGAGAGGTCGCGCCCCACGCGCACATGCGCGCCGTCCGTTTGAAGGCCGCCGACGAGCGCCTGCGGCGGAGCGGAATTTTTGAGGAAGAATACCCCGTCCACGTTGAGGGAGCCCTCCTTCGTCACGATGCGCTCTATACGGGCATTCCCCTCGACGGCGACGGGGATCTCGCCGCGCACCTCGATGTTCTCGCCCGAAAGCGCGGGGCCCTTGTAGAGGCAAAAAGCATACACCTTCTCCGCAAAGCGGGCGAGATAGCGCGCCTCGTCCTCAAATTCGGGGGAGGAGAGCACGGCGGCGATCTTCTTCCCCTTGTAGAGGGCGCCGTCGCACACGGCGCAATAACTCACGCCGCGGCCGAGGAAGTCCCTCTCGCCTTTGAGTTGCCCCTTCGTCTCGACGCCCGTCGCTAAAATGACCGTCTTTGCCGAAAAGGCCTTCTCCCCCGCCGTCAGGAGATAGCGGCCGCCCGAGGCATACACGCCGTCTACGCGGCAACGGGTAAGGGCCACCCCCTCCCGCTCCATCTGCCCTTTGAGGGCGGCGAGAAGATCCTTGCCGCTGCCCGAAACCGCGGGGAAATTGGTGACCTTTTCGGCGACGGCAAGTTTTTCGCCGAAAGCGCTTGCGCCCAACCAAACATAGTCCAAAAGCAAATTTTTCGCCGTGAGCGCGGCGGTGTAGCCTGCGATCCCCCCGCCTACGACGGCGACGTCGAAAACATGTTCCATACCGTTAGTTTTCTCCCTTTTCCGTATTTTATCGTTTCGGGCTACGCAAGCGCATTGGGCACAGTGAAGATCTTCCCCTCGCCCCGCCTGATACAGGCGGCAAAGTCTCGTTCGGAGGAGAGCCTTGTCTCAAATTCCATGCCCGAGAGAACGGGCTGGCCCTTGGCGTGGCAATCGGAACCGCCCGTCATGAGCTTCCCGCACCCCGCCGCATATGTCTGTGCGAGGGCATTGGAGAGAGCGGAACGGGCGGAGTTCATGACCTCGACGCCCTCGGCCTCACGCACCATCCGGAAGCCGTCCGCACGCTCGGCGTCTCGGAAGGGATGGGCGTGCACCGTCAATACGCCCCGCTCCGCGCAGTAGCGGCAGAGCGCGGAGAGATCCATTTTGAGTATGGCCTCCTCGTGCATGAGGGCTTCCTCGTCCCAACCGTAGAGGAGAACGTCGGTGCCGCAGTCGGAAAATTCCAGCCCGAAAAAGACCTGTAAGCGATCCTTCGCGCATTCCTTCACGGCGCGGTACCCCTCGCAGAAGGCATGGATCTGTTCGCGGTAGGAAAGGGTACGGTCTACCGTCGTGTTGCCGTTCAGAAAATGGTCGGTGATAAAGACGCCCGCATAGCCGTTGCGGGTGTAGAGTTCGACGGCGTCCTCCGCAGAGAGGCGGGAACAGGCGCTCGTCGTCGAAATGTGGCAATGGGTTTCGTAGCGGTACATTTTCTACCTCAAAGGAATGCTCGCGGCGGCGTTCAGCGTGAGCGGAGAAAAATTGCCCGCCCTGTATTGAATGAGCCCCTCCGCGGCGATCATTGCAGCGTTGTCCGTACACCGCTTTTTTGCGGGAAGGACGAGTTTGAGGCCCGCCTTCGCGCAAGCTGCCGCAAGGCTGTCGCGCAGATAACCGTTGGCGATCACGCCGCCCCCCGCCGTGACGGTGCCCGCGCCCTTCTCCCGCGCCGCTTCCACCGCCTTTTCGACGAGGATATCGAGGGCGGCATGTTGGAAGGAACAGGCGAGGTCGGCCTTGCTCCACGGGGCCCCTTTCTGCGACATGGTATGGGCGTAATTGATGATATGCGTTTTAAGACCGCTGTAAGAAAAGTCGTACCCGCCGAGGCCTTTGAGCATTTTCGGCATGGGAATGACGTTCCTCCCCTCGCGCGCCAAGGCCTCGATGTGGGGCCCGCCGGGATAGGGAAGAGAGAGCACCCGCGCGACCTTATCGAAAGCCTCGCCCGCCGCGTCGTCGAGGGTGCCGCCGAGGATCTCGAACTCCGTCTCCGTTTTGGTATAGAGGATGGCCGTGTGCCCGCCGCTCGCAAGCAGCGTCACAAAGGGCGGTTTCAGGTCCTCGTCCTCGAGATAGCACGCCGCAAGGTGCCCGCGGATATGGTTGACGCCGATGAGCGGGATATTCAAGCTATATGCAAGGCCTTTGGCGAAGGACAGGCCGACGAGCAGGGCGCCGAGAAGTCCCGCCCCGTAGGTGACGGCGACGGCGTCGAGCTCCTCCTTTTGAACGTGTGCGGCATGGAGAGCGCGCGCTGTGACTTCGCCGATGGCGTCGGTGTGGGCGCGGGAGGCGATCTCGGGGACGACCCCGCCGTACTTTGCCTGCACGGCGGCCGAGGAGATGATCTCGTCGGATAAAAGCATGCGGCCGCGGATGACCGCTGCCGCCGTTTCGTCGCAGGACGATTCTATTCCCAAAATCAAAGGTTCTTTCATAGAGTTGCCTTTACGTCCCCTCATGCGGGGCGCATCAGGATTTTTTGAGATAGTCGATGATGAATCCTTGGATGTTTCCGTCCATGACCGACTGCACGTCGCCCACTTCGTAGCCCGTCCTGTGATCCTTCACCATGGTGTACGGACAGAAAACGTAGGAGCGGATCTGCGAACCCCACTCGATCTTCTTCGTCTCCCCTTTGAGGGCGGCTTCGGCTGCCATGCGCTCCTCGATCTGCTTTTCGAGAAGTTTGGAACGGAGATATTTGAACGCCATCTCTTTGTTTTGGAGCTGGCTCCTCTCGTTCTGACAGGTAACGACGATGCCCGTCGGGAAATGCGTGATGCGGATGGCGGTCTCCGTCTTGTTGACCTTCTGCCCGCCCGCGCCCGAGGAACGGTAGACGTCGATGCGGATATCCTCGTCCTTGATCTCGATCTCTGCGTCGTCGTCCACTTCGGGCATGACTTCGAGGGAGGCAAAGGACGTTTGGCGGCGTTTGTTGGCGTCGAAGGGCGAGATACGCACGAGGCGGTGCACGCCGATCTCGGCCTTCAAATAGCCGTAGGCGTTCTCCCCTTCCACCTTGAAATCGACGGATTTGAGCCCTGCGGCATCGCCCGGAAGGCGGTCGATCTCGGTGACTTTATAGCCGCTGCGCTCTGCATAGCGGCAATACATGCGGTAGAGCATAGAGACCCAATCGCAGGCCTCCGTCCCGCCAGCGCCCGCATGGATGGAGAGAAGGGCGTTGGAGTTATCGTACTTCCCGCGAAGGAGCGCACGGACGCGCATATCTTCGATATCCGTCTCCGCCTCGGCCATCATGCGTTCGAGTTCGGGGACAAGCCCCTCTTCCTCCGTCTCCTCGATGAGGTCGATGATCTCTCCCGCATCATCGAGCGCCTTGCGGCACTTTTCGTATGCGGCGATCTTCGCCTCGTTGGAGGAGATCTCCCGCCCGATCTTCGCCGAACGCTCCAAGTCCTGCCAGACGGCGGGATCCTGCTGCTCTTCGCGCAAGGTTTTGAGCGTCTCGTAGCGGTGGTCGATATCGAGGGCGTACTTCGCTTCGCCGAGGGTCTCCTCGAGGGATTTGATCTTCAATCTATAATCGTCTGCTTTGAACATACTCGGTTGGTGATAAGGTAGGAAGTTATTTAGACGTACCCACCCTCAGGAGCGGGCATGACGTGAACGTGACACTCCGATAACCCGTTACCGTTCAATCACATAGCTGCAAGCAAGGCAAGGAGAAGGAGCATTTCCGCAGTCCGCGTCGCTTCCAATTACTTGCGCGAGCAGGGTTCCCCTGTGCTGCGCGCCCCAATTTGCCAAGCCACCGCACGCTTAATGTCTTTGAGAACATACATGCACAGTGGGTGACAGGGCTTTGAGATGATGACACTTAACTCCTCACGAAATTTTGTTGCAAGCAACAAAATTTGTGAACATATCAGAACGGTTTTCCGTGGCACTTCTTATATTTTAGGCCGCTCCCGCAAGGGCACGGGTCGTTGGGGCCGATCTTCTTCCCCTTCTTCATCGTGGCGGGGTTGAACTTCTCGCTGCCGCTCGTTTTAAGGGAGGCGACGTCTACCTGAGCGGGCGCATCCACACCGGAGATGGGCACGTCCTCGGGGCGCACGGTCGCGGGAATGGGCGCGGGCCTTGCAACGGGGCCCTGCTGGGCGGGGGCGTTTGCGCTTTCCGCAGGAGCGGGTTCGGCCGCGGGACGGACGGGCGCGGAGGGATAGATACGGGGCGTGGGACGGCGCGGCGCAGTCTCCACTCTCGCCCGCAGAAGCATCTCGATGGTGCGGCTCTGGATACGTTCGATCATCTCGTCAAACATCGCGAGCCCCTCTTGTTTGTAGGCGATGATGGGGTCGACCTGCCCCGTCGCGCGCAGACCGATGCCCTTGCGGAGCTGGTCCATTGCGTCGATATGGTCGATCCATTCGCGGTCGACAAAGCGCAGGAGCACGTTGCGCTCCACGGCGCCGAAGTCAAATTCCGCGTTGGGATTGTTTTCGAGAACGTGCGCTTTGAGATCGGCGATCTTCTGCTCGTAGGCGCTCTCGACCTTCTTCGAAATGCGGGATAAGGCGATGTCGAAATCCCACTTCTCCAACTTTTCGCGGGTGACATAGTTGGTGCCCTCGGGAAGGAGCCCGTTTTCGAGGGCCTTGTTGAGGTCCTCCTCGCTCCACTTTTCGGGCATATCTTCGATGTTGACCGCGCTGCGGATGACCCCCGCAACGTAATCGGGGATATATTTGAGCACTTGCTGGTGCACGTCCTCCCCCTTCAACACCTTCATGCGCTCGGCGTACATGATCGTGCGCTGCTTGTTCATGACGTCGTCGTATTGGAGGACATTCTTGCGGATGCCGAAGTTCCTGCCCTCGATCTGCTTCTGCGCATACTCGATGAGGCGGGAGAGGAGCTTGCTTTCGAGGCATTCCTCTTCCTGCATCTTGCTGTGCTGGTAGATGCCCTTCATGCGTTCGCCGCCGAAGCGCTGCATGAGGTCGTCCTCCAAAGAGAGGAAGAACACCGAGGCGCCGATGTCGCCCTGACGGCCCGAACGGCCGCGGAGCTGGTTATCGATACGGCGGCTCTCGTGCCGCTCGGTGCCGATAATGCAGAGCCCGCCCGCTGCGATGACTTGCTTCTTCTCCTCTTCCGTCTTGGCCTTATACTCCTCGTAGAGCTTATGATAGCGCTCGCGGACGGTCTGCGTCTCCTCGTCCACTTCGGCATAGCTCGTCGCAAGTTCGATGACTTCGTGTTCGACGCCCTCCTCGCGCAGACGCTTCTTGGCGAGATATTCGGGGTTGCCGCCGAGAAGGATATCGGTACCGCGGCCCGCCATGTTCGTGGAGATGGTGACTGCGCCGTAGCGGCCCGCCTGTGCGACGATCTCCGCTTCGCGCTCGTGGTTCTTCGCGTTGAGGATATTGTGCTGGACGCCGTTCCTTCTCAAAAGCCTCGAAATTTCTTCCGACTTCTCGACGGAAACGGTACCCACGAGGACGGGCTGGCCCTTCTCGTGGCGTTCGACGATCTCGCGGACGATGGCCTTCTTTTTGCCCTCTTCGGTGGCGAAGATCTTATCGTGCAGATCGACGCGGGCGATGGGACGGTTGGTGGGGATCTCGACGACGTCGAGGGAGTAGATCGTGCGGAACTCGCCCTCTTCCGTCTTGGCGGTACCCGTCATGCCCGAGAGTTTGCGATAAAGACGGAAGTAGTTCTGGAAGGTGATGGTCGCGAACGTCTTGTTCTCTTCGCGGACGTTGACGCCCTCCTTCGCCTCGATGGCCTGGTGGAGCCCGTCGGAATATCTGCGCCCGATCATGAGGCGGCCCGTAAATTCATCGACGATGATGATCTCGCCGTCCTTGATGATGTATTCCTCGTTGAGATGGAAGAGCTTGTGCGCTTTGAGCGCCTGCTGGATGTGATGGTTGAGGGAAGCGTGCGCGACGTCGGCGACGTTGTCGATGTTGAAGTACTTTTCCGCCTTCTCCGCGCCGAACTCGGTGAGGTGGACCTGCTTATCCTTGCGCTCGATGACATAGTCCCACTCGCGCGCTTCGGCAAGCGCCAACTTGCGCTCCGCACCGCCCTTCTTCTTGCGTTCCTCGTTCTCGGCCTCTTTGAGGTCGTCGTCGAAGCCGCCCGTTAGGGTGCGGACGAACTTATCCACCCGCTCGTAGAGCTCGGAGGACTGTTCCCCCTTGCCCGAGATGATGAGGGGCGTTCTCGCCTCGTCGATGAGAATGGAGTCGACCTCGTCCACGATGGCGAAGTTGAGTTCGCGCTGGACCATGAGGCGCAAATCGGGCTTCAAGTTATCGCGCAGATAGTCGAAGCCGAACTCGTTGTTGGTGCCGTAGGTGATATCGCATTGATAGGCCTTGCGCTTATCGCCGTCCTCCATGCCGGGAACGACGACGCCGACGGTGAGACCCATGAATTTATGGACTTTACCCATCCATTCCGCGTCGCGGCGGGCGAGGTAATCGTTGACGGTGACGATGTGCACGCCTCTGCCCGAGAGCGCTTCGAGGTAGGAAGGCAGGGTGGCGACGAGCGTCTTGCCTTCGCCCGTTTTCATCTCGGCGATACGCCCCTGGAAGAGGCAGATGCCGCCGACGATCTGCACGTGGAAGTGCTTCATGCCGAGCACCCTCCAACTCGCTTCGCGCAGGGCCGCGAAGGCGTCGTATAAGAGGTCGTCGAGGGTCTCGCCGCCCTTCAAACGGTCTTTGAATACCTGCGTCTGGGCGGAAAGTTCCTTATCGCTCATCGCGGCGTATTTGGGTTCGAGCGCTTCCACTTTGAGCGCCATCTTATTGAGTTTTTTGAGGCTCTTGCGGCTATCGCTGCCCTTGATGAATGAAATCAATCCCATGAATATGCTCCGTTTGCATGCTGTGCACGCCGAATTTTCACCCTTGTATTTTACAATATTTTCCTGAAAATTCAAAGCGTTTTCGCGGGCTTTTTCGTATTTTGTCCCGCGCGCGGGAACATTTCTTTGCGGGCAATTTGTAAAATGAGAGAAAACGGGCGCGAAATTGCGCCTTTTTCGGTAAAAGGTACGCCCCCGTCCGGATATCGGACGGGGGCGCGCACGTTCAATCTTCCCCTTTCTCTTCTGCGGGCGGGATCGCGACCGTGCCGATATGCAGGGCCTCCTCCCGCGCCATGCGGTACATCTCCTCGGCGATCTCGTCGGCGCAGTCCGTCGTGATGAGCGACGCCCCCGCTTTGAGAAGTGCCCGCATCTGCTCGGCGTTCTCCACGTCCGAAGCGTCGACGCGGAGCTTGCCCGCGCACACGCGGAGCGCCCGCAAGACGAGGTTGGCCTCCCCCCGCACGCATACGCCGTCCGCACCGCCCTCGCACGCCGCGCGCACGCCCAAGGCCGCTTCGTCCTCCGTGAGGGAGTGATCTTCGAGCGAGAGGATGACGGGGAGCTTGCGCGCCGCACCCTTCACCTTCTTCACTTCGCGTTTGAGATACCCCGCATTGCCCGCTTTTAAGGCGGAATAACAGGGGATGAGCCTGATCTCCCGCGCCCCCTGCCCGATGGCCTTCTTCGCCTCGTATTTTTTGACGGAAAGAAGGGTCTCCCCCGTTCCGCCGATGCGGGCGACGACGTACGATTCGCTCCCCTCGAGCTTCTTCTTTGCCTGCGCCGCCGAAACGGGCGAGACGAGCACGCCGTACGAAAAGAGCCGCCTGACGCAATCGCATGCGCTCTTCAAGGCGCCGCGGTCGGCCTCCCGCCGCGATGCGTCGACGATGACCTTATGCAGGGAGACGGCGATCTCCGCCTCCCGCCTCGTGCGTTTGAATTCCCCGTATTCCGCAGCCTCCGCCGCAGAGAGATAGGTACCGTTTTCCATATACGCGCATCTTTCCCGAAAATGTAAAAAATTATGCGAAAACCTTCCAAGTTATGACATTTCGAAGGCGCTATCATGGTGACATGCAACTCTTATCCGTACAGGGAACGGGCGCGGCCGCGACCCTTATCCTGCTCTTTATCTGTATCGTCGTCGTACATGTGGGGAAACTCGCCTATCTCGGCTACCGCACGCGCGGGAAAAAGCTCCCGCCCGAGGCGCCCAAACCTTCCGAGCCCGAAAAGGAGCCCGTCTACTATATCGTGGAAAAAAAGAAAAAGCGCGTGAGATCGGAATACTCCGAACCCAAGCGCATTTCCTTCAACGATCCGAAATAGAGCCTTTCAGTCCTCGTACCGCTCGACGTTCCTGCCCGAATCCCAAAGCCGTTCGAGGTAGTAGAAGAGCCGCGATTCCTCGTTGAAGATGTGGACGACGACGTCGCCGTAGTCGAGGACGCCCCAACGCCCTTCGCGCAAACCTTCGGTGCGGACGGGGGAAAGGCCGAAGCCCTTTTCGATTGCCTCGTCGACGTTGTCGCCGAGGGCCTTGACCTGCGTCGCGGACTTGCCGCTCGCGATGACGAAATAGCTGCAAAGGACGGTCTGCTCATCCACCTTGATGATGACGATATCCTCCGCCTTCTTGTCCGAAAGCGCCTTTGCCGCCGCTCTTGCAAGTTCATAACTTTCCATGCGATTTTCTCCCTTATTTTGATTATTTTCAATATTTTGTGAGGATTTTCGGGCTATTATGTCACGCATAGTACTCTGCAATCCTCAAAGATCCGTATGTTTCTCCCCTTTGATCCATGCGTAGGCCTCCTCCGTCAAGGGGTAAACGGGCGCGCCCTTGGAGCGTAAATAATCGATTTGGAGCGCCAAACTGTTCAAAAGGCATGCGTCGAGATCTTGCCAAAAGATCTCGCGGAGTTTTTCGACGCCCGCAAAATCCCGCCCGTTTTCGAGAAGGTCGGAAAGGTAGATGAGCTTTTCGAGATCGCTCATTCCCCTCCTGCCGCTCGTATGGTAACGTACGGCGTCCAGAACGCCCTCGTCGGTGATCCCCAGCAAGTGTTCGGCAATGTATGCGCCCGTGTATTGGTGCATGACGGGCCGCGGCACGCCGTGCGGGATATCGAAGCCCGCGAGCAGATCGCTTCCCAAAGGGACATATTTCCCGCAATCGTGAACGGCGGCCGCGAGCATAGCCTTCTGCTCGGGGATCCCGAGCCCTCTCGCCCGCGCACATGCCATTTGAGCGACGCGCAGACTGTGGGCGCGGCGTTTGGGTTTTTCCAGTTCGAGGGCCGCGGGGATTGCGGGCAGGCGATAGAGCCCATTCTTTTTGATATACCGCCAAACGCCGCCGCAGATCTCCTTGGGACGGAGGCCGAACGCAAGTTGGACGCGCACCGCCGTCGAGGATACGTCCTTCCCGACGAAGGGCACTTCGACAAAGTCTGTTTGAAAGGTCTCGCGAAAGCGTTCGTGCGCCCCCTCATCGAGCGCTTCCCCCCTGCCGCAGACGGCGAGGGTCGCGTGTTGGAGGATATCGGCTGGCTTTTTCCACGTATAAAAGTTTTCGAGCATATCCGCGCCGAGCAGAAGGAAGCGTTCGGCATCGGGATACTCATCGGCGAAATGGCGGCAGGTGAGGTAGGAATAGCTCGTACCCTGCATCCTGATCTCGAAATCGCTCACTTCGGCCTTTTTGACCCTCTTGAAGGCGATGGCGCACAATTTGAGGCGATGTTCCGCGCTCACATCCGAACCCTGTAATTTATGCGGTGCGGAGTAAGCGGGTACGATAAATACCCTGTCGAGCCGCAGAGACCCGATCGCCGCCTTGACAAAACACACGTGCTCCTTATGAACGGGGTCGAAAGACCCGCCGAAGATCGCGATCCTCATGCTCCCATTATACTATACTTCCCCCACCATTGCAAGTTTAATTTTTGAGATTTTGTCAAAAATCCGTGCATGCGAAAAATCGACCTTCCCCTCATCCTCGATGTTCTCTTCTACACCGTCGCGGCATGGTTTTTATCCGTCGGGATTTTGCGGTATTTCCGTGCGACGACGTGGGTCGCCATGCTCGCCTCCACCCTCATCGCCCTTGCGGCGGGCGGGGTCAGCTTTGCCCTCATCTTCCATCGCCACAGACGGCGTTCCCTCACCAAGGCGGAGCGGGAGCGAAAAGAAAAACTGCTTTTGCACCTCGCACTCGAACGGGAGAAGGGCGTTGCGGACGCCCTTTCCGCCGCCTTTCTTGCGGATGGAAAACAAGTCATTTCGGATGGCGGCGCGCCCGTCGTGGAGGGCGAGACCGTCGTACCCCTCTTCACCATGCAACCCCTTTCGGCAGACGCGGTCGCAAACGTCATCCGTACCTTCGGCGAGACGCCCTTCGTGCTCGCATGCAACGCCCTCACGCCCGAGGCGGAAAAACTCCTCGCCTCTTTCGGGCGGAAGGCAATGCGCGCGGACGAGATCTTCTCCCTCTTCGAGCGGACGGGCACGACGCCCGAAAGGCTCATCTGCGGCGAGATCCCCCGCCCCAAATTGAAGGCGAGGCTGCGGCGCGTCTTTTCCAAAAAAAATGCCCGCCCGTTCTTTACGGGCGGTATTCTGCTCCTCTTTATGAGCCTGTTTACCTTCTTCCCGCTCTATTACCTCATTACGGGAAGCATTTTGCTCCTATCCTCCGTCTTTATCCGCGTGCTCGGCTATGCGTGAGCTTCGAGCTCCTTGACGGCCGCGGGAAGATAGCCTATGATATCGCTCGCGTCGGGGGAATATTCGCCCAGATCGAGGGCCGCGAGCGTCCCCGCCCTGCCGTGCACATAGCATGCCGCCGCCGTCCCTTCGAAGAGCGGGACCCCGCGGGCGAGCGTCCCCGCGAGAAAGCCCGCGAGCACATCCCCGCTCCCGCCCTTTGCGAGCGCGGGCGAACCCGACGTGATGCGCACGGCGCGCGTGCCGTCGGTGACGACCGTCCTGTGGCTTTTGAGCGCGACGACGACGCCGTATTCTTTTGCGAATGCACCTGCGAGCTCGGCGTCACTTTTCAAGATCTCTTGGACGGAGAGCCCCGTCAGCCGCGAAAACTCCTTCGGATGGGGCGTGATGACGACGGGGCAATTTTTTTCTTTGAGGGCGTTCGCTTTGCCGTATGCCGCGAGCGCGTTCAGCGCGTCCGCATCGAGCACGAGCCTTCCCCCGTAGGTCGAAAGGAGGGCGGCGAGCATCTCCGTTTGGGGGAGCCCCACGCCCGCGCCCATGCCGAATGCGAGCGACTTCGCAGAGAAGGGCTCGCCGCAATAGAGGTCCACGATGCAAGCGGGGTATTTTGCCGCAAAGACGGTGCGTCGCATCTCGTCGATCCCGGAGCTGCCCGTAGACGGAAACCAAAGCTGCGTATAGCCCGCGCCCGCCTTCAAACATCCGCCCACGGCAAGCAGAGGCGCCCCGAGGGAGCCGTACCCCGCGAGGATGGCCGCCGAACCGCAGTCGCCCTTGTTGATATCTTGGGGACGCTTGGGAAAGACCTTTGCCGCGTCCGCCGCCGAAAAGATGGGAATCTCCTGCATATTATAACCTCAAAGCGATCTCCGCGGCGGAGAGCGCACGAATGCCTTCCGCCTCGATCTCGAGCCTGCCGTCCCGCAAAATGCGTCGGGCGACGGCCTCGTACGTCCTGCCCCCTTCCGTCACGCGGACCGTGCGTCCCAAAAAGCGGACGAAGGAGAGATATTCTTCGAAGCTGCTCTCTCTTTCAAAATTCCCAATGAGGACGCTCCGCACTTCTTGGAGGGAAAGGGCGCGGCCGGCCGCCTCGGAGAGGTTGACCGCAATGCCCCCGAGCGCGGAGAGGTCGTTGGAAACGTTGAGCCCGATGCCGACGATGCTGTGGTCGATCTCCTCCCCCAAAAAGCCGTTCTCGATGAGGATGCCTGAGAGCTTTCTGCCTTGGGCATATACGTCGTTGGGCCACTTGATCTCGGGATCGGCGCCGAAAAACTTCGCCGTCCTGCATACCGCGGTGGCGGCGTGCGCCATGATACGGAAGGCTTCGGATGCGGGGAGCTTTTTATAAAATTTCAAGAAGGAACAGTAAAGGCCGCCCTCGTCCGAGAGGAAACTCCGCCCCTTGGTCCCCTTGCCCCCCGTCTGCCTCGCGGCGCAGACAACAAGATCCTCCCGCATGGGGAGGAATTTTTTTGCCTCGTCGTTGGTGGACGTCGTCTCATTCAACAGTATGATTTTCATCGCGAAGTCCCTTTAAGGCCGCCGCCGCAATGTCGTGGCCGTAGCCCTTGGAGATGAGATAGGCATAAGCCTTTTGCACCGTCTTGGGGTCGGCAAGATCCTTGTTGCGGAGATATTTTTCGAGGACGGCCCGCGCGCTATCCGCTTCCCCCTCGCCGAGATTTTCGAGGGCGGAGGCAATGGCCTCGTCGGATATCCCCTTGCGTTTGAGTTCCATGACGATGAGGCGGCTCCCCTTGCGCTTTGCGGCGCTCTCGGCATAGCGGGCGGCGTATTCCCCATCGTCGAGATAGCCGTAGCTTTGCATCTTCTCCACGACGAAGGAGATGACCTCGTCGAGATATCCCTTTTTTTTGAGGAAATCGCGGATCTCGCGCTCCGTTTTCATGGTGAGAGAGATGTGCGTGAGCGCCTTATCGAGGGCGGTGAGCTTCTCGCTCTCGAACTGCATCCGGGAGAGCTCGTCGAGCGTCACCGTCATTCCCGATTTGAGGCGGTTTTGAACGACCGTCTCCAACTTCATCCCGCAGAAAAAACGCCCGTCAAGGTCGATATTGACGCGGGTCTTGTCCTTCTTTTGGGGAGTGATGGCTGTGATCTCGGGCATAGGTCATTGCCCTCCCGCAGGCCAAGTACGGTTTTCTTTGAACCACTCGGTATCTTTCAGAACGGTATCGTTTGCGTTCCCGTGGACGGTGACGACGCCCTCCGCGCTCGATGTGACGGTGATGGTACCGTTCATCGAAGTAAAGCCCGACGTTTTCTTATTCGCTTTGTCGATACCCGTCGCGAGCGTGGTCACATAGATGTTCTTCGTGTACTTCGCCACGCGGTCGATCATGGCCTGCGTGGGGAAGGTGTTCTCCTCGATCTCGGTGTATTCATAGGAGCCCGCGCAACAGCACACGCAGACGATTTCGGGGGTGATCTTCGAAAGCAGGACGTCGTTGGACGAGGTCTTGCTCCCGTGGTGGCCCGCCTTGAAGAGCTTCACGTGGGGAAGGTCGTTGCTTTGGACGAGACTCTCCTCTCCCTCCTTTTCGAGATCGCCCGTGAAGAGGAAGTGGTTCTCTCCCTGCGTGAAGAGGGTGCAGACGGAATAGTTGTTCTCGTCGGAAGAACTGTTCTCGTAGAACTTCTGATAGAGGATCTCGAAGGAGATGCCCTCGGCGAGCTCATAGCTGCGCTGCGCCCCATCTGCGTTATTCCAACACTGCAATGCGGTATAATGGGCCGCGCCCTCGGTGGTTGAAACTTCCTCGTCGCGCAGCCGCTCGTAGTCCTGCGAGATCTTCGAAGAGGTGTTCTTTTTCGCATAGTCGATGATGGTCTTGCATTGGAAATTTGCGAAAATGCCGTCCGAGCCGCTGTTGCCCACAAAGGCGGCGATATGGTCCTCGTGGGCGTGCGTTGCGATGACATACTCCAACACGCCGTCCGTGCAATATTCTTTGATGGCGGGGACGAGGGTCTGCGCCGAGCCCCGCTTGGAGCCCGCGTCGATGAGCACCTCGGTATCCCCCGTCTTGATGAGGACGCAGTCGCCGGCGTTGCCGTTGCCGAGCTCCAAAAAGCGAACGGTCAGCTCGCCCGAGACGACGGTCCCGCCCTCTTTTTTCTCCTTTTTGTAGACGAAGAAGTACCAAAAAGCCCCCGCGACGAGCGCGAGGATGAGGATGACCGCGACGGTGATGAGAAATTTTTTCGGGCTCTTCTTCGCCGCCGTTTTTGCCGCTTTCTCCGCCTTTTTGGCGAGCTTTTTCCCGGCTTTGCTGTTCTTTGCCATTTTTTACAGTTTTCCTTTCAGCCAAAGCATGCGTTTCGCGGAGCGGACGCTGTCCCTTCCGCGTTTATTTTTGACGGGGGCGAACTCTTCGCTCCTCTCCACCTCGTAGGGAAGGCAATCCCCCGCAAGGCGCACCATATCCAGAATGAGCGTCTCGAACTTATAGCCGTTGGGCTTCTTGGGCACGACGGTGTTGCCCGCCGCGTCGAGACAGGGAATGACCTTTTTGACGGCGTGCAGGGGGATCTTCTGCACGGAGACTTCATCTAAAAAGCGCGCCGAAAAGAGGTAGTTGAGCGTCATGCCGAAGGAATACAGGAGCCCTCCGCGGCCGTCGCGCGCCTTGGCGAGCTCTTCGGGCAGCTCGTAGTATTCGATGACGGAGGGAGCCCCGTCCTCGATGCAGAGAACGCCGACATGCTCCTTCCACCGCTTTTTGCGGACGTACTTCACCCCGCACGGCGTGCCCGAGAGAATGGTCGCCCCGACAAAGGCGGGATCGGCGATCTTTTGGAGAACGTTATCCACGCCGAAAACGTTATACCATTCCACGGCGGGGAACTCTTTGGCGATGTCCGTCTTCTTCAAGGAGGAGAACCAGCCGCCGTTGCCGTTCGGCGAGAGCGCGATCTTGCCCCGCGCTTCGAGAAGGATCTTGCCCCCGAAATCGGTGCAGGGATACATCTCCTGCACGAAAAAGCGGATAAATTTTTCGGGATAGCCGAAGTAGGCGTGTTCTTTCAAAAATTCCCGCGTCGCCGCGTCGTTCTTTTCGCTCGTCATGATAAAGAGCGGGACAAAGGCGCCGCACTGTTCGCACACGCCGAGAAGATTTTCGATGAGGAGTTGGAAGATGTAGCGGGGACGGCGCTTTGTGCCCATGTTGAAGGTCCCCTTGGGGCGGTCGAATCCCAGCCGCGTACCCTGTCCGCCCGCAAGGAGCACCGCCGCGACCTTTCCCCCGCGGATGGCCTCTCGACCCGCCGCGCAGTATTCTTCGCCGCGTTCCTCGATCTCGGGAATGGAGAGGCCCTTTGCGGGCCCGATCTGCCCGCGCGCCCCCTTCGTCTCCCGCAGGGCAGCGGGCACCGTGAGATCGAGGGCGGCAAGTTCGCAAAGATATGCCTCCCGTTCGGCCTCCGAAAGCCCCTCTGTATCGAGAAGGTGTTCCTGTCCGCATGCTCTTAATTTTTCCGTAAGGTCCATTGCCTTCCTCCCGCGGCGTGCATCTGTTATCATTATAAAAAAATAGGGCGGAGTTGTCAACGCCCCGCCGAAATTTTTCATCTTGCGAACCTCAATTCTTCGCGTCCCTGTAATTGATGACGACCTGCGGGAAGGGAATATTGATGTGGTTCGCGTCGAACAGGAGTTTGAGCTCGCGCTTCATATCGCGCTGGACCTGAAAGAAATCTCCCTCCTTGCAGTGCACGGCAAAGAGAAGATTGACGCTGGAAGCATCGAGGGAATCAACGCCGAGATAGCGGGGATCGTCCACGGCGAGCGGGAGACGGGCGCGCATCGCGGCCCTGTTCTCCTCGAACACCTTCTCCACCCGTTTGAGATCTTCGCCGTATTCCACGCCGATGGTGACCATCGGGAAGGAATTGACGCGGCTCTGGTTGACGAATACCTTGATGGTGCTGTTGTTCGCGACGCGGATATCCCCCGAAGCGTTGATGAGTTTGGTGTTGCGGATGCCGATCTCCTGCACTTCGCCGCGCCAACCGTCGATCTGGACGATGTCCCCCACCTGCAAGGTGCCGTCGCACACGAGGAAGATGCCCGCGACGACGTCGGCGATGAGGCTCTGCATGCCGAGCCCGATGATGAGGGTAAGGACGCCTGCGCCCGCAACGAGTGCGGCGACGTTCACGCCCCATGCGGCGAGGATGGCGATGACGCATACCACCCATACGACGACCTTGAAGATGCTGTTCACGAGCTTGCCGATCGTGATCCTTCTCGGATTGCCCTTGAACACCTTCTTGATGACGGTGCAAACGATATAGAGGACGAGCAGGGTCAAAAAGAGGATCATGATGCTCGTCACGATCTTCGGGACGAGGCGCAGGATACTGTTGAAAAATCCTATGCCCGTATCGTAGGTGTTGAACCAGCCGTCCTCCGAACGGAGCTCGTCGTGAAAGACGAAGCCGAGCACGGTGATAGCCGCAAAGATTACAAGGAATACGAGTCCGACGATGGTGGATCGTTTGATTTTTTTGGGTGTCGATGTTTCTTCTGCCATGAGAATGCCTCCGTTTCCATGATTTCATGGCATATTATACCCATCAGTCGAAAATATGTCAAGGACTGAACAAGTTTTTTGCAAAAAATAAGCCCGAACGGTGTCGTTCGGGCAAAAATTCAAAGGAGAATGCAGATGACGCCGCCCTTCCCCTCGTTGACGATCCTTGTGACCGTGCGCCGCATCTTGCGTCTGACGGCCTCCCCCATCGAGCGGTTCTTGACGGTGAGCTCTTCGCCGAGCATCTCTTTGAGCGTCCTTCCGAACATGCTGGTGTTCCATGCGCGCTCGGGGTCGCCCGCGAGGTCCTCGTTGAGTTTCTTGACGAAGGCTTCGCTCTGTTCGAGGGTGCCGACGGCGGGACGCACTTCGCCCGAAAGGTCGACGCGGATGATGTGATAACTGGGCGCCGCCGCCTGCAAATTCACCCCCACCCTGCCGTTTTTCTTCACGAGATGGGGCTCGGAGAGGTTCATCTCCACCTCTTCGGGCGGGACGATGCCGTAGCCGTATTCCTGCGCATCGCAGAAGGCCTTGCCCACCCGCTCGTACACCCGCTTCGCCTCGGCGAGGGTGAGCACATAGTTCATGAGGGTGGCCTCGTCGGAGAGGTCCTCGCCGCACTGCTCGCCGAGCACCTCGAAGAACACGCCTTCGCGCGCTTCCACCTTGCACTGCGCAGTGCCCGTGGCGGCGTCGAGGCGGACGGAGACGGGCGGGGCGAGCTTCCCGCTCGACGAAAACAGGGTGTCGAGGAGGGCGCAATCGCTCATCTTGCAGATCTTGGGCGCAACGTCGCGCACGCCTTCCAGAAGTTCGGTAATGATGGGCGTATCGGCGTCGAGCATGCGCATCCAATCGGGGATATCGATATCGATGGAGACGACGGGGAACTCATAGAGAATGCGTTCGAGCACCGCCGCGGCCTGTTCGGCGTCCATCTCTTCGGCGTTGGCCGCGATGACGGGCGTCGCATATTTCTCTTCGAGGGCGGCGCGCAGGTCCTCCGACGCCGCAGGGTCCTTACAGTTGAGCAAAATGACGAAGGGCTTTTGCGAGGCTTTGAGCTCGTCGAACGCCTTCTGCTCCGCCGCCTCGTACGAAGCGCGGGGAATGCCCGTCACCGAGCCGTCCGTCGTCACGAGTATGGCGATGGTGGAATGGTCATGGCAGACGCGGCGCGTCCCCTCCTCGGCAGCAACTTCGAAGGGCACGGGCGAATCGTTCCAAGGGGTCTTGACGAGGCGGGGAGCGCCCTCCTCCTCGAAGCCCACCGCCCCTTCGACGGGGAAGCCTACGCAGTCGATGAGGCGCACGCGGGCGACCGCCCCCTTCACCGCGATCTCCGCCGCCTGTTCAGGCACGAATTTGGGCTCGGTCGTCATGACCGTCTTGCCCGCCGCCGATTGCGGGAGCTCGTCGATGGAACGCTGCTTCTTCGCGCCGTCGATCCCCGGCAGCACGAGCTCTTCCATAAACCTCTTGATGAACGTGGATTTGCCCGTGCGCACGGGACCCACTACGCCGATAAAGATATCTCCGCCCGTACGCTCTGCCACGTCCTCGTAAACACCGAATGATTTCATAATCGCCTCCGCATAATTCTTGCTATGTTACGATATGACGGCGAAGGCGCGGATATGACTGAAAATCCCGCCGCAGTCACTTTGCGGCGGGAGATATCTACTTCTTTTGCGGCGTTATGGCAGGATCGGGGTCGCCCTCGGGGGACGCGCGCAGGTAATTTTCGAGCTGTAAATAGTAGGGATCTTCCGAGAAGTCGCGCGGGCGGTCGTACTCCCCGCCGAGCGCTTCGATGGCGTATTTGAGTTCGCGGTATTCGAGATAGTTGATATCTTCCCTGTCGATGACGGAAAGGAGGGCGTCGAGGGCGCGGGGATCGCCGTAGCTTGCAAGATAGCCCGCGCGCACGGGCATCTCTTCGCCGCTCTCCCTGAATGCCGCAAGAAGGATGGAGAATACCTCGTCGGAACGCTCCTTCACGCGGGAGAGGATCTCGAGCATGAGTTCGGTGCGCACGTCCCTCTTCCAAAGGGCGAGAGCCCTCTCCTTTGCGGCGTCCGCATGCTCTTTGAGCTTTTCGCAGACGGCCTCGGCGACGTCCTCCGACGTCCCCTCCCTTTCGAGCAGGTCGAAATAGGCCGAAAAGGCCGCCTCGTTCGGGCCGAGCAGATTGACGGCGAGCGTCACGAGGGCGGGCTCGCTGCGAAAGAGGAGGGGCAAGAGCACCGCCGCGGGGCGGGACTCGAGCTCGCGGCAAAGATAGTCGGAGACGGGTACCCCCTCTTCCTCGTGGCGGATGAGTAGGTCGATGAGCTCCCCGTCCGCCATAGCGGCATAGTATCCCTTGGGCGTATTTTTCGCGCGCGGGATATAAGTATCGCCGAACTCGCGGTAGAGCTTGGGAATGATCTCCTCCCACTGCTCCTCGGTATATTTGCCGCGCATGCGCCTCATATATTCGGTAAGTTTTTCCTCGAAGAGGCCGTCGAAATCAATGAGTTTTCCCATAATGCTCCTACATCATATAGTTGAGAATGTGCTCGGCGGTGACGCGATCCGCATCAAACAGCTTGCACACCTCCGCAAAGGAGCGCTCGCCCTTGCGCATGCGCGCCTCGCGGTAGATGGCGGCGGCGAGAGCGTTCCGTTCGTCGAAGAGCTCCCATGCGCCCGCTTCGGAGAGGGCGTAGTAGAGGTCCTCCCCCGCCGCGCAGATCTTGCGCTCGTATTCCTCGCCGAGAAGGGCGTACTTGGAATAGACGTCGGCAAAGGCCTGCATGAACGCCCCGCCCTTCCTTTTGCCGATCTCGATCTCGTGCATGAAAAATTCCTTATAGAGATTACAGATGACGGTGCCGAAGGAATTATCCTCGTTGCGGCAGACGAGGTCGTGCAAGATGGAGAATTTGACGATCTCGTCGCCGTCGCAGTTGAGGAGGACGTCGCGGATGAGGGCGTCGGCGCGGAAGCGGACGGCCACCTTCGAGGCGAGCATCTGCAACTTGTCGTCGCGCCCCTCCATCTCGTCGAAGGCGAGGCGGAAATTCTCTTTGAACGTTTCGCCCTTGGCAAGTTCTTCCCCCTCCTTCGCGTCGAGGGCGTTCGCCTTCAAAAAGAAAGACGCGACGCCCCTGTACTGATCCTCGGGCAGACGGTAAAAATAGTTGATCTTGACTTCCCCTTCCCCGTCGCGGACGCGGCGCATATTTTCGAGATAGCGGAGCGCAACGGCCTTTCGCGGGAAGAGGAGGGTGAGGAGCTCCAACGAGGCGATCGCGGCGTCGACATCGCCGACGCGGAAGGAAGCGACCGCATGGAACCACAGGACGTTCTCGTCGTAGGGAAGGCGCTTTTTGAGGAGTTCGAGCTTCTCCTTCGCGAGCTCGTCGAGGCCCGTCTCGCAGAGGGCCGTGGCGACGCGGTAGAGGTCGTCCGTCGAGGTGGCATCCACTTGGGAGAGCCGCCGCGCGATCTCCCTCGCCTCTTCGGGCCTCTCCTGCGCGCCGAGAACGGCGCAATAGGTCGTGAGGACCTGCACGTTTTCGGGGAATTTCGCGACGAGCTCCTTACAGGCCTCCTCGGCCCCCTTCTCGTCGCCGAGCATGAGGGAACACATCGCTGCGAGCCCCTGCGCGGAGGGGTAGTCGGCGCTCTCCTCTTCCACCTCCGAAAAGGCGTTCTTTGCCTGTTCGAGCTCGCCGACGCGCAGAAGCGCCAGCCCCTCGGCAATGGCCTCGGGATCGGCGGCAGGTTCCCCCGCCGAATGGACGAGGCGGAGGCGGGGCCGCTCCTCGCGGGGCTCGAAGAGTTCGTCGAGATCGTCCTCGGAGAGCCCGTCCGTCGTGAGGGCGCGGTGATAGTAGATGCCCGATTGCAGCTCGTTGCCCATATTCATGAAGCAAATGGCGAGCCCCTCGTAGCCCTCGGAAAAATCGGCCTCGTTGCAGGTATCGAGGAAGCGGAACCATGCGTCGGCGGCGAGCGACCAGAGCTCGAGTGCCTCGTAGATGTCGGCGTAGACCGCATAGGCGTCGGCGAGAGGATCGTTCATCTCCTCGCGCTTATTGAGCATTTTGAGCGCGCCGAAATAATCCCCCTCGTCGAAGCGCTTCTCCGCGCTTTCGAGGAGAAATTCGTCGTCAAATTGCAGCCGTCTCACGTTATCCTTCATGTTTCCCCTCTTCGGAAAAGATCGCTGCGACCTCTTCCCCGGTGAAATCGTACGTCGTGTTGCAGTAGTGGCAATAGACCGAGATCTTGCCCTGCTCCCTTATGATATTCTCCGCCTCTTGCTTGCCGAGCGAGGCAATGACGGAGGAAATGCGCTCCCGCGAACAGTGGCAGCGGAAAAAGATCTCCCGCCTTTCTGCGTCCGTCTCGGGCGAAAAGGATGCTACGATGCGTTCGGCCCCCTCTTCCTCGATGCGCGAGGAGATGCGCGAAAAGCCCGCTATGGCCTCCTCGGCGCGCGCGATAGCCTCTTCCGAGGCCCCCGGGAGAGGCTGTAAAAAGACCCCGCCCGCCGCGATGCAATCGCCGTCCGGTGCGATCTTCACCCCGAGCGCGACCGCCGTGGGACGCTGTTCGCTCGTGAGAAAGTAGGCGGAAATATCCTCTGCGATCTCGCCCGAGACGAGCTCGCTCGTCCCAACGAAGGGAATGCCTTCCCCGTCGTCGCGGATGACGGTGAGCGTCCCGCAACGGCCGACAAAGCCCCCTACGTCGAGCTTGCCGTCCGCTCTCGGGGGAAGGGAGACTTCGGGACGCTCCGCAAAGCCGCGAAGGTGCAGCGCGCCGTCCCCCGCAACGCAGATCTTGCCGCCCGCGCCGTCCCCTGCGACGGTGACGGAGAGCGAACTTTCCTCGTCCTTCAACCAACTGCAAAGGTAGGCCGTCGCGGACATGGTACGCCCCAATGCCGCCGCGGCGACGGGCGAGAGGTGATGACGGCGGATGGCTTCGCGCACGAGCGCCGTCGTATCGCAAACGGCGAGGGAGACCTCCCCGCCGAATATGAGCGTTTTTAAGATATAGCTTATCTTCTGCATATGAAATTCCACCTGTCGGAGCCCTCTTTGTCCTCGCCGAGGTGCCCTTCGACCCTCTCGACGGTAAAGCCCGCCTGCACGAGGGCCGCCAAAATGTCGCCCTCTTCGTGGATATATTGCGTATGCTTTTCGTCGAAGCGGGAATAGGCGCCGTTCCGTTCTTTGACGAACAGGGTCACGTCGAGGTCCACGCGATCGTCCGAAAGCGCAGAAAAGCAGAGGTAGGTCACGTCGTCGCGGTCGTCGGCGAACATATTATTTGCAACTTTGTTGCGCAGCTTGCACGGGGAACTCACGTCGAACCAAAAGATCCCGCCCTTTTTGAGGCAGGCCGCGGCATGGCGGAAGGCGGACACGAGCGCGGATGGCGGCATATAATTATAACAGTCGTTGGGCGAGAGGATGAAGTCGAACTTTTCTATCGAACGGACCGTGCGGGCGTCGGCCTGCAAGAAGCGGATGCGGAGCCCCTCTTCCGCCGCGAGCGCCTTCCCCTTCGTAAGCATGGGAAGGGAGAGGTCGGCCCCCGTCATCTCGTAGCCCGCCCTTGCGAGCGCGCGCGAAAAAGCGCCGCTCCCGCAACCGAGCTCCATGCCCTTCTTCCCCGCGCCGAGACGGGAAAGCCCCTCAATAAAATACTGCGACCATTGGGGATAGTCGCAGTCGTCATTCAGGATCTCGAACCAATCGGCAAGAAAGTCGTAGGCGTGCGACATCGCGTCTGCCCCCATCACTTCTTTCCGCCCGTGAGAAGTTTGGGCGGCTTGGGCGACTTCTTCTTGTTCTTCTTATCCTTGGCCTTTTGCGCTTCCTGCAAGGCGCGCTCGCGCTCCTCGAAGAGGCGGTTGTATTCCACATATTGGGGATCGTTTTTGTGCGCTTCGACATATTCGTCGATCTCGCGCTGCATGTTCGCCTTGCTGTCGTTGAGTTTTTTGAGGTCGTCGCGGGAGAACTTCTCGGGCAGGCGGTAGATCCCCGCGCCGTCGTCGATGGGACGGAGCGGACGGGAGGCAAGGTCGGACTTCCCGTGCGAGAAGATGAGCCGCTGGACATCCTCGCGGGCCTCGGTAACATCGCGTGCGGCCGCCTTCGCCTCCTCCTTGGGGGTGGGTACGGCGGGCGGGCTCACGAACTTATCGAACGCCCAATCGGCATAGTCCATCCACACGAGGCAGGCATACGAGAAGCCGAAGAGAATGAACAAAAAGATGCCGAGGAGCGACCAGAACCCCGAAGTGAAGATGACGAGAAAGACGGGCCATACGGCAAGGGCCGCGAAGAGCACCGTCTGCGGGAAGGTGCCGAAGGACAACACGAAGGCGTTCTTGAAGAGCGCCCACGGGCCGAGTTTATAGCTCGTCCCGAGGCCGATCATCCAAAGGCAGATGACGGAAAAGAGCGCGACGAGGAGATAGCCGATCACCTTGGAGGCGATAAGCCAGCCCGACATGGGAAGGCTTCTTGCGACATAGTAATCGGCGAGATTGCCCGTATAGCGCGCCAAAAACAGGATGAGGCTGAAAATGAACGCGGCCTCGAAAACGCTCCAAAATCCCCGCTTGATCCCGCGGAGAAAATCTTTGAAGATGAAGATGCCCTCGGTGCGGATGAGGTTGCGCGTAAGGTATGCCCCTCCCGCGAGGCCGATGCCGCCGATGAGAAGGCAGGGAATGAGGAGGGCAAAGAAGATGAGATCGGAGCGGAGGATCATGAGCTCGTAGACCCCCGTCACGTCGGGCACGATGGGATAGCCCACGCCGAGACCCGAGCCCCACGGGCCCAACGTCTGCTGCCCGCCGATGCTCATGACGCGGTAGAAGAGTACGGCGATCAGGGGCAGGAAGAAGAGGATCATCAGGAAATTGACCAAGATGAGCCGACCGAATCTGCCCTTGAATGTATCCCAAAACAGGCGGATGCGCCCCGTCGGGGGAACGGTGCGGACGATATCGCCCTCGTATTCCTTCCCTTCCAGCCAGCGCGATACCGCACCCCTGCGTTTTTCTGCCATAGTTCAACTCCGCGAATGTGCCGAATTTCGGGCGGCGACACCGCCCTATTCGTCATTATAACACATGCGCGAAATTTTTTCAATGAAAAATAAGGCAAAATTGATTGATTTTTCCGATAGCCTATGGTAAAATCGATTTTGCTAAAAAGAGGAGCGGCCGAACAAGAGTACTCCGCGGGAGGGATGGCAGGAGATCCCCGTGAATGCGGAAGAAAGGGTATCGCCGCCGAAACGCGCCTTATTCCTTGCGCGGCGCGTTGGGTCTGCGGGAGAATACCCGCCTTCCTGTCACCCCGCGGTGAAGCGCTTTTTCGGCAATGTCTTTATAGACTTCAACGAGACGGCGCGCCCGCCTCGTTTTCATTTCGGAGAACGCTATGCAAAAAAGAAGATATCGCGTCGGCATCGTCGGCTCGACGGGCACCGTCGGCCAAAAGTTCGTCTCCCTGCTCGAAAACCACCCGTGGTTCGAGCCCGCCGTGCTCCTCGCGAGCAAGAAAAACGCGGGGAGGCCCTACGCCGAGGCCGTACAAGGGCGGTGGGTACAGCCCTCCCCCATTCCCGCCTATGCGCGGGAGATGATCTTGCGGGACGGGGCAGACGTCGCCGCTCTCGCGGGCAAGGTGGACTTCGTGTTCTGCGCCGTCAATATGGGCAGGGAAGAGACGGCCGCCCTCGAAGAGGAATATGCGCGCTGCGAGATCCCCGTCGTCTCCAATAATTCCGCCCACCGCATGACGCCCGATGTGCCCATGATCATTCCCGAGGTCAACCCCGCACATCTCGCGGTCATCGCGGCGCAAAGGCGGCGCCTCGGCACCCAGCGGGGGTTCATCGCCGTCAAGAGCAACTGCTCGCTGCAATCCTACGTCCCCCTTCTTACGCCCCTGCGCGCATTCGGGCTCAAAGAGGTCGCCGTGTGCACCTATCAGGCGATCTCCGGGGCGGGCAAGACCTTCGAGACGATGCCCGAAATCGTGGATAACATCATCCCCTACATCGGCGGGGAAGAGGAAAAGAGCGAGCGCGAGCCCCTTAAAATTTGGGGAAAGGTGCAGGGCGGCGTCGTTGTAGATGCCAAGAAGCCCCGCATTTCGGCGCAATGCGTGCGCGTTCCCGTCTCCGACGGGCACACGGCCGCGGTGTTCGTCTCCTTCGCGAAAAAGCCGTCGAAGGAGGAGATCCTCTCGGCGTGGGAGAGCTTTTGCGGCGAACCGCAGCGGCTTTGCCTCCCCTCTGCGCCCAAACAGTTCCTCCGTTATTATGAAGAACCCGACCGCCCCCAGCCCAAACTCGACAGAATGTGCGAAAAGGGCATGGCGGTGACGGCGGGACGGCTGCGGGAGGACACCGTGTTCGACTGGAAATTTATCGGCTGTTCGCACAACACCCTGCGGGGTGCGGCGGGCGGAGGCGTGCTCCTCGCCGAACTCCTCGCCGCCAAGGGATACTTCGATTGAGCAAATGCCCCTCATTCCTCATACATTAGGATAAGGAGAAATTTATGACAGGATTTTTGCATGGATGCGTCACCGCAATGATCACTCCCTTTTGCGCTTCGGGCGTGGACTTCGAGGGTTTGGGCGAGATGATCGAATACCAGATTTCGAGCGGCGTGGAAGCGCTCTGTATCCTCGGCACGACGGGCGAGCCCGCTACCATGTCCGAGGATGAACGTTCAAAAACCATTTCTTTTGCCGTTGAAAAGGCGGCGGGAAGAGTGAAGATCGTCGCGGGGACGGGGAGCAACAGCACGGCGCAAGCGGTAGAAAATACGCGGCAGGCGCAGGCGCTCGGGGCGGACGGCGCGCTCGCCATCACCCCCTACTACAATAAGTGCACGCAGGCGGGGCTCCTTTCCTATTACGGGTCCATCTGCGAGGCGGTGGAGATCCCCGTCATCGCCTACCATGTACCCTCCCGTACGGGCGTTTCCATGCTCCCCGAGACGGCGGAAGAACTCGCCAAGATCCCCAACTTTGCGGGCATCAAGGAGGCGAGCGGCGATATGGCCCTCACCCTCGATATTTTGCGCCGCGTGCGGGGCAACTGCGATGTATATTCGGGAGAAGATCTCCTCAACTTTCCCATTCTCTGCGCGGGCGGCGCGGGCGTATTTTCCGTCGTCTCCAACGTCGCACCGAAGGCGGTCTGCGACCTCGTAAAGGCCGTCTTTGAGCGCAAACTCTACATGGCGAACAAGCTCGCGGATAAACTCTTCCCCCTCACGAAGGCCCTCTTTTCGGAAGTCAACCCCATCCCCGTGAAGGAGGCGTTGAACCTTTTGGGCTTCCGCGCGGGCACGCCGCGTTCCCCCCTCACTCCTTTGGAGGACGCGCACCGCGCACTTCTCAAAGAAGAAATGCTTAAATTCGGGCTCGAGGTGAAAGAATGAAAATTATATTGTGCGGCGCGTGCGGGAGAATGGGCGGCGAAGTGACGCGGCTTTGCGAAGAGCGCGGCGTCGAGATCGTCTGCGGCGTGGACATCGACATGAAGCCCGTCCCCTTTTTCCTCTATCCCTCCTTTCGCGATGTGACAGAAAAGGCGGACGTCATCGTGGATTTTTCGTCAGTTTGGGGGCTCGAAGAGCGGCTTGCCTTTGCGGCGGCGCATGCCCTCCCCATCGTGCTTGCGGCGACGGGGTATTCGGAGGCGGACGAAGCGCTCGTAAGGGAATATTCTGCTTATATTCCCATTTTCAAGACGGGCAACCTGTCCATCGGCGTGAACCTCTTGCAGATGCTCGCGAAAAGGGCGGCCGCCGTGCTCAGCGAGGACTTCGACGTCGAGATCGTCGAGCGGCATCATAATCAAAAAAAGGATGCGCCCTCGGGCACCGCGCTCATGCTCGCAAAGGCCGTCGAAGAGGCGCGGGAAGGCCATACCGAACGGGTCTATGGCAGACATGGTATGGTCGGAGCTCGTCATTATGGCGAGATCGGCATTCATGCCGTGCGGGGCGGAAACGTCGTCGGCGAGCATGAAGTGGGCTTTTACGGCGAGGACGAGATCGTCACCCTATCCCACTCGGCACGCAGCCGCAGGGTGTTCGCAGTCGGCGCCCTCCGCGCGGCAGAATGGATCATGGGGAAGGCCCCCTCGCTCTACGGTATGGATGACCTTCTCCAAGACATTGTGCCGTGACGGGAAAATTTCTTTTTCGAAATTTACAAAATCCGCGCATTATCGCTTGACGAAATCCGCGGATTTTACTATACTGATTAGGTAATTGCGCTGGTGTAGCTACTTCGCGGGCAAAAGCCCGCTTATGCAAAGTATGCTGGTGTAGCTCAGCAGGTAGAGCGCGTCCTTGGTAAGGACGAGGTCGGCGGTCCGAGTCCGCTCACCAGCTCCAAAGGAAAGGGAGAGACAGAAGTCTCTCCCTTTCCTTTGGAAATGATAGAACGAGACCGCCGACGAGGCCTTACCGACATTAGAGGGCTCCCGCAAGCGGTATGGCATTTGGAATCCCCCACCTCAGTCACGCGTACGCGTGACAGCTCCTCCCCGGGGAGAAGCTCTCCCCCACCTGTCTCACTACGTTCGACACCCGCCCCACCCCCTACCCCCTCCCACGGAGGGGGCAAAGATGAGGCCCAAAGGAAAAGAGAGGCAAAACGCCTCTCTTTTCCTTTGGAAATAAACTTCGCGCGGGGCGAAAGCCCCGCGCTCGTGTTTTTAGGTGGTTATCGCTTTGACTGCATGGACCTCGCCCGTAGAGACCGTAATGCCTTGATAGGTGTATTCAACTGTCACGACAGCATGCCCCTGCTTCTTGTTTTGTCCCGCAATGTTGCTGATGGAGAAGTCCACACTGTCCGAAGTCCTGTAATCGTTATAGGTATGCCCTCCGTTCGACGTGCCCGCTTCGTGATCGGTATTGTTATTGGCATAGAAGCGGTATATCGTCTTGACCGAGACCCCTTCGTTCGCAAAGGCGCCGACGAGCTTCCCTCCTCTGATGGAGGCGGCGATGGTGTAATCATATTTTACTCTCAAATTATATTTCGCCGTCGCCTTCGTGACCGTCACGACGAGTTCGCTCATCCACAACGCATGGGCGTAAGTGGGCTCCTCGGAAGCCGTGATCTTCAATGTTGCGCCAAGTTTTCTCCATGTGCCGTCCGTATTCTTTGCATACCAACCGAGGAAGCGATAGGTGACGCCGTCGACCGTCGTTGCGTTGTTGTCGGGGACGATGAGGGTGTGTTCGCTCGAATATTCGAAGGAATATTCCGTCTTCGCATCAAACCCGTATGTGTAGTCCTTGGCGGTGACATTGAAGCCGAGTTCGCTGTAATAGATTATCGTATCCGGACTGTACTGCACGGTGAAGGTTGCGCCGTATTCGCCGATGACGGCCGATCCCTCCGTCCAATAACCCTTGCGCACATCCGCCGCCAAAGGAAGATCGGTGGGAACTGCGAAGGTCTGGCTCTGCTTCCCTTCCTCGACGGTGTATGTCTCGAACACTATACCGTTCGCGATAAACTCGATCGTCGAATACGGGCGCATCTTGGTCGTATAGGTGAAGGTCTTGCCGTCTGCGCTCGCTCTCCATGCGTTGGAGAACTTAAAGTTACTCGTGAACACGACGGTGACGGGGGCGAGCACGAAGGAAGGATAGATATCCGCGTTGCCCGTGATCGCCCTGTGCGGCCATTCATAGTTCCCTTCGTCCGCCCTCGAACCGTCCTGCGGGCAGGCGATGCCATTTTCCGCGGCAAGTTCGTCGGCATAGACCGTGTTGTCAAACATGAGGTCGGCGGCCGTGACTCCCCAACCGGAGAAGTCGCTCAAATTATATTTGCCGTTATAGCCCGTGCGTACTCCTTCGACCTGCCCTACGACGTCGCCGCCTTCCTTATGATAGGTGACGGTGTAGGTTTCCATCGAGACAACATTTCCGCCGTAGAACACGATGGAATCGGACCCGTATGTAAACTCCATGCGCATGATGACGCCGCCGTACGAAGCGCGCTCCGTCCATACGAATGCGCCGAACGTGCCGCTGTTCATGCCCGTCTGCTGGAAACTGCCCACGTTGCTGACGGGGTCGCGCGTGACGGTGATATCCCGCTTGCCGCCGGGGGTATCGCTCGTGCTGCCGTCTTTGTTGAACAGCACGTAGTAGCCCGTGGTCGTGGGAGCCATCTTGACCGCATTATAGATGCTGATGCTGTTCACGCCGCTCGGAATGCCGCCCGTGAGCGTGCCTCCGATGTTGTACTGTGCGCCGCCCAACATGCTGTTCGTGTCGAAGCTCGTGATCTTGATATCGATATCTTCGATCCACATGGCGAAGATCTTGACGGTCGCCTGCGTCCTGAGATCGGTATTGCGGAATGTTTCGACGTTATCGATCGCGGACCAATTCGCCGTCGTTTCGTCGAAATACCACCAGCCGAGACGGCGGAGTCCCGTATTTCCGCTGAGGTTGAGCGTCTCTCCGGAGATATCATAGTCCCCTTCCATCTTCTTGACGGACTTATAGTACCCGTCGATGTCGTGCCCCATGCTACCCACGAAGTCGAAGTCGCTGTACAGGTGGACCTCGACGGAATTATCGATCCAATTCGCGAAGAGGACGTTCTGCTCGTAGAAATCTTCGCTGTTGCCCACTCTGAATTTGAAGATCTTTTCAATCATCTCATCGTTGATGACGGCGGGGTCGATCTTGGTGCCCTGCCCGAAACGTTCGGTGTAGTAGCCGTCGAAGTCGAAGCCGCGCACATCTTCGCTCACGCCGAGGGTGAGCGGGTGCGGCGTGCCGCCATAGACATAGGCATAGGTCTTTTTCCAATAAGACGTCCCTTGAATGCCCTCGGAATCGAATTCGCCCTTGACTTCCGTAAAGCCGTCGACGCGCTTCAAACTATATTCATGGATATAGTAGGTGATGCCCGTGTACTTGACGGAAACCGTGCAATCGTCGCTCGCCTTAAAGGAATTGATATCGATGTTCCATTCGGCGGTGTAGCCATTGCGGCGCAACTTGCCAAGATCGGGAAGCTCGCTTTGCGTGAAGCTCTCGCCCGCGCGCTTATAGCGGGTCGCATAGACGTTGCCGTCCCCGTCGGTGAACTCGATCTTAAAGCCGCGTTCATCCCAGACTGCGGTAAAGGTCGCCGCGCCCGTGACGTTGGGCAGATACTCGGAGTAGAGCACGCCGTCCTTTGAGAAGCCTTTGAGAATGACCGTGCCCGCGCTCTCGGAATCATATTCGATGTTCTTGGGAAGCTCGACGTCGCTATCATACGTGAACGTGATCGTCGCGACGTACTTTCCATTCTCTTCGACAAATTCCAAACCCGGCCATGTGATGGGATATTCGCTGACGAGCTTGACCTCGTAGGTGCAAGGGGTCCACGTCGCCTTGACGGTATCGTTGCCCACGATTGTGCCTATCGTCTTATCCCAGCCGTTGAAATCATAGCCTTCGCGGGCGGGGTTATCGGGATAGTTCACCGTATCGCCATAGTGCCCCGTCTGTTTTATAGAAGGCTGCCCGTTGCCGAGCTCGAAGGTCACGGTATAATCGATATAGTCCCAAACCGCCTTGTATTTGACGATAGGTTGGTCGTAGAAGTCGAGCCCGCGGTGATCTTCGTTGTGGAGATTGCCGTTCGGACACAAGAAGCCGATGGTGCGCCCCGCGACCGTCGTCACGTACGGAAGAGCGATGTAGTTTTCGGGATTGTACGTCCAGTGATAGATATGGACGTATGCGTTGTACTCATCGTTCCACGAATAGCCCGCCTCTTCGAGCTCTTCCTCGGTGACGCGATACTTTTCGACGTCCGCCTGCTCGATGATGAAGATCAGATCGTAGACATTGGCCTTGGGCTTTGCATATAGGGTCATTTCCGACTTGAAGTTCGCGGGGTCGTACCTCTCCCATTCATAGGTATAGCCGTCCTGTGCATACTCGGGGTTCTTGTCGAGGAAGTTCTTGATGGACGGGTAGGAGAAGTTGGCATACAGCTCCTTGGTGGTGGGGTCGAACACGATCTGCTGGTGCCCGATCTCCTGGTCGCCGAGCATATATGTGACGTTCGCGAGCTGCCCTTCGAGGTAGGCCGTTTCGAGCCAATCGACCGATTTGAGTTTGTTCGCCATCGCCTGTTCGAGAACGTCGGCGATGCTCTCCGTCGTATCGTAGCTTCCGTCGTCCCATACATATTCGGGGTTGCGGAGCCGCAAATTCGCATTGATATGCACAACGCTCGCGATAGAGAACTGCGGGATATCGATGCTGCGGAGCACCCCTCTCTCCACGCCGAGCTTGACGGTGATATCATCGAAGGTATCGCTGTTCGTGAGCCCCGCGCCGTTCAGAACGAGGGTATAGATGAGGTTGGAAAGGCCGTCTTTGGGCGCATGAGGCTCGTAAGTGCACCCCGTAATATAACGATCGAGGAAGCCGCCGAGGTCGGTGGGTTGCGCCGCGGGGGTCGAGCCGCCCGTGCCGACCATGCCCATGATGCGGGTCACGAGCGCTTCGCTCAAATTGAACATGAAGCACAGATGGTTCATCATGGTCTGGGTGTCCTTCATGAAGTTTTTGAGCGGGAAGGCGCGGTAGATGACTTCGGGCACCGTGAGATCCTTCTCCGTACTTCCGTCGAAGTGGGTCTTTTGCGTGCGGCGCAGATACATCATGTCGCCCTTGATGGTGAGGTCGAGCGTCGTATCGCCCAAAATGATATCGCTGCTTCCGACAAGCCCCGCCAGAGCATTGTGGACGCCCTGATAGGAGAGCTTCGCATTCAGGCTGATCTTGTTATTGGCATCGAAGTTGACGGTGAGGCCGTCTACATTGATCTCGATGGTCTCGAGATTGATGCCGATGATCGAGAGGTCGAGGTGCAACTTCCCGTCGATGAAGAACACATCGTTGCGGACGTACTCCCCTTCCTCGGCGATGCCCGCGATCACTTCGTCGGGCGTCGCCATATGGGTCGCCGTTCTGCCGAGGGCGAGAATGAGCTCGTCGACGCCCTCGATATCGAAGAATCCCGTAAGATCTGCGGGCTTTCTGTCTTCCGTCACGGTGCGCGAGAAGGAGAATGCGAGGTCGGTCGTCTTGGTATACGTCTTTTCGCCCGCCGCCTCTTCCTTGGAGGTCGTCACGCCGAGCGAGGCGAGGTAGGTGGAATCGCCCTCCCCTTCCGACTTGAAGCGAAGCTGCACGTTGCCGAAGCCGAACCCGAAAGCATCCGCGGGGATCTCGACGCCGTTCGCAATGGCCGCAACGCCGTCCGCCGCCCCGTCGTCCTTCAAGAGCATATCGAGGATGGTGGGGATGAGGCTCACGCCCAACCCTTTGAGGCGGGCGACCATATCGGGATCGAGAAGGGGCTTGATGAGATACTCGTTGACATAGGTCACGCTGTCCATGCCGAGAATGGAAGCGGCGCCCGAGAGAATGGTGAGGATCTCCTTTGCGGGGGCGTAGAGTTTGAGCGGGTCGTAGCCGGTCTTCCCCTCTCCGACTTGGGAGATGGTAACGAAGAAGTCGAGCTCGCCGTTCGAATCCCCATTCAGATCGCAGTCGGTGATAAAGATATCGAGATAGATATTCTTGGGCGTGGTATCGACGGTCTCACCGTTGACTTCCGTCTTTTGCGTGCCCGCCGCGATGAGCAGCTTGAAGTGCACGAAGAGATCGGTATTCACTTCGATGACGTTCTCGTCCATATCGAGACGGATGGGGAATTTGTCGTCCAAGTCGCCCGAAAAGTATTCCATTTCGCCCGAGATGTCGTAGACGAGCCCGTCGTCGGGATACATGGAGAGGTTGGTCGAAAGGACGTTCCCGCCCACCTTTGCGGTGAGCTTGGGCTCCGCGACGAGGGCGACGGCATCGCCCGCATAGCCGAGGATCTCGATGAAATCATGAAGTTTGTAAAACTCGCCCGTCAGTTCGGGGATCTCGCCCGTGAACACTGCCGTATCGACGACGGCCGAGACGGAGAACGCGTCGGATGCGAGGGTGAGCCCGAGGCCGAGGAAGCCGCGGTTCTCGTACCCCGTTTCATCGAAGATCTCGAGCGTGATCTTGCCGAGGACAAAGCTCAAAAGGAGCTCTTTTGCCTCCCCTTCGGGCTTGTAGGCCGCGGGGACGACCGCCATGCCGCCCATCTCGTACGCCGCCTTGGCGGAAGCCGCGGCGCTTGCGGCGGCCTCGCCGCCTTTGAGGAAATCGATGAAGTTGTTGAGCACATCGACGATGCCTTGGAGCGTCCCGATGAGCTCTTCGCGCTTGGCCGTGCCCGTGACGTTCGCCTTGACGGTGGAGAGGGTGCCCTTCACGCGGGCGATGAGGCCCTTGACGGCATTGATGAGGTCGCCGATATCCGAGAAGGCGAACTCAATGCCGAAATTGCCGAGTTTGAGCTGTGCGTTCTCGCCGACGATGGAAAGTTCGAGGACAAAATCGCCGAGAGAACCTTTGAGGTAGAACTTCTTATCTTCGCCCGTTTTCCATGTGACGATGCCCTGTTCGACGGTCAGCTTGGTTTCGCCGAGCGCGAGTTCGCCCGAAAATTCGATGCCCTGCGCCTCGATGAGATCGAACACGCGCTTCACAATGGGCGTGATGTCGTGATAGTCGCCTTCCGCGGGCTTTTCGAGCGCGACGGCGCGCGTGGTGCCGTAGATGGTGACCGAAAGGTTGGCCTTATCGGGAAGGGCGATGATAAGTTCGCCCTCTTCGATGGTGACTTCGATCGTGCCGAGGTCGAACGAGGCCCCAAAGACATCGAGAAGTTTGCGAGAATTGACGGTGACGGCGAGGGAATCGCCCTCCCCTGCCGCAGCGAGTTTTTCGGTGAGCTTTATCACTTCGCCGAGATCGAGGGCAAGGAACTTTTCGAGCATGGTCTCCTGCTTGGGCGTGAGGGCGATGGCCGCAGGCATTGCGCGGCCCTTCTTCTCCTTGGCATCCTTCACGAGGCGGATGACCTCGGAAATGTTGGCCATGAGCTTGACCTTATCGCCCACCTTCACATAGATGAGGACGTCCTTTTCGCCCTCCGCCCCTTCGCGGTCTTCGAGCACATACATGAGGTCGAGGTCGATGGAACCGTATTGGAGCGTCCCCTGCGCCATCGTGAAGTCCTTGTTGAATTTGAGCGTGAGGCCGAGTTCCTTCCCGCCGAGGGTGGCGGAGATCTCCGCCTGCAACGTCGTCGATTGGGTGAAGAGACGTTTCACCATCGCGCCGTATTTGAACACGTCGATGTAGCTTGTTAGCGACTTCCTCTCCTCTTCGCCGATCTCGAACGTTTCGCCCTTCGAGATGCCGACGGAAAGGGTGACGCTGTCGCCCGAGAGGGTCGCGTCCGCTTCCACCGAGAAGAGTGTCTCGGAGACGGAGACGCCCACGCTTGCGAGCGAGAACTTCCCGTCGAGGAGGGAGCGGAGCTTTTCGCCGAGGAGAGACATGAGTTTTTCGCCGCTCACGGCGAGGGTGAGAACGCCCTCCTCCTCGGTGAGCGAGAAGGTATCGAAGCTCTCGAAGGAGATGGCGTCGACTTCGAGAATGGCGGCCGCCGCATAGCCGAGGGCGATCTTTTCGGGGCCCTCCGCTTCCTTGCCGGCGAGATTGGAGAAGAGGCTCTTCAAAAGCTGCATAATGTCGTCGGTATTTGCCTTGATCTGCACGCCGTCGAGGTCGAGATAGATCCAGCCCTCGTCGCCGCTCTCGCCGCCCTGCTTATCGTAGACAAAGGCAAAATCCTTGCTGCTGCCGCGGTAGGAAAGGGTGATGACGCCCTTCACGAAGGCGTTGCCCTTGATGACGTCGAGCCCGAGGCCGACGGAAAGTTCGCCCGCCGCGAGCGTGAGGTCGATGTGCTTTTCGTTCTGTGCGAAGATGGCCGCCGCCCACTTGACGTATTGCAAAATGTCGGTATAGTCCTCTTCTTTGTCCCCGTCGGGGAAGGCGACAAAGGCCGCGCCGCGGCGCAAGACGATCTCTGCACCCAAAGCTTTGAGCGTCACGGAGCCGCACGCCGTGAGGGCGCCGTCCTCGCCATAGACGCTCTTTGCGACGGAAAGCGTGACCGAACCGAGTTCGATATTCTTATTGAGAAGTTTGTTGAGGAGCCCCGTGCCGTCGATGAGGAGGGAAAGGGCGCCTTTTTCTTCCGAAAGGGTGAAGAAGTCGTCAAGTTCGAGCGTGAAGAGCTTCGTGAGAAGGTCGGAGAGCTTGCTCTTTTGCTCGTCGGAAAGGATGGCCTTGGGGGCATTGCGCACCGTGCGCGCCCTGCCCTTCGCGTTTCCGCCGACGAGTTCCTTGACATAATCGACCGCATCGCGGACGTTGGCCTTGATCTTCGCGCCGTCGAGGTCGATGTAGAGCATGCCCCCTTCGGTGTAGACGATGCCGAGGTCGATCGTCGTCTCCCCCTTCGCGACGGTGAGGTCGGCGCGGGCGAACTTGTTCCTGACGTCGATGGACAGCGTGCCCGTAAGCGTGAGCGTACCGTCGTCCGATCGGTAGGAAAGCGCGATTTCGAGGCAGTCGCTCGCGGCAAGGTCGGCAAAGGTATCGACGTAATCGGAAAGGTCGGTGTAGGTCGCGAGTTCCTCCGCGGAGGGAAGGACGGGCGCCGCATCGGTGCCGCCGAGCGTGAGTTGGGCATTGAGCACATGCAGCGTGAGGCTGTTCTTGCCGAGCATGACGCCGATGTCGCCGAGCTCGAAGTTGCCGAGCGAAATTTTGAGCTTTTCGAGGAGCTGCGTGCCGTCGACAAGGAGGGTAAGAACGTCTTTTTCGGCGTTCTCGGCGAGTTCGAAGAGGGAATCGAAGTTCCCGAACAGATCTTGGAAGAGATCTTCGAAGGTGTTGTCCGTCTCGCCGTCTGCGCCCGAGAAGCCGAAGTAGGCCGCAAGCAGACCCACGGCCGCCGCCGATTTGGCCTTGAACTTCAACGGGCCGTTGGAGCCGTCGAGAGCAACATAGGCCGTGCCGTCGACGTAGGCAAAGGACGCGTGCTTGGACGTCGTCTGATAGGTGATGGTGAATTGGCCCGATGCAACCTTGGACTGAGGCGCGAAGGAGGCGCTTCCCGTGAGGGTGAAGGCGCCCTTCGTAAAGCCGAGCCCGAGCTCGAAGGCGTCTGCGCGGAAGAGGTCGACGGCGAAGTCGACGTACTTCACGATGTCGATATAGCCGTCCTTGTTTTCAAGCGGATCGAAGGCGACGGAGTCCGCCCCTTTGAGCGTTGCGTCGAGCGAGAACTTTTCGCCCGAGAGGCAAAGGCCCAGCCTGCCCTCCGCAATTTCGAGGCCAATCTCGTCGAGCCCGAGGTCGGAGCCGAAGAGCTTCCCGAGCTTTCCGCCGGCGACGGCGAGTTGCAATACACCGTCCTCTTCGAAGATACCGAAGAGCCTGCCTTCCGCGACGGTCGCCGCGACGGTGAAGAATGCCGCCGCTGCGGGCTCCTTGTTCTTGATCTTATCGACGAGGGCCTTGATATCCTCGATGCTCGCCTTGACTTTGATGCCTGCGACGCCGATGTAGAGGATATTTTCGCCGTCCGCCTTCTCGTAATAGAGGGTGGCCGTCAAGGACTTACCGCCCACGGTGAGGGTGAGCGTGCCGCCCGCGAGCGTGCCGTCCGTCTTGATGTCGACCGTACCCTCCACATTGATCGACGTTGTGCCCGCTGTGACTTCGAGAGAGTCGATCGTGAGGGTGAGCGCTTCCGCCTTGAAGAGGTCGGTGAGATAGCCGACGTAGTCGAGAATGTCGGCATAGTTTTGTGCTTTGTCGCCGTCTTTGAAGAGGTCGAAGCCTTCGGCGCTGCCGGTGGCGGTGAGGGTCGCGCCGAGGACGGAGAGCGAGATGCCGCCCGTCTTTTCGACTTTGACTTCAACGTCGCCGAGGGCGATATCCTTTTTGAGAAGTTTGGAGAGGAGCTCCGTCCCCCTCACCGTGAGCGTGAGGGTATCGTCCCCGCTCTCGGAAAGGATGAAGTAGTTGTCGAGATCGAGGGAAAGGACGGTCTCGAGAATGCCGAGGAGCTTGCTCTTCTGTTCCTCGGAGAGGGCGATCTGTGCGGGCGCATCGGCAGAGGCACGCAGCTTCCTGTTGCGCGCGCTCTCCCCCTTCTTCGTGAAGAGGCCTTTGATAAGGTCGAGGATCTCCTGCGTATCCGCCTTGATCTTCGCCCCGTCGAGGTCGACGTAGAGCATGCCGCCCTTTTCGTACACGACGCCGAACACATATTCCATGCCGTTCAAGGTGAGGGTGAGGTCGGCCCGCGCCTGCTTGTTCTTCACGTCGATGTAGAGATCCCCCACGACCTTCACGCCCTTTTCGTCGTAGCGGACGGCGACGGTGATATAGTCCTGTTTGAATACGTTCACGAAACCGTCGAGATAGTCGGAAAGATCGGTGAAGCCCGCCTTGTCCTCTTCTTTGAGGCCTTCGAGCGCCGCGCCGCTGCCCGTCACTTCGCAACCGAAGCCTTTGAGGGAGGCATAGAGGTAGTCCTCCGCAACGCGGATATCCACATTGCCGAGATCGACGGAGAGGCCGAGCGCCTTCATGAGGGCGGTGCCGTCGATGAGGACGGTGAGGATCTGCTGTTCGCCTTCCGCCGTTTCGCGGAGGGTGAGGAGGCCGTCGAGGCTTGTATCGAGCGCCGAGGCGAGGCTCTCGAATTTCACCCCGTCGGTTCCCGAGAGGCCGAGATAGCCCGCGATGAGGGCGACGGCGCCCGCCGTCTTTGTCTTGATCTTGTAGGCGTCGAGGTCGAGGTAGAACCAGCCGTCCTCGTAGGTGAAGGATGCCTCCTTCGCCGCCCCTTTATAGATAAGGATAAGGTCGCCGACGACGATCTTCCCGACGGTATCGAAGGAGACGTCGGCGCGCACTTTGAGCGCATCGACCTCGTAGGAGGCCGAGATCTTGTACGTCCGTTTGGAGAAGAGCCCTGCAAGGTATTCGCCGTACTTGACGATGTCGATGTAGTCCCCGACGTCGCCTTGTTCGAAGGACTCGCCCGCACGGACGCCGATGGTGAGCTTGCCGCCGATGGCGGAGAGTGCGATGTGCCCTTCCGTATCCAGCGAGAGGGCCACGTCGCCGAGGTCGAAGGAGGCGCCGAGGGCGGAGAGAAGCTCCGTACCGCGCACGGTGAGGGTGAGCGTGCCCCCTTCCTCCGTCCTGTGTTCGGCAAGGTCGATGAATGCGCCGAGGTCGAAGGAGAGCAGCTTTTCGAGCGCGGTGAGTTCCTCGTCGGTGAGCGCGAGGGTGGAGATGCCCGCACCTTCCGCCTGCCCTTCGGAGCTCTTCGAGCCGACGACCGTCTTGATGAGCGAGATCGCATCCGAGACGTTCGCCTTGACCTTCACGCCGTCGATGGAGAGATAGAGGGTACCGTCCCCCTTCGTCCAGAGGAGATAGACGGCATGCTCGGTTTGAGCGCCCTCTTCCTCGTCCGTATAGGTGAGGGTGAGGTCGCCCTGTGCGGCCGTGCCGTCGAGCAAAATATCGATGTCCCCTTCAAGCGAAATCTTTTCGCCCGAGTATGCCACGTCGAGCGTGAGGGCCTTTGCCTCTGCAAAGCCCGCGACTGCGCCGAGATAATCCGTGATGTCGAGGTAGCCCTCGGCGACGGGCGTAAACGGCGCGCCCGCCTTGGCCGTGACGACGGCCCTGCCGAGTTTGAGCGTCGCCCCCTCTCCGTCCACTGCAAGGCGAAGATCGCCGAGGTCGAGATCGAGGCCGAACAGCGAGAGCAGGTTGCCGCTCGCGACGGTGATATGAAGGGCGCCGTCCGATTCCCAAAGTTCGGGAATGAGCGTGGAGAAATCAGCCGAGAGCAGGGCTTCGACCGCGTCCATCTCCTCGCCCGAAGCGCCGAGGTCGATGAGACCGCCGAGCAGGGCGGCCGCCTCCTTCGCATTGACTTTGAGACGGATTTCGCCGAGGCCGAGGAAGATCTCGCCGCCCATATACAGGATCTCCGCCGTTTTGGACGCCCTGCCCGAAGCGAGCGTGACCGAAGCGGAGACGTTGAATGTCGTGAGGTCGAGATGGACCTCGCCCGTGATGGCGAGTTCGCCGATCGCGTAGTTCAGATCGAGGTCGAGGTAGCCGCTCTTGTAGATCCCAAGGAGCGTGCCCGCATACTTGACGATCTCGGAGAAGCCCTCCGTCGTATAGGTGAAGGGCGCGCCCGCCTTGACGGTGACGACGGCGCCCGCCGCGGTGAGGACGATCTCCTCTTTGCCGACGGTGAGTTCGACCCTGCCGAGGTCGAACGAGTGGCCGAGCGCGCGCAAAAGTTCGGTGCCCGCGACGGCGACGGTGAGGTCGTCGCCCGTTTGGGAGAGCTCGATGAGGGTGGAAAAGTCGAGGGAAAGGATATCGGCAACGATTTTAAGCGCATCGCCGTCGCCCGACGAGACGTCGAGATATTCCTTGACGAGTTCGATGGCTTCCTTAACGTCGGCCTTGATGCGAAGCCCGTCCACCGTGAGGTAGAGCGCGCCGTCCGCATAGACGACCGAAAGCGTCTTGGTAGCGCCCTTGTAGGTAAGGGCAAGGTCTGCCTTCGCGGCGAGAGCTTTAAGGTCGAGGCCGAGTTCGCCCGACACGGAGAGCGTATCGCCCGTGTAGGTGACTTCGGCGGTAAGGTTGCCCCCCTTCGCCAGCTCGACGATGCGGGCGACGTAAGGGATAAGTTCGGTGTAACCCTCGGGCGTGAAGGTGAAGCCGTCGCCCTTTGTAAGGGTGGCTGTCAGGCCGAGCACGCCCGCCGTAAGCGTCTCTTCGCCCATTTGCAGCGAGACGTCGCCGAGGGCAAAGTCGATGCCGAGGGCTTCCAGAATCTTCGTCCCGCGAAGGAGCAAATGCAGCTTACTCTCCTCTTCCGAAGAGACGATGTTCTGCGCAAATTCGGGCGAGAGGAGCGTTTGAACGATCTCGCCGAGATCGAAGGGAAGCCCGCCTTCCGCGAGAGAACCGAGGTCGAGGAACTTGCCGACGAGCGCGACGGCGTCGGCGGCATTTGCCGCGACCTTGATGCCGCCGAGGTCGAGGTAGACCTCGCCGTCATCATAGGCGAGCGCGATCTTCTTTTCTGCGCCGTATTCGGGGACGGAAAGGGCGATCTCCCCCTTCAAGGAGAAGGGAGAAAGGGCGATATCGATGCCGCCCCCGACCTTGATGCCGTGGCCCTCGTAATCGAGAGCGGCGTGAAGATTTTCGGAAGTGAACAGGTCGATGAGGCTTTGGATGTGCGGCATGAGCTCGGCATAGTCCGCCTTTTCCACCTCGCCGAGGGCGGGGATGGCCTCTCCGCCGAAGGAGATCTCGGCGCCGAGGGAGAGAAGATCGGCGTCGACGGCAACCGCTGCGCGATCGAGCGTGACGTTCTTCTCCTCGTCGACGTTGAAGTAGAAATCAATGGGGATCTCGTAGCCGAGAAGGGGCAATACGGAGTGAAGTTCCGCCTTACCGTCCTCCGCGGTGAAGGCGCCGTTCGCGAGGGCGCCGAGGAGATCGTCGGTATTGAGCCCCCCGCTCTCCTCCCCTTCCGCCTGCGGCGAAGCCGAGCCGAAGAGACCCATGAGGGCGGAGAGATCGAGCGAGAGCTTGACCCCGCCGTAGTTGATGTAGGCTTTGCCGCCCTCCACCCAAAGGTTGAGGGCCCCGAGGCCGAGGCGCGCTTCGATGGCGGTGACGTCGAAGGCGGAAAGGTCGGTCTTGCTCAAATCGACAAAGACGGTGCCCGCCGCCTTCTGCCCGTTGATATCGAGGTCGAGGGCGAGCGTCGAGGGCTCGGCGAGCAGCGGGCCGAATGCCCCGGCGAGCGCGTCGAGCGCGGTGATGGGACGGTCGAAGTCGGTATCGGGTTCCTCGTCGATCCAATATTGGAAGTATTCGTCGTAGGCGTCGGGATAGACGTTGTCCGTCGAATTGTAGGGCTCGTAGGAATACGTCGTGGTGCCGCCGCCCTTGCAGGGCGCCTTGATGGGACCGTAGGCGGCGCTGTAATTTTCTTCGACCACAGTCTTGTAGGTGATCCAATCTTCGTCGAAATAATAGGTGATGGTGAGCGCGCTGAACTCGGGCGCTTCGGGCAGGCCGCCCGTGAAAATCATCTGGTTGATATAGTAGGCGTTCGCGCCCTTGACGATCTCGTTGCCGTTCTCATCGACATCCTTCCACGTCGCGGGGTTCATGACGAAGGTCGCCTTGTAGAGCCCGTCCTCCGCCTCTTCGACGGTGGAAGAGAGCACGGTATCGGGTTCGATGACGTAGGGGCTGAGCTCGTAGGCGGGAAGGCCGTTGAGGGCCTTGAAGCCGTTCTCGCCCGAGATCGTCATGTTGCGGTAGGGCTCGCCCTCCTGCCACGGGGTATCGAGTTTATCGTAGGTGGAAGAGCCGCCCGCCGCTTCCCTCCAAAGGACGCGGTCGCCCTCTTTTATATAGCAAAATTCCCGCGCCGCATTTACGAGGGAACTCTTGGTGATATCGGCCGAGATCAACATCCCGTCCTTGTAGTATTTGTATGTATGTACGTCCTGCGTGACGACGGTATTCACATAGCCCGAATACTCGCCGTACCACTCTTTTTGGCGGGCAAATCGCCAGTTGAGGCGGGCGAAGATATCGACGGCGTCGTACGTTCCGTCATCGACGAACACCTCCCCTTCCTCCACGGCCGTTGAGACGGAACCGTAGGAAAGGTCGACGGCGTTGCGCTCGGCCGTCTTGGTGAGCGCCGCAACGATGCTCCCTCCCCCGACGCCCACGGCAACGAATGCCGCGAGGACGGCCGTGGTCTTCATCGCCACGCTCCAATGGCCGCTCCTGACGCCCGAATTTTTCGCAGGTTTGCTCTTATAACGCATATTGTACCCCCTAACGCAAAGAAGTCACAACACGGAAATGACAGTTGTAATATTGGTCTATGACACGATTGTACCAAGTTTATGACATGATGTCAAGGGAATCGTGATAAAAAATTCAAAATGTTACAAAATTTCAAAAAAAATCCACCCTTATAGGGTGGAGCGGGTCTTTGGGGCGGGCCGGAGACCATTTTCCCGCCGTATCGTGAAATTATGACATCTTCGCGAGGACGGTCACGACAGCGAGGGCGCAATCGAAGAGCTCGGCGCGGGTGAGCGCATCCTTCCCGCCGAGCCCCCTTACGGGCGAGCCGCCCTGCACCCTCTTGCCGAGGTAACCGCCGCCCGGCATGAGCACGTTGACGCCCGCACGGATGCGGTAGGCGTTGTTCTTGACGCGGCGAAATTCGGGGCTCCTTGCGCACTTCATCCACCAATCGGTGACGACGCAGCCCTCAAAGCCCCACTCATCGCGCAGAATGCCGCGCACAAGACCGTAGTTGTAGTGCGCCCAGACGCCGTTGATCTTGTTGTAGGAGGTCATGAGGAAATCGGGGCGGCCCTCCTTCACGCAGATCTCGAAGGCGAAGAGATAGAGCTCGCGGAGCGCGCGTTCGGAAAGGCGGGAATCGTTCTTGCTCCTGTTGAATTCCTGATTGTTGCAGGCGAAGTGCTTGGGACAGGCGGAGACGCCCCCCTTTTGCAGACCGCGGACGGCCGCCGCGGCGATGTTCCCCGCGAGGAGCGGGTCCTCGGAAAAATATTCGAAGTTGCGCCCGCCGAGGGGGTTCCTGTGGAGGTTGAGGGCGGGGGCAAGCAGCACGTTGGAGCCGCGTTGCTTCATCTCGTCCGCGAGCAGGGCGTACACCTCTTCGACGAGGGCGGGATCGAAGGCGCTTGCGAGGAGAGTGCCGATGGGGATGAGCGAGCACGGCGCTTTGAGGCGGATGCCCGAGGGGCCGTCCGTCATCGTGACGCAGGGAACGCCCAGCGCGCGAAGATTTTTGGTGACGCCGCCCATGACGCCCGCATTGCCCGGGGCGCCCAAGGGACTGTCCATTTTGAGGGCGCCGCGGGTGAGGGCGAAGAGGTCCTTCGCAGTCAACTGCGCCAAAAATGCCGCGGCGGTCGCCCGCCCCGCCTTGACGTCGGCAAAGCGGATGTCCCGATCCCCCGTGTAGGGGACCTCGGGCGGGAGGCGCGACAAGATCTCCGCTTTAAGGTCCTTCTGCGCCGTACGCACCCGTCTCTTCCCCTCCTTCGCGAGGACGTCAAAGGTATCTCGCGGGGCGCAATTTTGGGAAAGTTGTTCGACGATTTTGTCCTCTTCGACGGAAAATCCCCCTACCATGTCCGCGGTGCGCACGTCAGATCCGACGTAAACGGCATAGTCCCCCGCGAGGAGAACATAGGCCGAACGGGCCTCGTCGTAGGAGCAAAACGCACGCACGGGAAGGGCGAGCTCTCCCCCCTCCTCGCCGTCGGGGGAAAGGAGCGCGGTCTTTTTGAATGCGGCGAGCGTACGGGCGGGATTGCCGAGGGCGCCGTCGGGCTTTTTCACATACACCTCGACGACTTCGCGCCCCGCACGGTCTCCGACGTTCTTCACGCGGTAACGGACAATGTTTTCCGCAAAGGAGGCCTCTATTTTGAACTTCGTATAGCTCGACCCGAAGCCGAAGGGATAGAGGACGCGTTCGGGCGCAAAGGTCTCGAAATAGCGGTAACCGAGATAGATGTCCTCGCGATATTCGTTGAAATGCAGGCCGTCGAAGTTCTGCGCAGGGTAATCCTCGTAACTTTTCGCGATGCAGGCGGGGAGCTTGCCGCTGGGCGAGACCTTGCCGAGGAGAAGGTCGGCGCAGGCGTTTCCCGTCTCCATGCCGCCCTGCCAAATGAGAAGGAGCGCGCCGAGCGGATACTCTTCCGTCCACGAAAAGTCCATGATGTTGCCGATATTCAAGACGACGGCGACGTGGGAGAAGGTCTCCGTCACCTCTTTGAGGAACCGCCGCTCGGCCTTCGTGAGGTAGAAACTGCCCTCGCAAAGCTCGTTCTCGCGGTCCTCGCCTGCGGCCCTGCCGATGACGATCACGGCGGTATCCGTCTCCGCCGCGGCCGCCTCGAGCGCTTCTTTGGGAAGTTCGGCCTCGGGGTAAGAATAGGGCCAGTTCCCCCAGCTCCCCTCGGGCGCGGGGTGGTCCTGCCGCCATTTTTCATAAAATTCCCGCACGCAGGAGACGAGCGGGGCGTTCGCCCGTTCGAGCCCCTCGGCTATGCTCACGACGTACGGCCGAACGACGTCGCCGCCCGAGCCGTAGCCCGTGTAAAAGGTATCCCCCTGCACCCTGCCGAAGAGGGCGAACTTCTTCGAGAGCGGGAGCGTTCCGTCGTTTTTGAGGAGCACCGCCCCCTCGGCCGCAGCACGGCGAAGGAGCGCGGAGGTCGCCTGCGAAACGGTCGCCCCGACGGCGAAATGTGCGTTCTCCTTTTGCGAGAGCGCGCTCCCCGTGAGGCGGAAAAAGATCCTCGCGGCAAAATTTTTGAGACGCTCTTGTACCGTTTTTGGCATAGGCCACCCCCTTTTTGCATTATAGCATGGAGGACCTGGGGTGTCAAGAATGAGGTGACAAACCCACCCCATAAAAATCATTGCATTCGGGCGAGGTTTATTGTATAATGGGTCAAAAGGAGAAGAACATGCTTGAACTTTGCGAATTTTTGAAAAATTCCTATACCTGTTACCATGCGGTGGAAAATGCCGCCGCGATGCTCGAAAGGGCGGGATTTGCCCGCCTCAAAGAACAGGAGCCCTGGAACTTAAAGGCGGGCGGCGCATACTATGTGACGCGGGGCGGGAGCATCGTCGCCTTCCGCTATGCGCCGACGGGGCCCTTCGCGATCGTCGCCTCGCATACCGATTCTCCCTGCTTCAAACTGAAAGAAAACGCCGCGCTCTGCGACGGGACGTTTACGCGCCTCAACGCGGAGGGGTACGGCGGAGGGCTTTGGTACACCTTCTTCGACCGCCCTCTCGCCCTTGCGGGCAGGGTGGTGCGCGGTGTCGGCGATCGGCTCGTCGCCGAAACGTATGTGAGCGCTTCCCGCTTCGTGCTCCCCTCTCTCGCCATCCATCAAAACCGCGAGGCCAACGAAAAGCTCTCTGTCAATTTGCAGACGGAACTCGCTCTTGCGGGGCTCGGTGAGGTGTCGATCGCGGACATGGTAGGCCCGTTCATCGCCTACGACCTCTTTTTGACGCCCGCCGAGGAACCCTTTTTCGGCGGCGCGAACGGGGAATTTCTCACCTCGCCGCGGCTCGACGACCTCGCGGGCGCGTATGCCTCGCTGCATGCGCTCATCGGGGCCGAAAGCACCGCGCACACCCTCGTTGCGGCCTGCTTCGAGGCGGAGGAGATCGGCAGCTCCACGCAGGGCGGCGCGGGCAGCGACCTTCTGCGGGGCGTGCTCTCGCGCATTGCCGACGCGCAGGGAAAGACGCGCGAAGAGGAGCTTACAGCCCTCGCTTCCTCCCTCCTCGTCTCCCTCGACAACGCCCATTCCCTCCACCCCGACCACCCCGAAAAGTGCGACCCGACCAACCGCGCCGTGATGGGCGGAGGCGTCGTCATCAAGGCGCATGCGGGCGGAGCCTACACGACGGACGGCATGACGGCCGCCATCGTCAAAAAGGTCCTTACAGACGCCGGCGTGAAGGTGCAACCCTTCTATAACCGTTCGGATGTGCGGAGCGGCTCGACGCTCGGCGCGATCTCCATGCGGCAGGTGAGCATCCCCTCCGTCGATATCGGGATCGCCCAGCTCGCGATGCACTCCGCCGCCGAGACGATGGCTTGGAAGGACTTTGCCGAGCTCGAAAAGGCGCTTGCCACCCTCTTCAAGGCGCGCATTACCTTTGACGGGAATAGCGTCACAATCGCATAAACGCAAATCGAAAAGCCGCCCGCCGTGCAATGCACGGCGGGCGGCCCGCTACAATCCCGAACTTGCGGAAAAGGGCGAGAAAGACGCGGCTACAAGAAGATGGCAGGCAGAGAATAATCCGAACAAAGAACGGCTTCGAGCCGATCAACTGACAAAAAAGACGCAGCGTTTGCTGCGTCTTTTTTGAATGGAAAATTCCATAATCTCTTGGCTCCCCCTCGAGGGGGAGCTCCGCTGCAGGCGGTGAGGGGGTGTCATTTGAGTTGAGGAACACCCCTTCCGTCGCCTTTGGCGACACCCACCCCTCAAGGGGTGGGCAAGATGGACAAAGATCTTCCTCGGGGCGCTTACAGGCGGATCCGCAAAACGGGGACAACACCGCCGTCTGCAGAGTAGACATAATTATTCGTTCCGTTGCCCGCGCAGCCCAAGCTGCCCCCGCCAAAGACAATGTAGGCATCGTAGCTATCATAGCCACTCGGCGAGCGAAGCCACCACCAGCCGTTCCCGCGCAAATCCGTGACTATATCCGGGGCTACAATTACGCCCTGAGACTTCGCATAGTCCGTACTCTTCAGTTGGCGTGTGGTCGGATTAAACCCATATGAACTTGTAGCTGCTTCCTTATAGCTCAACAAGAACACTTTATCCTGCGTGTTCTCGCACGCATAGGGGTTGTAGCTCGATGCCGTTGTGGACGCGCTGTTATCCACCGCCGTCGTCTCGATAATCTCTTGCGCGTATTCATCGAACGCCGTCTCATAGAACGTCCCATTGAGCCACGCACGGATGTCGCTCTCCTTGTAGTTGTTCGGATACACCGTCTTGCCGCCTACCGTGCGTGTGCCCGAATCCGTATGATAATACTGCTGGCTATCGAGGATGATGTTCGCCATGAGCAGCGCCGTCCCGTCCTTTTCCTCCAAAATACGCCATTCGATGGGCTCGTACTTGAACCAATACGCCGTGTTGATATAGTACCCGTTGTCGTCCTGATAGCTGTTGTCTGTGGAAGAACTGGCCGCCGTATAACACGGTCTGTAACTCGTAAAGTACACCCCGCGGTAGCGGCTGTCCTGATACTCCACGTCAATATACCACATATAGCTCTGCACGGCGCCCTCGATGTAGTAGCCGTAATCCGTCCACTCGCCGCGATTTTCCGCCGACGGGACGCCCGCGTCCATATTCAGACTATTGCGGAGCGACTTGTCGCTGTCGTTTGCGTCCGTCACTTCCGTTTGCGGATATTCCCCAAAGTAGATTTTTGTGCCGTCCTCGCTCACCGTGTAGAGCGGTCTTTTCGCGCCGCAGACGGTGCAGGTGTAATCGAAGCCCCATATGTGATCCTGATGTTGATACGTACAATCTTCGCAGAAACCGTTTGCATAATGATGTGTGTCCATCACGGTCTTTCCGCAGACGGTACAGGTCTGCGAATGCCCGCTCTCCGTCTTTTCATATGCGCCAAAGTCGTGATTTAGATGTTCGTACTCGCAATCTTCGCAAGCGCCGTTTGCATAAGTATGCGCCTCCGTCACGACCTTTCCGCACACCGAACACGTCCCCGTGTGCCCCGTCTCCGTCTTATTGGAATATTCAAAGGCGTGGTTTACATGTTCGTACGCGCAATCTTCGCAGACGCCGTTTTCGTAATTGTGCGCCTCTGTCACGGTCTTTCCGCAGACCGAGCACGTTCCCGTGTGCCCCGTCTCCGTCTTGTTGGAATAGACGAAGGCGTGGCTCGCATGCTCGTACGCACAATCTTCGCAGACGCCGTTTTCGTAATTGTGCGCCTCCGTCACGGTCTTTCCTCAGACCGAGCATGTTCCCGTGTGCCCCGTCTCCGTCTTGTTGGAATAGACGAAGGCGTGGCTCGCATGCTCGTAATTGCATTCCGTGCACTTGCCGTCCTCATAGTTATGGGCGGTGAAGTCTTCCTTCTCCTCGGCGTGTCCGCAGGTGGCGGCATGCCAATGCCCCGATTCGTCCTTCGACCACTCGGTAGCAAAGGTATGGGTATGGGCGCAGGCGGCAAGGCCCGACGAGAGGCAGATTGCCACGACGGCTGCCAAAAGAATGGGTAAAAGTTTGTGTTTCATGTTTCTTTTCTCCTGTTTATTTTTTTGCTGGCAAAAAATTAAGGACGCCCCAATCCGAGGCGCCCGCTCCGAGTATCCCCGAATTGTTGCGACACAAACCCTAACAGAACATAGGAATAAGGATACACCGATGCCCGTTGTATCTTTGTTCTGTCAGTATTCGTTTGTGTCGCATGTTCTATTCTACCACGAAACGCAAACTTTTACAACACTTTTTATGAAAATCGCCAAACACAAATTACGGGGCAGACGAGAAATCCCGTCTGCCCCGCCGCTTTTTTGCATTTACTTTATTCGAGTTCGAACGCGCCCGTGTAGAGCTGGTAATACTTCCCCTTTTGCTCGATGAGCTGTTCGTGCGTGCCGCGCTCGATGATGCGGCCGTGCTCCAACACCATGATGACGTTGGAATTTTTGACGGTAGAGAGGCGGTGGGCAATGACGAACACCGTTCTGCCCTCCATGAGTTTATCCATGCCGCGCTGGACGATGGCCTCCGTGCGCGTATCGATGGAGGAGGTCGCCTCGTCCAGGATCATGACGGGCGGGTCGGCGACGGCGGCGCGGGCAATGGAGAGAAGTTGCCGCTGCCCCTGCGAGAGGTTGGCTCCGTTCTGGTGCAGCATGGTGTTGTACCCCTCGGGAAGGCGGGTGATGAAGTCGTCCGCCCCCGCAAGTTTGGCCGCGGCGATACACTCTTCGTCGGTCGCGTCGAGCTTGCCGTAGCGAATATTTTCCATGACGGTGCCCGTGAAGAGGTTGGTATCTTGCAGGACCATGCCGATCGCGCGGCGCAGTTCCCCCTTCTTGATCTTGTTCACGTTGATGCTGTCGTAGCGGATCTTGCCGTCGGCGATATCGTAGAACCGCGTGAGAAGGTTGGTGATCGTCGTCTTGCCCGCACCCGTGGCCCCGACGAAGGCGACCTTCTGCCCGGGCTTTGCGTAGAGCGAAATATCGTGCAGGACGATCTTATCGGGGGTATAGCCGAAGTCGACGTCGGTCATGCGGATATCCCCTTCGAGCTTGGTGTAGGTGACGGTGCCGTCGGCCGCATGCGGATGACGCCATGCCCACAGCCCCGTGCGTTCCCCGCACTCGATGAGCGTCCCGTCCTCCTCCTCGCGCACGTTGACGAGGGTGACGTACCCTTCGTCCTCTTCGGGCTTCTCGTCGATGAGGGCGAACACGCGGGCCGCGCCCGCAAGGCCCATGACGACGGAGTTGACCTGGTTGGAGACCTGGTTGACGTTGTTGGAGAACTGCCGCGTCATTTGCAGGAAGGAGACGATGTTCGCGACGGCGAAGGTGCCCGCCTCGATGCCGAAGAGGGTGATAAAGCCCACGTTGTGCACGCTCTCCAACACGAATACGCAGCCGACGACGGCGATGATGACATAGAGAACGTGCCCGAAGTTGCCTAAAATGGGCATAAGCATGTTCGCATAGCGGTTGGCGCGGTTGGATTGATCGTAGAGGTGGTCGTTGACCTTGTCGAAATCGCGCTTGGCCTCTTCCTCGTGGCAGAATACCTTGACGACCTTCTGGCCGTTCATCATCTCCTCGATGAAGCCCTCCGTCGCGGCGACCGCCCTCTGCTGGCCGAGGAAATATTTCCCCGCACCGCCGCCCACGACCTTGGTGATGATGAGGATGACCCCCACCCCGCCGAGCACGATAAGGGCGAGCCAAAAGCTATAATAGAGCATGATGCAGAAGAGCGTGATGACCATGACGCCCGAAGTGATGAGCTGGGGCACGCTCTGCGCGATCATCTGACGGAGCGAGTCGATATCGTTGGTATAATAGCTCATGATATCGCCGTGGCTCATCGTATCGAAGTAGCGGATGGGAAGTTCCTGCATCTCGTCGAACATCTGCCCGCGCATCTTCTTCAAAAAGCCCTGCGTGATGATGGCGAGGAGCTGGTGATAGACGCCCGTCGCAATGAGGGAGAGAATGTAGAGCCCGATGAGGGTGAGCATATAGCGGGTGATCGCCCCGCCGACGACGAAGGTCGAGCTTTCGAAGGTCACCTGCCCGCCCCAGCCGACGCCCTGTTCGGTCGCCGCGCCGACGACGGAAAAGACGCGCTCCATGAAGATGGAGGGCAGAGCGGAGACGATCGCGTTGAAGATGATGCACAAAAGGGCGACCGTCATCATCTTGGGATAGAAATGGAAGATGGACTTCACGACGCGCATGAACGTCCCCCTCGGGGCCTTCACATGCGCCTTTGCGGAATGCCCGCCGCGTGCGGGCCGCGCCATGGACATTTTAGGAGGCATCGTCTTCACCTCCTTCTTCCTTTAAGTCCCCCATTTCTTCGAGGGAGGAGACGGCCTTGCCGCCCTTGTTTTGCGTGGTGTACACTTCGGTATAGATGGGGTTGACGCCCAGGAGCTCCGCATGGGTGCCCACGGCGTCGATCTTGCCGTTTTCCATGATGACGATGCGGTCGGCGTCCTCGACGGACGAGGTACGCTGGGCGATGATGATCTTCGTCGTCGTGGGGATATAGTCATGAAGCGCCTTGCGGATGAGGGCGTCGGTGTGCGTATCCACGGCGGAGGTACTATCGTCCAAAATGAGGATCTTGGGCTTCTTCAAGAGGGCGCGCGCGATGCAGAGGCGCTGCTTCTGCCCGCCCGAGACGTTGGTCCCGCCCTGTTCGATATAAGTATCGTACTTTTCGGGGAAGCCTTGAATGAACTCGTCTGCCTGTGCCAAACGGCAAGCCTCTTGAAGCTCTTCGTCGGTCGCGTCGGGGTTGCCCCAGCGAAGATTTTCCTTGATAGTGCCCGAGAAAAGGACGTTCTTTTGCAAAACGACGGCGACCTGGTTGCGCAGGGCTTCGAGGTCGTACTCCCTGACGTCACGGCCGCCCACCTTCACGCTCCCCTCCGTCGCGTCATAGAGGCGGGAGATGAGGTTCACGAGCGAAGTCTTGGAAGAGCCCGTTCCGCCGATGATGCCGATGGTCTCGCCCGAGCGAATGTGAAGGTCGATATCGTCGAGCACGTTCTTTTCCGCGGCCAAAGAGTATTTGAAGGAGACGTCGTCGAAGTCGATGGAGCCGTCCGCGACCTCGTAGACGGGATCGGCGGGGCTGTGCAGGGTGCTCTCCTCTTTGAGGATCTCGCAGATACGGCGGGCGCTTTCGAGCGACATCGCGATCATGGCAAAGACCATGGAGAACATCATGAGCGACATGAGGATCTGCATGCCGTACACGACGAGCTGGGAGACGCTCCATACCGTGAGGCCCGTCGTCTTGAAGATGAGATAGGAGCCGAGGAAGAGCACCGAAGAGAGCACGCCGTAGAAAAAGACCTGCATGACGGGCTGGTTCCACGCGAGGATACGTTCGGCCTTGGTGAAATCGATCTGCACATCGGTCGCGGCGCGGTCGAACTTCTGCTTCTCGAAGTCCTCGCGCACGTACGACTTCACGACACGGGCGCCCGCGATGTTTTCCTGAATGCTCTCGTTGAGGTTATCGTACTTCTTGAATACGCGGTGGAAGAGGGGCATCGCCTTCCGCATGAGAAGGAACAGAATGACTGCAAGGGGCGGAATGACGCCCACGAAGATCCATGCAAGGTTCCCCCCTATCACGAAGGCCATCACGACGGAGAAGATCATCATGAGCGGGCAACGGATGGCGGTGCGCACGATCATCATGAACGACATCTGCACGTTGCCGACGTCCGTCGTCATACGCGTCACGAGGGAGGGCGTAGAGAACTTATCGATGTTCTCGAAGGAGAACTCCTGTACTTTGTAGTAGAGATCTTTCCGCAAATTTTTTGCAAACCCGGCCGAGGCCTTGGCGCAGAACGCGCCCGCCAAGGCGCCGCAAAGGAGGGAGAGAAGGGAGATGCCGACGAGAATGAGGGCATACTGCCCCACGCCGAGCACCGCGCCCGTACCCCAAAGAATGAGGCCGCTCTCCTCTTCGATGGATTCGCCGAGTTTGGTGATGATGAAGGGAATAAGACATTCGAGCACGACTTCCCCCGAAACGAAGAGCGGGGAGAGAATGGACGCGAATTTATATTCCCGTATGCTCTTTGCCAGAGTCTTTATCAAAAAATCACCTCCATAGCCCAAAAAACAAGGTTGAAAACGTACAAAGAAACGTAAATCTCGCGGGACAATTTACGTTTCCTCTCTTGATTGTTTCTATATTAACATCTCGCACAAAAAATGTCAAATAAACAAGGAACGATATTCTATTTTTTCACAAAATAAACGGTAATGATAATTTTAGGAAAAAATCAAACAGCCGAAGTGTGAATTTGAAACGCCCCCTCCCATGGAGGGGGCGCAAATCACAAAAAAAGCGAGGAGACCTCGGTTTTTTTGTACTGTAATTTTTCTCATAACTTCCCCTACCCCCCTTGCGGGGGTCGGTGCGAGGATGGGGCCCCGCACCGACGAAGGGAATTTATGGAGGATGAGCTGTGTATAAGGGGCGAAAGTCTAACGCGTCCGTAAGGCTCCTCCGTGGGAGGAGCTGTCACGCGCAGCGTGACTGAGGTGGGGCGAGCTATAATTCCGTCATGTTGAGCCGCGCGGTACGCGCGTGTCGAAACATCTCCTTATTTTTATAATGCGGAGACCCTTCGACAGGCTACTTCGCCTTCGGCTCGTGCCGACCTTGGATAATCAATAGAAGCCGCGGTCGGGGCAGGGTGACGAATTAGAACGTCACCCCACCCCCTTGATCCCCCTCCCATGGAGGGGGCAGGGGGGGAAGCCTTTTATTCGGGGCAGGTCACCCCACCCCCTTAATCCCCCTCCCATGGAGGGGGCAGGGGGGAAGCCTTATTTAGTCCTTCTTCTCGGGCAGCATTGCGACTTCCTGCGGAGCGACGGTAGCGGCTGCCGCGGCGGGCGAGAAGGACGTCTCGAACAGGAACGCGGAATTGGTGAGTATCATGTTTATGTTCGTTGTGATGAGGAAGTACACATTCTGACCGACGTCCTCCTCTGTGAAGGTAAGCGTTATGCTGTGGAAAGCCTCGCCGAGCGTCGTGTCAAATGTAATTTGCTCCTTCCACTTCGCAACTTTTTCAGTCTTTGAACTGCTTGTATTCCATTGGCTCTTACTGATAATGTCTTTAATTCCGCTTGATTTAAGACCGGTCTCGAGCGGCGTATCGACGATCGCCATATAGCGTATTGCGAAGTCAGCCGTCCCTGCCGCATTCTTTTGCCAACTGCAAACGACGTCCATCGTCACGGTGAGAGTCCCCGCTGCTTCGATCTTATAACCCAAATACGCGCCGCCATAGCTTGAGCTCGCTGTGCTTGTGATCTTCCCGTAATACTTCTTGTCGTTCTCCATGACTGCGGGCGGGAGCGGGTCGCCGGACATCGGAACGCTTGCGGCAAATTCGACATACTTGTCATAAGAGACTTCGATGGGATTGCCGCACTTTTCGCACTTGCCCGTGATCGTGCCGCCGGCCGTGGCCCCTGCGGGCAGAGTATCTCCCATATAATCAAAGATGATCTTCCCGTCGTGGGCGCAGTCGTCCGCCTTCTCCGCACCGCAGACGCACTTGCCGCCCTCTTGGTCGTAGACGTGGTCGATCTTTCCTTCGGGAGAAATCGTCCCGTCTGCGGGACATTCCATCCAGTGCTGTGTTTCGTCCTTGTTTTGCTTGGTGAAGCTATGTATATGACGCGTGTAACCGCAGGTGTCGCACTTGCTATCTTGATCGTCGGTGTAGACGTGACCTTCGCGGGATTGCTCGTCGGCGGTATCATCAAGCCAGCAGATGTTCCAATGCTGTGTATCGTCTTTCGTCTGACGGTCGAAGACATGGGTATGCTCGAGCTTGGTGAAGGTGATGTCGGTTTCGCCCGTTTTCCAACTGATTTTGTAATCGCCGGCATTGTTCGCACCGTATTGTTTGTTATTATTTACGCCGTCGGGGATATAAGCGCCGTTGACGGAATTATAGAGTTTGAATTCATCGCCGCCTATTTCTCCCGGAGCACGCCCTAAACGAAGCGTAATGCTCCATTCGCCCGTTGCCTCGTCGTAGTCAAGCTTTTTGCAGCCCGTGACATCCGTGCCGCTCGGCCATTTGGTGTCGCAGTATTGCAGATTGCCGACGATATAGATCTGCGCTGTATTTTTGAGCGGTTCTACAGCCTCGATGAATTCAAACTCGAGCGTACATTCAGAGAATGTAATATCGGGCTTTGTGCGGACGGTGAAGCGATACTTGCCGTCCTTGCCCACTGCGGGCGTGATATTGCCCGGCCCACCGCCGTCAACGAGCGACCCGTCGTTGTTCTTGATGTTGGAGACCCCGAAGTAGCCAAGGCCTTCGTCCCAGTCGAGATCCTGCACAATTTTCATCGTGTCGCCCGTATAGAGCGTTAAAATGGAAGTCGTATAGACGGTGTAACCGTTTTCGTCCTTCTTGGGCTGCTTGGTGAGCATGAAGTTGGATTTAAGTTCGGTGAAGCTGCACTTGCTGAGGTCGCCCGCGCCCGAACCTACAACGTAAAAAACGCGCGTGTCGAGGCCCTCGTCGGGGGTGACGTCCGCTTCCTTCATGCCGCATTCGCAAGTGCCGTTGGTGAAAATATGGTCCTCGCGCGTGGTCTCGTCGATGTTGGACTTGTCCGTCCCGTGCTCGTCGCAATACTTCCAGTGCTGCGTTTCGTTGTAGTCCCACGCGTCGTAGGTGTGCGTGTGGTCCGTGGGGGTGGGCGGGGTGTCGGGTTCTTTTCCACCGCAGGCAGAGATGCCCACGCCGATGCTTGCGGCCATTGCGAGCGACAATCCCACAATGAGCCAACTCTTTTTGTTCATAACTTTCCTCCATAATGAAAATTTTGTCATTTTTTATGACATCATATATTGTACCCCCCCCGTCCATTTGTCAAGACTTTTTTGAAAAATTTTTTAATTTTTTGCAAAAATTTTTTTTCCACAGGCAAAATTTATATAATTTGAGCGAAATTGGGGGGGGTATGGACAAAAAAAGAACAAGAAAAAAGGCTCCTCCGTGGGAGGAGCAAACGAGGCAAAGTAGATGGGACGTGTTCTCTTGGCGCCCCCTTGAGGGGGAGCTGTCGAGACAAAGCCGAGACTGAGGGGGTGTCGCTTTCGATTGCGAACACCCCTTCCGTCATGCCGCACGCGGCGTGACACCCACCCCTCGAGGGGTGGGCAAGGCCCCCACCTGGCACGGCTTCGCCGTGCCACCTTCTCACGCGGGTAGAGCCCCGCGTTCGGTCACCGTTCGCGCCTTCCGATGCGCTCACTCACCGCAAAACGCAGCGCACGGCACACTGTGCCGTTGCGCAGAACTGCGTTTTGCGACCCCGTAAACAGGGGCAGGTCACCCCACCCCCCTACCCCCCTTCCATGGAGGGGGCTTTCGGACTGCGTATAAGGGGATTCACTCACCCGCTTCGCGGGTTCGGAATGACGGGTAACCCTTACGGGTTCCCCGTCAAATCGCAGAGTTGCAAGCGAGACAAGGAGAAGGAGCATTTCCGAAGGGAGCGTACTTGGGCGTACGTGGGAAAAGATTCACTCGCCCCTTTTAGGGGTTCGGAATGAGGAAAGGCTTCCCCACCTTGGGGGCAGCTCTTGCGGACTGCGTATGAAAAGATTCACTCGGCCCCTTAGGGGCCTCGGAATGAGGAGGGTTCCCCTGCGCAAAACAAAATTTGTGAATTCACCCGCGGGGTTCGGTGAGAAGCAACGGGTCCAACACCTCATCCAACTTCTTCTCGTCCATAAGACCCTCGCGGAGGACTATGGAGCGGATGCTCTCCCCCGTTTTGAGCGATTCCTTCGCGATCTCGGCGGCCTTCAAGTACCCTATGTAGGGGTTGAGCGCGGTGACGATGCCCACGCTTCGGTTCACCCACTCGGTGCACCGTTCGCGGTTGGCGACGATGCCCACGATACAGTTCTCCGAGAGCGTATTCACCGCTCCCGTGAGCGCGCGGAGGGATTCGAAGAGTTGGTAGAAGATGACGGGCTCGAAGGCGTTGAGTTCGAGCTGGCCCGCTTCGGCAGCCATCGTCACCGTCACATCGTGCCCGATGACGAGGAATGCGACCTGGTTGACGACCTCGGGAATGACGGGGTTAATCTTGCCCGGCATGATGGAAGAGCCGTTCTGTTTGGCGGGCAGAATGATCTCGCCGAGCCCCGTGCGGGGGCCGCTTGACATGAGGCGCAGGTCGTTGCACATCTTGGAGAGATTGACGGCGAGGGCCTTCAACGTCCCCGAGACGGCCGCAAAGCCGTCGACGTTCTGCGTGCCGTCGAAGAGGTCGTCCGCGCGCTTCAAGTTCTCCCCCGTCAGCGTCGAGAGCTCCTCGGTGATGTGGGCGAAGTAGGCCTCCCGCGCGTTGATAGCGGTGCCGATGGCCGTCGCGCCCATGTTGATGACGCGCATTTCGGCGAGAGAATTTTCGATGCGTTCCTTGGAACGGGCAATGGCCGTCGCGAAAGCGTGGAAGGCCTGCCCGAGGCGCATGGGAACGGCGTCTTGCAGCTGCGTCCTGCCCATTTTGAGGATGCCGTCGAACTCCTTTGCCTTTTTGAGAAGGGCGCGGTGGAGGTGGTTGAGCTGGGTGAGAAGGTCGGAGGCGAGCGAGAGGACGGTGAGCTTGCCCGCCGTGGGGATGACGTCGTTGGTGGACTGCTCCATATTGACGTCGTCGTTGGGGCTGATGACGGAATAATCGCCCAGCTTGCCGCCGAGGCGCTCGATGGCGATGTTGGCGATGACTTCGTTCACGTTCATATTGGCCGAAGTGCCCGCCCCGCCCTGCACGGCGTCGACGATGAAATCCTTCCTGTGCTTGCCGTGCAAGATCTCGTCGCAGGCGGCGATAATGGCATCGGCCTTGCGCGCGTCGAGGAGCCCGTAGGCCTTATTCACGGTGGCGGCCGCCTTCTTGATGAGGACGACGTTCTTGACGAAAGCAAAGGTGAGCCGCGTGCCCGTGATCTCGAAATTGCCCTTGGCGCGCAACGTCTGAATGCCGTAATATGCAGAACTGTCGACGGAGAGTTCCCCCACCGAATCGTGCTCTGTTCTGAATTCTTTTTCCATATTTACCCCGTAGTAAGCGAAAATCTCCCTTTGATTATGCAATATTATATCCTTATGTGCATAAAATTGCAAGCATTCTATCGGCATTTCTGCGGAAAGATCGCATATTCTTTGCGGACGGCGGGGCAAGTTTTCAGAGATGTATAAAACGGCCCGCGGCGGCGCAAAATGCAAGTGGGAGGTAACAGATATGGAAAAATTCAGAAGCGGCGATACCGTGCCCATGTCCTGCCACTACAAGGCATACGACAAGTTCGGCAAGAGCCACGACGATGAAAAGACCTATCTCGAAAAAGGGACCACGTTCCCCCCTTTGCAGCATGAGGGCGGCTACTGGGTCATGGACCACGAATAAGTCAAAAAAAGAGAACGGCTTCCGCGTGAAACCGTTCTTTTTTTATTTGCCGAAAAGCAAAGATGCCCCTCTCGCTGCACTCGCCGACCGCCCCCTTTTGCGGGGGCAGGGCGTTTGGCAAATAGAAGCGGCGGGCAGGATAGGTCAGCGCAGCGGCCTTCCGTCGGGAGAGTTCTGCGCGCCGGGCGTCATGTCGGCATAGTAGTAGGGCCCGCTGTATGTGGGCGAGGAGGCGCCGATGTTGGACGCGTTCTTGGTCTGCTCCAAGATCTCCTCGACATACTTCTCCACCTTATCGGAAAATTCGGGCGACGTGTAGACCTGTGTGAGGCTGAAAGAGGGATCGGGTTGGGCCATCTGCGGGTGCGTCTTGGCATATTCCTCCGCGCGCTTTGCACGTTCGCGCTTCGCCGCGATCGCCCGCGCGACGAGCACGATGATAATGATGGCGGCGATGAGGATGAAGATCGCCTGTACGACGATGATCCAGAAAACGGCGCTGTCGATCGTGAGTTCATGTCCGAAAATAGTCATTGCTTGTTACCTCCGATGTGTGAAGAATTATTGAATGTTCTTTTTATGCTTTCTGCGTTTGGTGACTGCGACGACGGTGACGAGCGTCGCGAGAAGCACCGCGCAGACGATGAGGAGAATGATCGGAAGGCCCATATCGGGATCGGCCTTTAAGATCTCGAAGGAGGAGACGCCGAACATGCCCTCGTAGTAGTCCCCTCTCTCGACGGTGTACTTCGCGTAATAGGTGCCCGCCGCGGCCGTTTTGAGTTCCTCTTCGGAGATCTCCGTGGTGCAGGCTTCGTCGGTGTAGTACCTGACGGAAGCGACGCCGCCGTACTGCGCGACCGCATCGACGACCTCGGAAGGCGTTCTGCCCTCCTTCCAATCGGCGCGGTAGTACTCCACGATCCACTTGTTTTCGAGCAGGCGGAGCGGAATGACGACCTTGGTCTCGGTGAGGGTGTAGTTGCCCGCGTCTGCGCCTTCGAGGGAGAGTTCGGCCACGATCGTGTTGCCCGAATCATCCGAAGTGTAGACGAGCTTGACATCGTCGCCGAGGACAAAATCGTTGGAAGTCGCCGAGAACGGCCCGCCCTTCTTCACGGAATCCTCGTTGTAGAGCACCTGCACGGGCTTTGCCGTCACGGTGATGAGAATGGAGCCGAAGAGCTCGGCCGCGCGCGCTTCATCTAAAATATAGTTGGGATCGGCGATGGCAAAGGTGAGGATGGCCCTCTGTGCGCCGACGTCCTTGGAGGCGAGGGCGGCCGAAACGGCAACTTCCACCTTTTCGTCTGCGGCGCCGTCTGCGAGCACCGTGGACGAAGCGAGAAGGGCTGTGACGTCCGTCGTGCCGTCGTAGACGCGCGTCGTCTCCTTGAAGGGAACTTCGCCGACGGTGAGCGTCCTCTGCCCGATGGTCACATAGACGAAGGGCACCGAGGCGAGGAAGTTCGGCCCGCCCGTAAAGTAGACGGTGTAGAAGCCCGCATCGCAGATCCTTTCGACCGTCTTGCCGTCGCGCTTGATGCTGACGGTGTACTCGGGTTCGGGCGCGCCCTCTTCCCTTTCGACGAGGACGGCGGGATCGACGGCGGCGCCGTTGTAGGTGTCCTCGTACCCTTCGACGAGGCCGAACACCGCGCGCGTGATGACGATGCGCGTGCTCATGGCACCCGTGAGCTTGTAATTTCTGGTATCTTTGAGGGTGACGACGGCGTTGTAGTCGCCCGCGGAGACGATATCGTCCGTCAGAACGCGCTCCCCGCCCACGAGCATGTAGTAGGCGACGTCGTAGAGCGAAGGATCGACGACGACGCTGTTATCCCGCCGCGTGACGGTGACGCGCGCCTCGCTCAAATGGTCCTTGCCGTCGTAGGTGCGGGTGAGATCCCCGTCCGACCAAACATAGACTTCGGCGGGATCGACGACGATCGCGATCGACTCTGCCGTGAAGGCGAAGTTGTTCGCGGCATCCCCCACGGGTTCGACCACGACGGTGTATTCGCCCGCGTCGAGGATGCGGTCGGCCCCTTCGAGACGGAGCACAAAGGCGCCCGTCGTCGGGATCTGCGAAATGAAGCGCACGACCTCGCCGACCTCGTAGCCGCTCTCGCGGTAGGTGATCTCGCGCCGGGCGGAGATATCCACCTCGGCGGGTGCGATCGTGATGACGAGCTTGCCCTCGCCGAGGGTGTAGTTCGTGATGGCGTTCTCCGACGAGAGTTCGACGCCGAGCGTATAGGTGCCCGCGTTGAGGAGGGAGGTCGCACTTCCCGCCACGCCCGCGACGGAGGTGTAGGTGTAGGTCACGGCGATATCGTCCGTCGTGAGGAGGTTGCGGCCCTGTTCGGCTTTGAGCGTCCAGACGTCGAAGGGCGAATAGGCATAGCCGCGGTAAGAATAGCTCCCCTCGTTGAGCGTGGGCGTGAGGTGCACCTTCTTGATATTGATGAGATAGCTGCCGCCCTCGGCCGTGTAGTTGCGGGCCGCGATGCGGAAGTGGACGGTGTGCCTTCCCGCATTGATAAAGACGGGCTTTTCGGTGGAGAAGTTCTCGCCGTCGGAGCTGTATTCGAGGGTGTAGCCCTCGTCGCCCGCAACGAGGCCCAAGACCTGCACGTTCGCCTCGCCGCCGTAGAGGGTGCCGTCGTAATAGGTCTCGATATCCGCGGGGGCGGTGACGGTGAGGGCTGCCTTTTCGATGTGCAGGGTGGGACCGTTCCACGTGAGCGTCGTGCCCTCGACGGTGTAGCGGGCGTCCTCCTTGAAGCGCACGTTCTCCGCCGCCTCGCCGAGGAGGGAAAGGACGAGCGTGTAGTCGCCCGCGTCGATGGCATTGAGCCCGACGATGCCCTCGGCCGAACGCCATGTGACGAGATAGTTCTTTTGGTCGATGGTGTAGGGCTCGCCGCGCAGCGTGACGCGGAAGTTATCTTCGAAGAAGCCGCTCGCATGGTCGCCGCCGTTATAGACGAGGTCGGCCGCACGCGCCCTGCCGCGAAGCAAGGGATCGACGACGAGTTGCACCACGACTTCGGCGACTTCGATCTGCACGGTGTATTGGCTGTTGCCGTCCGCAAAGTCGACGTGATAATTTTCGTTGCGCGGCCGCACTTCGACGGTGTGCGTGCCCGCGGTAAAGGCGGGAACTTCGAGGTAGGGACTGCCGCCGTCGACGATGTATGCGAACACCTGCCCTTCGTCCTTAACGTAGACGGTGCCGCCCGTGACGGTGACGATCTCTTCGCCGCCGTGAGGAGTGCCGTCGTAGGTGAACGTCCTCGTCCGCTCTTTGAGGGTAGCGGTGAGGGTTTGAGGCGTCACGGTGAGGGTGATATAGGCGACGGCGTCGAGGTAGTTCTTGCCGCCCTTGACTTGCACCTCGATGAGGAGGCCGTTGCCCTCGACGACGTTCGTGAAGGTGTTGTTCGTATGGGTGAGCGTGCCGCCCCCTTCTTCCCGGCCCGTGTAGGTGACGCTCGAAAGATCGACCGTCTGCTCCTGCCCGTTATAGGTGTATTCCGTCAGGACGCCTTCGGTATCGATCGTGCGGAGCGCTCTGTCGATATCCGCCGTGAGGGTGGCGGTCAACTTGGTGACGCGCTTTGCGCCCTCTTCGCCGAAGGTGTAGTTACCCGCCTCGTCGTTCGTGAGCTCGATGGTGACGGTGACGGGCTTCGCATTGCCCGCATTTGCATCTTCGAACGCGGCCGAAATGGTGAAGGAGACACCGTCGCCTCCGCACACCCCTTGCAGGAAGCCGCCGACGACGTTTGCGGAAGTGGTCTTATCGTAGATCTTGCCCGAGACGGAATAGCCCGAGACGGTCAACTGTTTGCAGACGATCGTCACGGTATAGCTTCCGCTCGCGGCGTTGTGGTTGTTATCCGCCGCGACGCTCCATTGAACGGTGTTGTTGGAGACATCTCGGAAAGTGTGTGCGCCCGTGTAGACGACTTCCTGTTCGCTGCCCGTAAGCGTCGTGACGCGTACCTCGCCGCCCTGCAACTCCCCGTTGTAGGTGAAGGTCGCATTCTCGCTGTTTTCGACGGTGTATTCCCCCTTGCCGATGGTGACGGTGTAGGAACACGTCGCCTTGTGATAGTTGTTGCCCGAGACGGTCACGGTGACCTTGTATTCGCCCGCTTCGGTGAAGTGTGCGCCTTCGATCGTGCCCGCTTCGTGCCCGCCTTCGAGAGGCGAATAGGTCACATCGTAGGAGAGCTCGTAGCTGTTGTCGATCGCCTCGACGGTGGCCGAAGCATCGACGGGGGCGCCGTTATAGGTGTACGTTGTTTTTGTCGGTGCGGAGACGGTGAGCGTGCCGGGCGTAATGGTGATGGTGTAGCTGCCCTCGTACGTCACGAAGTTGGCGCCCTCCGCCGTGAAGTTGACGACAAAGGCGTTGGCATTGACGAGGGAGTATTGCGGAGGCGTTTCGGAGCCGTTATAGCGGATCGTGATGTTCTCCGCCGCGACGTCTACGGGCTTCCCGTTGAGTTTGAGGACGATGGCATCGCCCTGCGGCGTCCCGTTGTAGACGAAGGTCTGATCTTCCACCTTATCGAACGTTGCCCTGTTGACTGTAATGCTGACGGTGGCCTCTGCATTCAAATAGTTGTCGGTTGCCGCCGCGGTGATCGTGACGGAATAAATGCCCGCATTCTTGATGGTCTTGCCTTCCCCGACGGTATAGGAAAGTGCGGCGCCCTCGCTGTGGTTGAGAAGGCCCTCTTCTGTAAGGTCGAGTTCAAGCACTTCTCCCGTGTAGGTGTACTCCGCCGTGATATGGGACGTATCGAGGGAGGCCGCCGCCTTGTTCACGACGATCTTCACATCGCCCGACGCCGCCTCGTGGTTGTTATCCGCGTTGACGGTGACCGTAAACACGACGCCGTTGCCCTCGGCGACGTTCTTGAAGGTGAACGTACCGCTTGCGGCATCAAACGATGCGCCCTCGGGAAGCACTGACCCCTCTTTGAGGGCATAGGTGAGCTCGCTTGCCGCGCCGATGACGGCATCGGAAAGGGTCGCCGTCTGCTGTGCGCCGGTATAGTTGAAGTGGAGCTCGCTTTGCACGGTGTGCCCCGTTTGGGCGCGCTCGATCGTGATGGTGTAATGCTGCTCATTGGTGACGTAGTTGGAGCCCGAGACGGTGACGGTGACCGCGTATTGGCCCGCTTCGATGAATAGAGGCGCTGTGACCGTGCCCTCGCTATGGCCCTCTACGTTCGGCGTGTATTTGTAGGTATATACAACCGTGTAATGCGTATCGGGCGTTTCGCCGATGACGGCCGCATTGCCCTGCGCTTCGCCGTTATACTCGTAGCTCTTACTCTCTACCGTGACAACAATCTCGGCTTTTTCGATGGTGAACGTATAGGTGCCGCGCGCCTCTTTGTAGTTCTCCGTTCCGAGGACGAGGTACTCGATCTCGTAAACGCCCGCATTGATGCCGTTATGGTTGCCCGAGTTGGAAAGATAGGATATCGTGACCTCTTCGGGGAAGTTCTTATCCCCTTCGACGCCTTGGACGGTGATGGGATCGCCTTGGGCCGTTCCGTTAAAGGTATAAGTCTTGCCTTCGTCCGTCTCGATGACGAACTCGGCCTTTTGGATGATGTAGGTGTGGGTAAGGGAAGTTTCATCCAACGTGTAGTTCGACGTGCCGCCCGACGTATCGCCGAAGGAGGCCGTCGCGGTGTAGGTCCCTGCGTTGAGAAGGACCACTTCTTCCCCCGTGCCCGTCTTCGTAATCTTTACCGTCAGCGTGACGAGGTCAGCGTCCTTCTCGAGGGGTTGGAAGGTCGCCGTGACCGACTTTTCCTCTCCGTTGAACGTGGCTTGTTCCTCGCTCCACTCCGTCCACTCGATCTCGACCGTGTAGGGGGCGATCGTGTATTGGTGCGAATAATCCTCGGCGTTGAATGTATAATTTTCGCCGCCCTCTACGCCTTTGAGCGTCGCCCGAACGGTGTAAGTGGCCGCATCGGTGAACTTGTCGCCTTCTATGACGATGGCGAGGTAGATGCGCCCATCGGCCGCTACGCCCTCGAAATAGGGTTGGATTGCGTCCCTTTGATCGAGCGCGGAATAGGTGAAGGTGAGCTTCGGCCAAACGATCTCGTTCGCGGCAACGGGCTTTTGGGTGATGGTGCCCGTCGTCTCGGCTTGGTTCCCGCTCTCGGCCAAAGTATAGTTGGAGGCGGAAGTGCCGCCAAGCACAAGCTCTGTGATTTTGACAGTCTTTCCGCTACCCGCGTTCTTATCATCGAAGGTTCCCCTACCCGTGACGGTGAGGGAATCGCCGTCGTAGAGGCCCGGCCCTTCCTTGCCCGTGACTTGGAACACGAGCGAGCCGCCATTAAGCTGCACATCCGTCGTGCCGTTGTAGACTTTTTCCTCTGCGACGACGCCGCCTGTTACCGTCACTTCGGCGGGAGAAATGGTCGCCGTGAGGCCCTGCACCGTCGTGAGAATGGTGTAGTTTTCCGCTTTGAAGCCCTCCGCTTGGCCCGCCTCGTTGATTTCGAGGGAGAATGTGAGGCCGGTGATGACCTTGCCCACCCCCGCGTTCTTATCGGAGAAGGCGCCTTTCACCACGACGGTGACGTATTTTTCTGCGCCATCGCCCGTAAAGCGGGCTTCTTCGGCGGGCAGAAGGTTTTCGAATGTAAGCCCCTTCATGTCGAAGGTGGCTGCCGTCGTCCCGTCGTAGGTCTTGTCTTTGGCGGTGATCCCCGAGATAGAGATCGTGCGCGGGGTGATGTTGACGGTCACGCTCTCCGAATATTCCTCATTTGCGAGCTCGTAGTTGAGGTGGCTCTTGCCGCTCAAAGAAAGGCCGGAAACGGTGACCGCTTTCCCCTCGCCCGCGTCCTTATCGTTCATTTCGCCGACGGCGGAAAGGGTGAGCTCGTCGCCATCGATAAGGCCCTCGAACTTCACACCGTTGAAGGAGAGGCTGACGGAAGTGGTGCCGTCGTAGATCCTGTCGATTGCCGTGATCCCCGAAACGGTGACCTTGGCGCGGGACATGGTATAGGTGTGCGTCGTATCGGTGAGCTCGTAGTTGCCGCTCTGCCCGTCATCCGCTTTGAAGTCAGCGGTCACGCTGTAATCGCCCGCATTCTTGAATTCGCTGGCGTCTTTGAGCGTAACGGTAAGCGCGGCAGACTGCCTATCAAACGTCAGGTAGTGCGCTCGAAGGGCCGCTGTTTGATTGGTGCCGTTGTAGGTGTATGTCCCGTCCCAAACGACCGAGACGGACATCTTCGCCATCGTAAATTCCCGCGTGTAGTCGGAGGGAAGTGCGTAGTTGGAGCTGCCCGTATCCCCTCCCGCGAAGGCGACCGTGGCGGTGTAGCCGCCCGCGTTGAGGAATTGCGTGCCCTTGCCCGAGAAGGTGACGGCGAGGGCGTGGGTGCTCTCTCCATCGACTGCGTCGACGTAGTGCGCCTTGACCGCACCGCTCTGATCAATGCCGTTGAAGGTGTAGCTATCTTCGGCCTCCCAGACGATCTCGATCTCGCGCGGTGTGATTTCGAAGATGTCTTCGAGCTTCCACCAATCCGCTTCGCCCGTGGCCGCGGTTCCGCTCTCATCCGTGAACGTCACGGCATAATCGGCGTTGCTCCATGTTGCCTTGACGGCATAGTGTCCGACCGCGGTTGCATTGGTTATCGTATCGACATAGGCAAGTTGCAGGTTGAGAAGGCCGATGTTATCGCCCTCGGCGAACTTGGCGCCGGAATAATCGAAGTGGTTGATAAGTTCGAGCGTCTGCCCAAAATCGGGGTGCGTGTTGCCGTAGACGTCGGAAAAGTTTTTGAGCTTTAAGGTGATCGCCAGCGGCTTTATGGAAAATTCCTTTGCCAAGGCAGCGGGGTCGAAGGTGTAGTTCGCGCCGTCCGCGCCGCCGGGGTTGGAATCGCTGATGTAGATGCGGTACGTCGTGCCGACGTGGCAGACGCCCGTATGCGCGACCCATGCGCCCTCTTCTTGGGCCTCGATGAAGGCGGAGATGCCCCTCTCGTTGAATTTATCGCCTGTAAAGGCGTTGCCGCCCTCTTTCACCTTCGGATAGTTGCCAAGGGCAATGGAAGCAATGCCCGAATAGGTGTGGGAGAGCTTGCCGCCCTCTTCCGACCAGCCGTTGCCCGTTTCCACCCAAATGATGTCGCTCGCTGTAAGGGTCTTGGGGGTGACGACGATCTTATTCGCCGCATTGACGAAGGTGATGGTGCGGTTCTTGGTATCGCCCGAAGTGTCGCCCTTGAAGGCGATATGCACGGTGTAGCTGCCCGCTTTGAGGTAGCCCGCGCCGCTAAACAGCGCGCTGTTATCGCCCGTAAAGGAGAGCGTGACGAGCTCGCGGAGCTTCTCTATGATCTGTTCGAGGCTCTCGACCGCTTCCATGGCAATGGAGGCGGGGCCATCCTGCCCCTCGTCCTGCCCCATCTCGTGGTTGGTGAAGCCCGTGATGCTCTCGATATGATCCGTATTGAATAACAAGTTAAGAAGCCACGTGGAGATGTCGTTTCCACTCTGCAAGAGACCTTCGCCGCCGTAGGTGAACGTTATGTCCTCTTCCTTCAAGGTGACGGTGACGTGCTCCTGCGAGATGTAGACGAGGAGTTTATGGGTAATCGTATTGTGATAGGGCGCCTCGACGGTGACGGTGAAGGTGTAGGTGCCGACGGTTATGACGGTGTAGATGCCGCTGCCGTCCACCGTGTAATCGGTCCCTTGCTTCTGTTGAGCCGTGGGCTCCAAAGTATAGGTGACTTGGAAGGACTTGCCGTCGATATTCTCTTTATACTTGACGTCGCCCTTAAAGCGCATCCAGCTGTAATTTGCGTTGATCTCCTCGGTGATGTTCACCTTGTAGCCGTCCGCGGCAAAGCCGTTGGAGAGCTGCCAATCCGCCGAAATGACCTCGGCCGTCGCGGGCTCTATGGTAAGTTGCGGGTCGCCGCCGCCGCTTTCGCCCTTTTCGAAGGTGACAGAGTAGTCGCCCGCAAGGTCCTTGCCCTCGGCGAAGGTGCACCAAAGGTAGTATGTACCCGGGACGGCGAACTTCTCCCCTGCGGTGGGCTTGGCCTTGGGCACTTCTGTTGTGCCAGCGAGGTAGAAGTAAAGCTCGCTGCTGTCGGTGCCGATGAATTGGTTGGGAGTATCGTCGGCGTACTGCCATGTGGAGTTGGGGTTGGAGTCCACGGTGCCGAATACGTCGGCAAGTTGGACGCCCTGTTTGAGCCCTGTGGTCGTATCGAGGAGATATTTCTCGCCCGCATAGGTATCGGTGAGCTCGTGCACGAGCACCTTCACTTCGCGCTTGGCGATCGTGACGGCAAATGCGCCGCCATTGCCAAGGTAATAGTTGGGCGCATCGGTGATGGCGTTGACCGTGACGGTGTAGGTGTTCTCCGCGTGGGAAGTCTTGCTGTTTTCCGCAGTGAGGGCGAGGGTGAAGGAAGGCGCGCTGTCTACCTCGGTGAGCCCCGTGAAGGTGGGCGTCAGGTTGCCCTCAACGGACGCGGCCGTGAATATTGTTCCGTCATAGATGTAGCTGCCGCTCGTCGCGGTATGTTCTTTCCAAATGTTGCCGCTCGCCGTCCATTCGTTGACGGTGAGTTCCTTCTGCTTCAAATAGAAGGGGAAGGTGAAGGTCGTATCGCCCCCTTCGAAAACATAGTTCGAGCCTTGGTAGGCCGTCGTGATCTTGGCAGTGACGGTGTAGGCAGCCTTGTCTTTGAGAAGGTTGCCGTCCTTATCGGCGTTGGCGTTGGTCTGCGTGCCCTGGTATTCGAGGATGACATTATCTTGGCGCGTCGTGAAGCTGCCGTCCGCTTTCTTTTCCGTTTGGGCTTCGAGGCCGTGGATCTCGAGCTCGGGATTGATGGGCTGACCCGTGTAGGTCGCGAGAAGTGCATTTTTCTCTGAATTAAAGCTCCATATGCCGCCCTCTACACCGCCTTTGAGGGTCCAATAAGGGGTACCCCCCCCGGTATGTCCTTCGGTGCCGTTTTGGAGCACGGCGGGCGTGATGATGACAGTGATATTCGAAAGGTCTCCCGCAACGGTATAATTCCGCGAGATCGTATCGCCGCCGTTATTATCTTGCAAGGCGACTTCGAGCTGCGGGAACTTTGTGGAAATATGCGTTCCGACGTCGGGACTATCGAGAATGATGTCCGAGAAGGTCTTGACGCTATCCTTGGCGGGGACGATCGAGACCGCGTTGCGGTGTTCATACAAGAGCCCGCCCGCGATCGTGGGGTTGATATCCCCGTTTGTGTATGCGGTATTGAGGTCGTCCGTCACGTCGATCTTGCCGTCGTACGTCTTGGTGATCTCGACGCCCGTCACGGTCAAACCGAGGCGGTTGACGATGAAGGAGATGCTGCTCTGCGTGATGATATCCGAACGGCTGAACATGGCGCCCGAACCGTCGCCGATGGCCTCCTGACTGATGGCGAAGGTATAGGTGCCCGCGTCCTTTGAGACGAGGTCGTCGGTAAACGTTTTTGTCTTTTCGGACGAACTTCCCGCTTGCAGGAAATATTCGACGCTGACGTCGAAATATCCGCCTACGGCCGTCGAGGCGATCGTCCCGTCCTTGGGCTTGCTTGTATCGTAATCGTTCGCGTCCTTGCTCGTTGTCTTACCCGCTTTCAGCGCATAATAGGTCATGGTGTACTGGAATTGGTACTTGCCATCGACATATTGCAAGCTCACGATGTAGGTGCGCATCTGATCGTAGTTGGAGCCGTTGGTCTGGTCGAACTTGTTATAGATGAGCCTGACGCCTTCGAGCCAGTTGACTTTGCCGTTATAGGTGTATTCGGGCTGTACGTCCGTCCATTCGTTTGTCCAATCCCAAGTGGCGTCGCCGTTTTCGTCGGGCGAACCCGATTTTAATGTGCGGTACTGCCAATGCACGTCGGCCGTGCGGGAATGCGTAAGGTCGAGGATCTCGACCCAAGGGCCGTTATCATACTGCTTTTCGACAAGGTCGGCACCGTTGTCCGTCTTGAAGTAGTAACTGACGTCTTGATCGCGTAAATAGGCGGTGTAATTGTAATTATCCACGCCGCTCGGCTCATGATCCCATGTGCCTGCCCCGCCGCCTGTGCCGCTCCAATTATCGACGTCGTCTTTGCCTGTATTGCGTTGGTTGTTGTTATCGTCGTAGCCGTACTGGGTAAAGCCGCGCATAATGCGGCCGTAGCGGTTGCCCGCTTGCCCGGAGGCGGGCGAGACGTAGATCTCGGCATTCTTGCCGCCTACGCTCAAAGGCCCTTCCACCTTGATATCGGCATAATCAAGATTGCCGGGATTGTTCGTTGTGTCGTTTTTGGCGCGGCCTGTGTTCAGATAGAGGTTGCTCGCCTCTTCGAAGTTTATCGTATAGGGCGAACCGTCGGGGCGGGACATTTGCTTTCCGCTGTCGTCTTGGAGCGTAATGCTCTGCACCCGCTTATAATCGAGGATATCCTGTGTCTTGATATTATGGGCATAGATAAAATCCTGCTGGTCGGCGGTATTGCTGAAGTTTCCCGCGCTGCCCTGCGGGGTAGAGCTATCCTTCGCCTTTGCCTTTGCGACCATGAAGTTTTCGGCTATGCGCGCGGGGCCGTTGATATAGACGCCCTTCGCCGTCCCGAGAAGGTTGACGCCGCCGCCTGCACCCGTTGCGGCATTCCCGTAAATATTGCCGTTGTAAAATTTGACGTAGCTGTTCTGCATGACGTGGATGCCGCCGCCCTCGCGCGCTGCATTCCCCGTCACGGTGCCGCCATAGATCGTAATATGAGTCCCCCCATTCCCGCAAAGACCGCCGCCTTGGTTGGCTGCCGCGTTGTTGGCGATCAAGCCGCCGTAGACGTTGAACACCATGTGGCTATCCAAAGCGCAGTAAGTGCCGCCGCCCATGCTTCCCGCATAATTTTGGGTGATCGCGCCATCGAACAGGTTGAATACGGAACGGGTCAAACCATAGAAAGAGCCGCCCAGCCAAGCGACGTTCTTGGTAAGCGAGCCGCTGTGCAGGGTAACTTCCGAATATACCTCCAAATGAATCGCGCCGCCCTTATTTTCGTTGTTTTCATTGTAGCCGTTTGTGTCTTCCCATGTACGGCCGCCCGTGATCTTGCCCGAGCCCGCGGGTTCATTGTCCTTCGCCGTACTATCGTAGACCTCAAAACGCGCATATGTACCCACGTTGAAAACCGAGGAGTGGGTATAGTTATTCGTTGCACCCGTCTTCCCCGTCGCGACGTTCCTCGCCACGCCGCTGTCGGGCATGGCGCGGTCGATCGTTTTGCCGTTCAAGTCGAGAATGACATAGGATTTTGTCGGGATACCGAGACGCCCGAATGTAAACGGATCGTGTTCGTTGACTTGTGTTCCGGCGCCGTCCTCTGTCCCTTGAATTGCGCCGCTTGCTTGCAACTTGGGCTTAGATTCTCCCTTTTCATCTTGTTCTTCTATTACTTCGAAGGTCGTAACGTCCGCATTTTGCTGATAATGGTTCGCTTTCGATGTACCCGTCGGAACGTTTTCTACTAAGTCGTACTCCTTCCCCCCGCGGGTGGCAGTCCAATCTTCAAGCATCTTTACCCTGACATAAAGCTGCACGGTGTTATAGACCGCAACGTTCGCATAATTCCCCGCGCCTTGCTTGATCACGTCCGAATCGTTGGTATATGTTTGTTTGATCGCGGCAGACCAGGCCGAGGCTTTTTCAAAATTGCTTGCGCCGCCGCCCTCATTCCCGACGACGAAATAGCCCTCTTTTGTCGTCGGATCGTATTTCAGGTACTTTGTGACACTTGCATCTGTGATCTGTTGGGTATAATCGCTATCCGAAATCGTTGCTTTGGAACCTTTATCCGGAACCATGTAATATCCTACCGCCGATTTACCGCTTGCAAAATATTTGATGCGCGGCGCGCCGTCCGTTACGCGCGCAACGGAAAGCGTATTATCTTCAATATCTCCAGCCGTGCGAGAATAGGTGGTCCCGCTGACGCGTTTCCAGTTGATGATCTTGCCGACCATGTCGTTGACATGCTCATGCGTAAAGCCGCCGTTGCCCGTGGTGCCGTCGCCGAAAACTTGCTTGGTGACCGAAAGCTCGGCGGCCGCAGCTTCGAGCGTGCTGCCTCCCTGCCCGCCACGGTCGGAAAACGCCAATCCGCATGCAAACGTCGCGGAAAGGAGCATCGTTAGCGCCGCTACCGAATATCTTCTCGTTTTCTTCATGTTCTTCGTCATTCGAGTCACCTCTTTTCGCAAGATAATCATTTATTTTTTTGTACGGACTGCGTACTTCGGGATCCTTCGGTCGCTTCGCTCCTACTTCGCGCCATTGGCGCTCGTGCCGCGCTTAGTAGAAAATAGTGCGCGCGGGGCAGGATGACGCGTTGGCCTGCGGCGGTTCGAAATGAGGGTAAAACCCTCACCGCCGCCTATCTCTCGCGCGCGTGCTCATCGCGCGCGTAGACGAGACAAATAGCCACGTTTCATTATAGCACCCCATGTCGCGTTTTAGGGAAAGTTGTCGTAAAACTAACAATTCCTAACAATTTGGGGCGGGATTCTCTCTTGAATGGTTTTGCAAGGATATAATATACTAAATTCATGGTTAAACCTGTCGTGGGCAGGCGGCTGCTCATCGTAGAGGACAACTTGGCTCTTTCGCGCGAGACGGAAGATTATTTTGCAAAACGGGGCAACGAAGTTGTCGCGGTCTCTACACTTGCAGACGCGCGCGAGGCCTTGACCGAGGGGCGGTTCGACGCCGTGGTCCTCGACCTCATCCTGCCCGACGGCGAAGGGCTCGAACTCTTCGACATGGGCGGGCTGCCGCCCGTCATCATCATGACGACGCTTGCCGACGAGTACGATATGCTCGAGGGTTTTTCGCTCGGGGCAGTCGATTACATCGTGAAGCCCTGTTCGGCCGAAATTTTGGAAGCGCGGCTCTCGCTCCGCCTTCTCCCCTCTTCGGAATCCAAACTGTGCCTCGACGGGCTCACCCTCGATATCGCGGCGCGGACGGTGGATTATCGCGGAAAGCCCATCGTGCTCACGGGGACGGAGTTCAACACCCTCAAATTTCTCATGGAAAACGCGGGGGAATTCTTCCCCGCCGATAAGATCTACGAAGGCATCTGGAAGGAACCGAGCTTCCAATCCAATGCGATAAGATATCACATCTCCAACCTCAGGCAAAAACTGTTGGCGGCAACGGGCAAGAACCTCATCGTTGCCGAATACGGAAAGGGGTATAGCTTTATCAAGGCTTGACCGCATGAAAGAAATCTTCAAAAAATACGGCGCGTTTCTCGTATTCTGCGCCTCCATCCTTCTCGCTGCCGCTTTGATCGCGGCAGTCTTTCTCGGTGCGTCGATGCCGCCCGGGGCTCCCCTCTCGTCGAGTTATACCCAATACAACGACGGGAAGGAGACGGCCGCGGTCCGTTTGGGCGATTTCGACGGGCTCGCCGCGCTCACCTATGCCAACTACACCGAGGGCGAATATGTCGTTCCCTTCAAAAACGGACTGCCGCAGGGCGAGCTCATCGACCTGAAAAAGCATATTCCCGCGCACGGCAAGGGGACGTATCAGTTCGTTCTCTCGCACATCGACGCCGAACGCGACGGCGCGCAGGAGACCTTCGCCGCCATGAAGAAAAAATACTTGGGCTATGACGGAAATCTCCACCTTACGGTATATATCCCCACCGTGTTCGCCGCCTCGGCCGTCTATCTCGACGAAGAGCTCGTCGCCACCGCAGGACAGCTTTCGAACTACGATTTTTCGGACTATAACCAAAATTATCTCGCGCAGACGACCAAACATAAGAACGGGACGCGCGGGATCTGGCTCGATATCTCCTTCTACGGCGGAAGTCTCGAAGGCGTGGGCATCGGCGAGCGTGCGGGGCACCTCATCACCATCCACTTCGAATCGGACGGGCGGATGCTCTCGGGCATGCGCGGGACGCCCTACATCGGCACCTCGCAGGAGGTGGATTCCCTCGTGGGGGTCGACCTCAAATTTGCGACGGCGGGCATCATCATTGCGGCCGTGTCCTTCGTCGTCTTCGTCCTCTTGTGCATTCTCAAACATTCCCTGTCCTTCCTGCCCCAGATCGGCGTTCTTACGGGCGTGCTGCTGACCTGCGTCTCCCGCATCCTGTTGTGGAGTTCGTCGACCACGCCCTATTTCCTCTCCGCGGCGGGCATGCTGGGGCTCTCGTTCATCATCTTTGCGCCCACCTTCATGATGCGCATCAAGATCAAAAACTTCCCCGTATGGAAGGTGCTCTCCGGCGTGGGTGCGGCCAACATCGTGTTGCATGTGGCGATGGTCTTTGTCCCGCCGACGTTCTTCGGCGCACTGCATATCTACCGCATCGTGAGCGGCATCGTGCTCGCCGCGGCCGTGCTCCTGTGCGCGGGATATCTCTCCTTCAAGCGGCAATACGGCATTCCCGAGGCCGCCCTGCCCGTGCTCGCCGCCGCGACGGCCGTCATCAGCCCCTTCATCCCCCTCTATGCGCTCACGTCCTATTCCCAGCCCGTCATCTACCTCTTCTTCGCCATCCTCATCGTCACGATCGCCGTGTTCTTTAAGGAATTTGCGCGAACGGAACAGACGAGCAGGTACTTGACGAACAACTTGCAGGCGGAAGTCGCGCGCAGGACGGAGGATCTTAAAAGCGTCGTCGAGGAGCGCGACAGGATCTTGCGCTATGTCTCGCACGATCTCCGCAAACCCATCATCGGGATCAAACGGTTCGTGGGCGAGCTCTCCGCGTCGGAGACCGACCCCGTGCGGCAAAAGACCTTCGGCACGGTGCAACACAAGATCGCGGCGGTGGATAAAAATCTCGTCGAACTGCAAAAATACGCCAAGCTCAACTTCTCGGCGGAACACCCCGAGCGGATCGACCTCGCCGAGATCCTCGCGAGCGTCTACGACGCCCTTTCCCCCGACTGCGAGGCAAATAACGTGCATCTCCACCTCGACGCGGACAAGATCTCTGCGTTCTGCCGGAAAAATACCCTCGTCGTGGTGCTCAACAACCTCATCTTCAACGCTCTCGAACACGCCGATTGTAAGAATATCTATTTGTCGTGTGCGCGCATTCGAAAAGATTGCATCATCAACATCACCGACGACGGCAAGGGGTTGAGCGAGAACATCGACCCCTTCCTCCCCTACAAGACGGAGGGTGGCATACCGGGACAAAATTTGGGGCTTGGGCTCTACATCTGCCGCGAACTCATGCACGACATGGGCGGGAAGCTCCATTATGACCGCGTAGATGGGAAAACGGTGTTCACCGTCCTTATTCCCCTCTCGTAGATCGGAAAAAAGAAATTTCAGAAACGCCGCAAAATCCCTTGATTTTTTGCGGCGTTTCGTGTAAAATGATAGATGTTTTTGCAGAGATGGCAGAGTGGTCGATTGCGCACGGCTCGAAATCGTGTGATGCAGGAATGTATCCGGGGGTTCGAATCCCTCTCTCTGCGCCAAGTGGGACGTAAGTTGAACTAAACTTGCGTCCCATTTTTTATATTAAAAGCGTTTGAAATAACTTTAAGGGTGGTATATAAAACTTAGAAAGGAGGAATATGATGGCGTTCACTTTTAAGAATTTAACAAATGAAACTCGTCGCTATATGGCTGAAGAAGTTAACTATGACCTTCAGAAAAATATTCTTTACATATCCGAAAGATTATCTACTGTAGGTAAATCAGTATATCCCGCCTTATTACTAAAAAGTATTGAGAGCGGAACCGAAGCTACACTGGCGCAATCTCTTTTAGGGAAATTTAATCCTACATATTTAAGGACAAATTCAAACGGCACTTTCACGTCTGTAAAAATGCCGTATAACCAAAACATCATGTTGGCAGAAGGAGAATTCAATCGGTTTTATATAAGAGCATTGTGTCGTATTGCTAGGGACAAACTCATAGAAAAATTAAATGAAATATAATTTTGGCATTTAGGCGTGAGCTTGTCTATGACAAAATCGCCCGAAGGTAAAAATACCTTCGGGCGATTTTGATTTGAGATTGGGTTATTTGCCGACGCAGAATTTGGAGAAGATCTCGGCGATGACATTCTCGGAGGCCGTTTCGCCCGAGAGCAGGCCGAGCTCGGCATAGGCCTGACGCATGTCCTCGGCATACAGCTCGGGGGGAAGGCCGCCGCGGATGGCCGAAAGCGCCCTCTTCACGGCTTCGAGCGCGCGCTCCGCCGCCCGATAATGCCGCTCTTCCATGAGGTATGCCTCGCCGTTTTCCCGCCCGTACCCGCGTTCGAACATCAACTTTTTCAGCGTCTCCATCCCCTCGCCCGTGACGGCCGAGACGAGGACGTCGCACCCCTCTTTGCGCCCGAGGTCGCACTTTGCGCCCACGGTGATGACGGGGATCCCTTCGGGCAATTCCGCGCGCGCGCCCTCCTCTTTGAGATAGAGGATGAGGTCGGCCGCCGCAATGGCGCGCTCCGCCCTTCTTACGCCCTCTTGTTCGATGGCGTCGCCGCTTTGGCGGATGCCCGCCGTATCGATGAGGCGGAAAAGCACGCCGCAAATCTCGATGGCTCCCTCCACCGTGTCGCGCGTGGTGCCGGCGATGTCGGAGACGATCGCGCGGTCATAGCCGAGCAGGGCGTTAAAGAGGGTGCTCTTGCCCGCATTTGGCTTGCCGCAGATGGCGACGGCGACGCCGTTTTTGATCTTTCTGCCCGCGCTGTACTGTGCGCAGAGCGCGGAAAGTGAGGCCTCGACCTCGGACATGGTATGCCCCGTTTCCGTGCGGGAGTCGGCATTGAGGTCCTCTTCGGGGAAATCTACGTCCGCCTCGACGCCCGCGAGCGCCGTCTTTATGAGCCCCTGCAAGCGCTTGCCCTCGCCCGTGAGTTTTTCGCCGTAGAGGAGGAAGCCCGCGCGGATCTCGGCCTCGGAGGAGGCGTTGATCATATCCGCCATTCCCTCGGCCGCCGAGAGCGAGAGTTTGCCGTTCAGAAAGGCGCGCTTGGTAAATTCCCCCCGTTCGGCGAGACGGGCGCCGAGCTCCACCGTGCGCCGCAAAATGCCGCGCGCGATCTCCTGCCCGCCGTGGCAGTGAAATTCCACCGAGTCCTCGCCCGTGAACGATTTGGGCGCACGAAAATAGACGCACATGCCGAAGTCGCAAAAGCTGCCCGCGTCGATCGTGCCCGCATACATCATGTTGGGAACAAACTCCCCTTTGCGGGAGAACATCTTCCTTGCGATCTCCAAGCAGCCCTCGCCGCTCATGCGCACGACGGCGATGCCGCCCCGCCCTTCCGCCGTTGAAATTGCCGAAATGACCATATCCGACCCGAAGTTTTTTTCTTTTATTATAGCGGTTTGCGCCCCGTTTGTAAATAAAATCGGCGGTGTTTTTCGTCCTCGGGCTTCCGTGGAAGCGATCTGCGGCCACGTCTGCCGAAAAAGCGGTGAGAAATGCCGCGGCGGGAGCCCTTCGCCCAAAAAAATATTGACATTTCCCCGAGGGCGTACTATAATAACACTATCTTCATTTCAGGAGGAAGTTCTATGTTTTGTACGAAATGCGGCAATGTCGTACCTGAGAATGCGAGCTTCTGCCCCATCTGCGGCGCATCGCTCAAAAGTACGAACCAGCCCGCACCGCAGCAGGCGCCCGCGCCCACGTACACCCCCGCACCCGCGCCCGCCCGCGAATCCAATACAATGGCTATCCTCGGGCTCGTGTTTGCATTCATCGTGCCCGTTCTCGGGCTCATCTTCTCCATCATCGGCCTCGGTAAAGCGAAGGAGTTGCAGGGTGAAGGCCACGGGCTCGCGCTCGCAGGTCTCATCGTCTCCATCGTGGAACTCGTGATCGCGGTCATCGCCGTTATCGTCATCATGGTAACGGTCCCGTCGATCATGTCGCATATTCCCTCTTATTATTAAAGATCCAAACGTTATCAGACACGCAAAAAGCGGCCCTGCGGGGCCGCTTTTTTTATGCCGATCTTTTAATTTTTGCGGGTGATCTCGAAGCAATCGAAGGCGGAGGAGAGGCGCTTCTTCCACGCCGCCTCGTTATGCACCGCGCCTTTGGCGAGGCGGAAGGCGAAGGGCGCGCCGCTCTTGAAGAGGGCGTTGCAGGCGAGCTGCAAGCTCTCCTTCACTTCGGCATAGTTGGTGAGTTCCTTCTCGCCGTAGTCGAAGTAGATCTCGCTGTCGGGCCGTATGCCTTCAAGAAGGCGGGCCATCTCTGCCCTGTTTACCCAGAGGCTCGGGGAGAAGGCGAGCGCGGCGGAGAATACGTCGGGGAAGGTCGCGATCGCATAGAGCGCCATGAGGCCGCCCAAGGAACTGCCTGCGATCATGGTGTGGGCGCGGTCGCGCTTCGTCGGATAGCATTCGTCGATGCGGGGCTTGAACACCCCCGTCAGCCATTCGAGATGCTGCTTGCCGTAGCCCGTGGAGTTTCCGAACGGGGAGGTGAAGGCAAAGGGCGAATACTCGCTCATACGGTTCACCTTGTCCGCCTCGACGGAGACGACCATCATGCGCGTCCTTCTCTTTTTGAGAAATTCGCCGAGGAGCATGCTCTCGCCGTAAGGGGCGGTATCGTCGAAGAAGGCCGTCTGCCCGTCGAAGAGGTACATGACGGGGAAGGTCTCGTCCTCCTTCATTTTATCGGGCAAATAGATATAGGCCTTGCGCGATTCCTCGCCCGCGGGGGCGGGAAGGGTGAGTTTCATGGTGTCGATCATGGCGATCCCTCCTTTTGCTTTATTATAAAAGAAGTTCTCCGCGCTGTCAAGAGCGATCGCTTTTTTTCTTGACAAAACCCAACGGCGCGTTTATAATAGCGATTATGGTAGAGATCCTACAAGTCAAAACGAAGAAACAGCAACGGGAATTTGTGCGGTTCCCCTTAACGCTTTACAAGCACGCACCCAACTTTGTACCTCCCCTCTACGGCGACGAGATGCGGGTGTTCCGCCCCGACTATCATTATAACGATCAGGCGGAGGCCGTCTACTTCCTCGCCCTGCGGGACGGGAAAACGGTCGGGCGGATCTCGGGGATCTTGCAGCGCACGGCCAACGAGAAATGGGGGCAAAAGCGCGTCCGCTTCACCCGCTTCGACAGTATCGACGATGAAGAAGTCGCCGCCGCCCTCTTCGGCGCGGTCGAGGCATGGGCGAAGGAAAAGGGCATGGAGGAAGTCGTCGGTCCCCTCGGCTTTTCCGATCTCGAACGCGAGGGCCTGCTCATCGAGGGTTTCGACGAGATGTCCACCTTCGAGGAACAGTATAACTTCCCCTACTATCAAAAACTCATCGAGGGGCTAGGCTACGAGAAGGAGATCGACTGGATCGAACACCGCCTCTCCCTTCTCCCCGACGACGGCAAGCTCGACCGCATTTCCAAAAAACTGCTCGAAAGATACAACCTGCATTTGGGCGAGGCGAAGAACACCAACGATTTTTTGAAGAAGTATTCGGACAAGTTCTTCAAGGTGCTCGATGAATCGTACAGCGACATCTACGGCACCGTCCCCTTTACCGAGAACATGAAGCGGGAGCTCATCAAGAGTTTCCGCCAGATCATCGATATGCGGTTCGTGCGCGTCGTGCTCGACGAGAACGAGAACCCCGTCTGCCTCGGGATCATCTTCCCCGCCATCGGCGAGGCCGTCAAGAAGTCGGGCGGAAGGCTCACCCTCCCCACCCTTCTGCGCATCCTCAAAACGGTGAAGAAGCCCAAGACGGTCGACCTCGGCCTCATCGGCGTTATTCCCGAATACACCAACAAGGGCATCGGCTCGGTGCTCGTCAACGAACTTTTGCACATGATGCGCGATAACGGGGTGGAATATTGCGAGACCAACCTTAACCTCGAGGATAACCACGCGATCATCAACCAATGGAAGATGTTCCACGCCGTCCAGCACAAGCGCCGCCGCGCCTTTGTAAAAAAGATTTAAGAGATTACGGTAAAACAGTCCGCAAAGCAAATTTGCGGACTGTTTTTTACGCGTTTCTTATGGAGGAGACGGCCGTCATTTTGAGCCGATACGGCGCCTCAATATCATTTACATAACATGCTGAACAGCACGACAGACGACATGGCGGCCGACGCATCGTGGATCGCGTTTACAAGTTTCTCATTTCTGATATCTTCCAATTTTTGTTTATAAAATTCTTTATCGTCCCCGCTCATATCTTCGCATTTCACGTAGTTCAAATACAAATCGTTGATGCACGGCAGAAGATCGATCTGCCTCGTTTTTATGGCCCTACATAACACAACGTTCATCAAAATCATGATAAAGGCGCCTATGACCATCTCCGCCACTCCGAACGCCCTCTCGAGTGTCACAGTCAATGAATATATTCGAGTGCCGTCGTAGAAAACCTCTTGCGGGGAAGCGGTAAACCCGACAATCACCAAAATTACACCGATCACAAGAAAGGCCGCCGCGATTATATTCCATATTATGAGCGATTTCTTTGCCCGCTTCGTATGCTCTGATTTGCACTGTTCGACTGCGAGATGATATTGCCATTCTGCTTCCTTGATCGTCATTTGAATATCCTCTGTTTATATTTTCCCGCGTAAGTTGAATTATTGAAAATCTATGGCTATTATATCACTTTATTAAGATTTAATCAAGTTGTCGATAGTCGGTTTTGCAGAAAACTAAAAATCTCACTTTAACGGGTTCTCGACCGTCACGAAAAGGGACTGACTAACGGCTACCGAAAGGAAATTACGTGGCGGCAGGGGCACCCTGCCGCCACGAGAGGTGGATTACTTCGTTCCCTTCGGGAACTACTTCGCCTGCGGCTCGTGCCGATTTTCGCAGCACAATCAGAAGCTGCAATCGGGGCGTGCCGCGCTTGGTAGACAATCGTGCGCGCGGGGCGAACCACTACGTGGTTCGTTTATCCACGACTTTCGTGGTGGATTGATAACCTAAAACGAATATGGAAGAGGTGGATTCCCTTCGCTACGCTCGGGAGCTTCGTCGAAGGGGAATGCTTTGAGGGAAAAATATGCTTATCGTGCCCTTCTCCTCGCGCGAACCACCGAAGAATATCGGGGTTCTTTCTACCACCTCTTCCCACCACGCAAAAAGGACGGCAACGCCGTCCTCATGCGTGGTGGGAAGAGGTGGATTCGAACCACCGAAGTCGGAGACGTCAGATTTACAGTCTGATCCATTTGGCCGCTC